>JBOFGF010000110.1:0-1587 GCA_051649005.1 Thermoguttaceae bacterium | reverse complement strand
CACTTCGACCTGCGATCTGCGGAGCGGGACATCCGAAGTTCAGATCAATGACGGCGACATGAAAATCGAAAGCAAGACGATGTGCAAAATGTGCGAGTGTGTCAGAATCATTGTCCCAAATTTGTACAGAGATTGGAGCGTGTTCTTCTCGAATTCCCCACAAGCGAGATGGTTCGGCAAGATTTCGGGTGTCAATTTCCATGAAAGCTCGTGCGGAAATCATTTCGGTGGCAATTAGATCGACTCCGCCAAGTGAACGGAGCAACTCTCTGAACGCATAATTGGTATATCCTGCCATTGGAGCGGATGCCAAAAGAGGGGGAGCAATGGCACTTTCTTCTGTCATCATTTGAATTTCTTGCCTCAATTTAATTTCAGAAATAGTAAAATGAATAGTAAAATATACATGAAACGCCAAGAAAATAAAATGGCCCGTGTAAATTTTGTATCCGTTCACGGTTTTGTTTATCGAGCCACCGGCGCGGCGAGCCGCCAACGTAAGTTGGCGGGTTTATTCGGCGGGTTTATTGTTCCCGAACACCGGAGGTGTTCAATAATGGTAGAAACGAATTACCCACAAAAACACACAACTCCGTCGGAGTTGAATTATGGTCACCGATATTTAATCCCGATGGGATTCGGAAATGCCATTTCCGGCTTCTATTGAACGGCTGGAATTTTTTTCTCTCACGGAGACGCAGTGTTCACGGAGGATTTGTTTCCGCTTCTCTGTGCCAAAAATAAACCGTCAATACGCTCCCGATGGTCGCTTCTTTCCGGCTTCTATTTTGTCGATTTCATCAAAACCACAAAACTTGTCGGCGGTCTGTCGTAAATCCAATTTTTTTGACAAGAGTGCTTGTCGAAAAAGAATGAATAGAATAGAATATCTGTTGCAGGAAAATGGCTGATCGAAATATCGAATTTCATCGTTTTGTTATTCGTCAGTTTGTTGGCAATGGAGGCGAATACACCTCCTCATTTTCGTAATTTTTATCCAGATTCGTTTGTGATTCCCCCTTTTTGAGAGGAAATAAGGCAATGTCAAAAAAAGTTTTGAATGTTGGAATGCTCGGATGTGGTTTTATGGGACGCACTCACTCTAATGCGTATTCTCAGGTGAATCACTTTTTCGATACTCCTTTTCAGCCTGTTTTGAAAGCATGTTATGGACGCGAAGAAGACCGTGATTCTCTTACTCACTTTCAAAAAATGTGGGGATATGAATCAATTGAAACCGATTGGAAAAAATTGATAGATCGACCTGACATCGATATTGTCGATGTCGTTTCACCGAATTTTCTCCACAAAGAGATGGTTCTCGCCGCTGCAAAAGCGGGAAAAATGATCGTCTGCGAAAAACCACTTGCCATGAATCTTGCAGAGGCCGAAGAAATGGTCTCCGCTGTTGAAAAAGCCGGTGTCAAAAACATGGTCTCCTTCAATTATCGCCGTGTTCCCGCCATTTCACTCTTCAAACAAATTGTCGATGAAGGACGAATTGGGCGACCTTTTCATTATCGAGCCACTTATTTGCAAGATTACACAATTAGCCAAAATGTTCCAACCGGTGGAACCGCGCTCTGG
>JBOFGF010000109.1:0-13476 GCA_051649005.1 Thermoguttaceae bacterium | reverse complement strand
CGATATTAAATGTACTTTTGAAAACGAAAACTTGTTGGCGGACGCAGTGTGCTGTCGCCGAAAAAATTTAACTAAAATTTGTGAAAAAATGCTTTTTGCACTTGACTTGGAACACAGTCGCTACGGCGTTGTTTTCATCCCGATGCTCACGCACCGGCTCGAAAAATGCCGGTGCTTACGCACCGGCTCGAAGCGCACCAGCTCGTTGGTTTTTGGCTTCATTAAACGACTGCGCCATAAATTTCTTTGGCATCATCTTTTTTGTAATCAGTAATGAGAGTTTCGGTGGTCAACATCAGACCGGCGATGCTCGATGCGTTCGTCAAAGCGGTGCGAACCACTTTTAGCGGATCAATAATTCCCGACTTGAACATATCGACGTACTTTCCAGAATGAGCATCGTATCCAGTGTTTGTCGGTTTCTGGGAGACTTCGTCGGCAATTACCGCGCCGTCCAGCCCACAGTTTTCGACAATTTGGATCATCGGCTTCTGCAAAATGCGAAGGATGATGTCAGCACCGACTTTTTCGTCTCCCGAAACAGAAGCCTGCACTTTTTCGACGGCTTCTTTGCATCGCAAAAGAGCGACTCCGCCGCCGGGCAAAATCCCTTCTTGTGCCGCTGCACGAGTGGCGTGCAAAGCATCTTCGATTCGAGCTTTTTTCTGCTTCATTTCCGTTTCAGTGCTGGCACCGACTTGGATTACAGCGACTCCGCCGGAAAGTTTGGCGAGACGTTCTTGGAATTTTTCCCGATCATAATCACTTTCGGTCGTTTCGATCTGTTTTTTCAAAAGATCGACGCGTCCTTTGATTTCTGTTTTTGTACCGCCGCCTTTGACAATGACAGTCGCATCTTTGTCGATGGTAACTTGCTGTGCTTTTCCAAGTTGGTCAATTGTTACATTTTCGAGTTTGATTCCGAGGTCTTCACTGATGACAACTCCTCCGGTCAAAATTGCAATATCTTGGAGCATAGCTTTTCGTCGATCACCGAATCCGGGAGCTTTGACGGCACAAACATCGAGAACGCCGCGCAGTTTATTGACGACGAGCATCGTCATTGCCTCATTATCAATATCTTCACAAATAATAAGGAGCGGCTTCATTGTCTTTGCCACTTTTTCGAGGAGCGGAATCAGTTCACGAATGTTGCTAATTTTCTTTTCGTGCAATAATATCATCGGATTTTCCATGACGCAATTCATCTTCGCGGTGTCGTTGATGAAATACGGGGAGATATATCCTTTGTCGAACTGCATTCCTTCGACGACTTCATAAGTTGTTTCGGCTGTTTTTCCTTCTTCGACAGTGATGACACCATCATTTCCGACCGCTTCCATCGCTTCTGCGAGTAGATTGCCGATAGTCGGATCATTATTTGCACTGATTGAACCGACACTGGCAATTTCCTGTTTTGTTGTAACAGGTTTCGCCAATTCTCCCAATTTTGTAACAACAGCATCGACGGCTTTGTCGATGCCGCGTCGGAGAGAAGTCGGATTCGCACCGGCGGCGAGGTTTTTCAGGCCTTCTTTATAAATGGCACGAGCCAAAACGGTCGCTGTTGTTGTGCCATCTCCTGCAATATCAGACGTTTTGGAGGCGACTTCATTTACCAGTTTCGCTCCCATGTTTTCGAACGGGTCTTCCAGTTCGACTTCTTTGCTGACGGAAACACCGTCTTTCGTGACTGTCGGGCCTCCATACGACTTATTGAGAATCACATTGCGGCCAGTCGGTCCCATTGTGACAGCCACGACATCGGCAAGTTTATTGACGCCATCGAGAATTTTTTTCCGAGCGTCGTCGTTGAAAATGAGTTGTTTGGACATTCTTTTGAGTTTCTGAGGTTATTTTGTTGGGAGAATAAATTATCGACTTTTTTTGCACATGAATGATTTTGGCCCGCCATCGAAGATGTAATATTTTTCCAAAACGACAGTATTCGATTAAACAGGTGTTTTAGTAAGTATTTCATTGTATTCACCATCATCCTTTCGAGTAAGTTGAACTCATTATAATTAAAATAAAATTTGTAATTCAACAATTCTTCAAGGATGCTGGCTGCAATGATCTTCGATAAGTGGCAAAGCCCAAACGGGCCAAACTCACACATGACACTTTGGAGTACAATTATTTGACGACTTTTGCAAGAACGTCGGATTCACGGAGGATTTTGACTTCGTTTCCATCGACTTCGATGTCGGAGCCGGAGTATTTTCCGTAAATGACTTCATCACCGATGGCGACACTCATCGGAGCGCGTTCGCCGGAATCGAGCAACTTGCCGGGACCGAGAGCGATCACGTTGCCGCGCTGCGGCTTTTCTTTGGCAGTGTCGGGGAGGAAAAGTCCACCGGCGGTCTTTTCTTCGGCTTCGACGGGTTTGACGACAATGCGGTCATCAAGTGGTTTCAGTTGAACATTTTTTGTCATAGCAATTATCCTTTCGTAGTAAAATAAGTATTGTAATAGTGATGCTGAAAGCGGATTTTGTTTTTAGGTCTTAGAACCCCATTCCGCCCATGCCTCCCATGCCACCCATGCCTCCCATTCCATCCATGCCACCAGGTGGCATCGCGGGACCAGCACCTCCCTTTTTGGGAATTTCGGAAAGGATACACGAAGTGGTGAGGAGCAGGCCAGCGACACTGGCAGCGTTTGCTAAAGCGGTTTTGACTACTTTGGCTGGGTCAATAATTCCCGCCTCGAACATATCGACGTACTTGTCTTTGTCAGCATCGTATCCATCGTTTTTACCTTTCATCTGGCGAATACGATTGACGACGACGGCTCCATCGACACCGGCATTTTCAGCAATGCAACGAATTGGCGCATCGAGTACACGACGGATAATTTGAACGCCGAATGTTTCGTCGCCGGTTGATTCAACTTTGTCGAGCGATTTTTCGCATCGCATCAAAGTGACACCGCCGCCTGCGACAATTCCTTCTTCGAGTGCCGCTTTTGTGGCAGCTCTGGCATCTTCATACAAGTATTTTCGCTCTTTGAGTTCGGTTTCAGTTGCAGCACCGACATTGATTTGAGCGACACCACCGGCTAATTTGGCGAGACGTTCTTGCAATTTTTCGCGGTCATAATTGCTTGTTGTCGTTTCGATTTCACGTTTAATCATTTCGACACGTCCATCAATTTCGGCTTTTTTGCCGGTTCCACCGACCATCGTGGTGCTGTCGGAGTTGATAGTCACTTTTTTGCATCGTCCGAGATCGGTCATTTTGACGGCTTCGAGTTGCACACCGAGGTCTTTGTAGACGGCAGTGGCGGCGGTCAAAATGGCAATATCGCCCATCATAGCTTTTCGGCGGTCTCCATATCCGGGTGCTTTGACGGCACAAACCTTCAACATTCCTCGCAGTTTATTGACGACAAGAGTGGCAAGTGCTTCTCCGTCAATATCTTCGGCGATAATAAGAAGAGGTTTGCTCTGTTTTGAAACGGCTTCGAGAAGCGGAATCAGCGATTTAGCATTTGATATTTTGTCTTCATGAATGAGGACCAGACAATCTTCGAGTTCGACAGTTTGGTCGTCTGCATTGGTGACAAAGTGAGGGGAAAGAAAACCGCGATCAAACTGCATTCCTTCAACGACTTCGACATACGTTTCGGACTGTTTGCCTTCTTCGACAGTAATGACACCATTTTTGCCGACTTTGACGAATGCTTCGGCCAAAATTTTTCCGATGGTCGGATCATTATTTCCGGCAATTGTGGCGATTTGTTCAACTTCTTTCTTATTTTTCTCACTGACGGGAGTGGCCATTTTTGTGATTGCTTCACAAACGGCGGCGGCTCCTTTTGAAATACCGCGAGAAAGAGCCATCGGATCGGCTCCGGCGGCAACCATTTTGAGACCTTCGAGATAAATCGCTTCAGCAAGAACAGTGGCGGTCGTTGTTCCGTCTCCGGCGACATCATTTGTTTTTGAAGCGGCCTCTTTGACGATTTGAGCTCCCATATTTTCTTCGGGATCGTCCAGTGTAATTTCTTCGGCGACAGTTACGCCGTCTTTTGTGACTTTTGGGGCACCCCATCCTTTATCAAGCACGGCATTTCGTCCTCGTGGACCGAGAGTGCTTTTGACGGCGCGGGCAAGTTTGGAGACGCCAGCAGCGAGCGGCTGACGCGCCTCGTCATCGAATGACATTTTCTTCGACACGTTCTTAAACTCCTTCAAGTGGATTGTTGACGAAGTGGTGGGTGATGAGCGGTAATTCTCCCCTTTCCCCCTTCTTTCTGACATTTAATACAACATATTAAAATCACCGCAAAAAGCGTGCCATTTGAGCGATATTGCGTTAAACGAATTTGGTTATCGAAAAAACTGCGAAAAAAACGCAAATTTTTCACGAAAAACGATAGAAAGCAATTCTATGTTTTGCAGAGAGAGTTAAAATATCTGCCAAAATGGCAGACCCAATAACCCGCCGAATACACCACCGACTTACGCCGGCGGCTCGCCAGTTTTTTCGTTGCAACTAACCAAAGACGAGTTTACGGCAAACATCGACGATTTTTTGCTGGCAGATTCCCAGCGCATCCAGAAGACCGTCTCGGTCGCCGTGTTCGACATAAAAATCGCCGATTCCGATTCGCTTCAGATGTCGTGTGTCGATTCCTGCTTCATTTGCTGCTTCTAGGACTGCACTTCCAAATCCACCAGTGAGCATTCCTTCTTCGAGAGTGACAAGAAATTTCCCGTCTCGGAGAGGCTGCAACAAGATTTTTTCATCAAGCGGTTTGACGAATCTGGCATTTATGATGCCAAGATCGACACGACCAAGTCCATCAAGATTTTTGCCGAGAGTTTTGGCCGCATCATCTGCTCTTTGAAGCATATTTCCACAGACCGCGATCATTCCATCTCTTCCGGCTCTGACAATTTCCGATTTTCCCAGTTCGAGCGAGTTTTGAGTACGCAAATATGATTTGGCAGCACTTTTGGGATATCTAATTGCAGATGGTGAATTGAGCGATGCAGCAAGTCGAAACATTGGTTCGATGTCCAATTCGTCTGCTGGTGCCATCAGCACGAAATTTGGAAAAGGTCGCAAAAAGGAGATGTCAAAAACGCCGTGATGCGTTGGTCCGTCTGGTCCGACGAGTCCAGAGCGATCAATTGCAAAGATGATTGGAAGATTTTGGAGCGAAACTTCCTGAAATAATTGGTCGTAACTTCGCTGCAAAAAGGTGCTATAAATATCGACAATTGGTCTCATTCCCGACTTTGCCAGACCTGCGGCGAAAATGACTGCGTGTGATTCGCAGATACCAACATCGAAAAATCGGGCAGGAAATTCCTGTCGAATTGGTTCGAGCATATTTCCCTGACACATTGCTGCGGTGATGACACAAATGCGGTCATCTTCTTGCATCAGACGGAAAATCGCATTTCTGGCATGTTCGGTGAAAGGTGATGCGTCGGTCGTTTTGGGAAGTATTCCTGGGCTGGTTTGAATATCGCTGCTTGAAACATGGGGATTTTCCAAACATTTTAATGAAATTTCCGCAGAATCTGCTTCGTCTTGCAGCCAAACATTCCCGGAATAGCTGCCCGGCAGTGGTGCATGAAATGCGGCTGGGTCTTCTTCTGCCGGTTTGAATCCGCGTCCTTTTTCTGTGAAAACATGGAGAAGAACCGGTTCTTCAAATTGTCGGGCCATTCGTAAGAATCGCTGGAGACGTGGGATATTGTGTCCATCGACTGGTCCAATATATCGAAATCCTAGTTCTTCAAACAACATTCCGCCGAGCAATCCTGCTTTCAGGGCCATTTTGAAGCGACCGAGCACCGTGTCCATCGACTCGCCCACGAGTGGTATGCCATCAATTAGACGCTGTAATTTTTGCTTGCCACGAAGATAAAATGGATTTAGACGAAGTCGGTCTAAATATGTCGAAAGCCCTCCGACGCGGGGACAAATCGACATCTTATTGTCATTCAGAACCACTGTGATATTCTGTTTCATGCCGCCTGCATGATTCAGAGCTTCAAAGACAGTTCCAGATGCGAACGCACCATCTCCAATGACGGCGACACTGTGTCGTTTATTTGTTCCGGCGATCAACGCATCTCCGCATGACAAACCGATTGCCGTTCCAACACTGCATCCGGCGTGTCCGGTCATCATCAAATCATAATCACTTTCAGCGGGATTTGGAAATCCCATCAATCCGCCCTGTGTGCGAATCGTGTGAAATCGATTGAAGCGACCTGTTAAAAGTTTGTGCGGATAAATTTGGTGTCCAGTGTCCCAAATTAGCCGGTCCCACGAAAAGTCAAATGTCGAATGAAGTGCAATAGCAAGTTCGACAACACCCAAATTCGAGGCAAAATGAACAGATCGCTGGTCATAAAGACGGCAGATTTCTTCTCGAATTTCAGCGGCAAGATTCTGGAGTTCGGGGCCAGTAAGTCGCTCCAATTCACGAGGAGACTCGAGTGTTGGAAGTACGAGTCGATAAGTTCCGCTCTGCTTGGAGAACATGAAAAAATCAAAATGTGGACAAATGGATGAATAAAAGTGCGAAATGAGCGGCAACATACAATACCGCTCCCGATTTTACATCATTCCCAGATTTTTTCAAGAGTGGCAAAAATGGTAATCGTTTACGGAAATTGAATTTGTTTTGCGTCCAGTCAGTAAATGCGTCCAGTCTGCGCCAAATCAGTAAAAATGGCGCAGAAAGCGGTGGTTTCTCCGAATTATCCGAGCGTTTTGTCTGACACCAATTCATGGACCAGTGCAGAAATTCCGGCTGGTGTCGCTTCAACTTCGGTAAATCCTTCCTTTTTCAGAATGATCGACTGAATACGGAAAACTTTCGTCGGAGACCCTGAAACGCCGCACCGTTCCAAGTCGGCATGAATGTCGTCGAGATTCCACTGTTCGAGGAGACGGTTTTTTTGCCGAAGAATTTCAAGAGATTCCGTGGAAACCTCCGCCGGAACACGGTCGTTTTTGTGTCGCATCATTTGTTTTGCGGCCCATGGACGAGGGGTGTTCGCTGTTTCCACGACTGTCAAAAGAGCAGGCAGCTTCACTTTCACTATTTCATAGCCATTCCCAATATTCCGTTTGATCGTCGCAAAACCAGCTTTGATCTCGATGATTTCTTCCGTGTAAGTGATCTGCGGGATTCCCAGTTTTTCCGCACACTGCGGACCAGTTTGGGCGGTGTCACCATCAATCGCCTGTCTTCCGGCAAATACTAAATCGAAATTGCCGACAGTTTTGATTCCCTGCGACAAAATGTAACTCGTCGCAAGTGTGTCACTGGCCGCCGCACGTCTATCTGTGATTAAAATTGCGCGGTCTGCCCCACGAAACAAGCAATCGCGGAGAACATCGGCTGCTTTCGGAGGACCCATCGAAAGAACGGTCACTTTGCCGCCATATCTCTGTTTGACATCGAGCGCAGCTTCCAGTGCGTGCAAATCTTCGGGATTAAAAATGGTCGGGAGCGCGGCACGATTCACTGTGCCATCTTCTTTCATCGCCTCCGCCGTGATATTGGCCGTGTCTGGAACCTGTTTGACAAGAACAATCGAATGAATCATAGTAACAAAAAAAGAAAAAATGTTTATCAGGGTTTAGGTTTTCGGCGATAAATTTTGCACCGCATCTGTTATTGTTGGTATATCCAAATTGTTTTTTATAAGCCGAGCTATTTTTTATAGACCGATTTCGGATCAAAAAGTCGTTCGCCAATTGTTTCAACGCCATTTGGAGTAATTTGTCGGAAAAAGCAACTTTGATAACCTTCGTGGCAGGCAGCACCGCCGATTTGTTCGACTTTCAAGAGAATCGTGTCGGCATCGCAGTCAATGAAAATCCCGAGCACTTTCTGGACATTTCCACTTTCTTCCCCTTTTCGCCAAAGTTTATTGCGACTGCGACTAAAATAAACGGCCCGACCTGTTTCGAGTGTTTCGTGATACGCTTCTTCATTCATATAAGCGAGCATCAATACCACGCCGGTGTCGGCATCTTGTGCAATCACAGGAACTAATCCATCACATTTAGCAAAATCAGGCTGAATCATGGTGAAAAATCAAATTATTTGGATTATGAAACGGAATAAATTATGTTTAGCCAGCTTTCGTAGAAAGCTGTTGTTTCTAAGATCGACGGTTCTTTGCCGCGCCAAACAGGAACATATTATGTTTTATCTCGAAGGAAAAGTCAATAGGTCATTAGTGAAGTAAAAATTTTTGTATATGTTCACGGTTTTAGTTCGGCGAGCAGTGTATTCGGCGGTGTATTTGGCGAGCCGCCGGCGTAAGTCGGCGGTTGTTAGGCGAGCCGCCAACGTAAGTTGGCTGGTTTGTTAGGCGAGCCGCCGGCGTTAGTCGGCGGTTGTTCGCCGGCGGTTGTTTTTATTCTAACTCCATTAGCGAGATTATGCAAAATTGCGAGAGGTGTTGTTGTTGTTTTCGCTTTATAATATAATTTTTAGAAGTGCCCTAAAAATTTTGGGATTTTAATACTAATAAGATTAACGAAGGAAAGAATCAGATGAAAGAATCGAAATCCGTCGTAACAAACCAGAATGATCCCGACATTACTTTTCAGCAGAGACAGAGGATGCCATCTTCCGAACTGGATTCGCTTTATGAAATTGCTCGCTATCAACGCTTTGTCATTTATGCGGTCGGTTGTATGTTGCTGAGCCTCGGCCTGTTTTTCGTGTGTTATGCCACGTTTGTTCAACCAGGCGATGTCGAGCCATCGGTTATTCGTCTGGTTTGGATTCCTTGCTTGATTTCGGGAATCTTTTTTTTCGCCTTTTCGACGATACTCGCCCGAAAGCTTGGCCATCCCCTGATTATCTGCTTTTTATTACCTATTGTGTGCATCTTCCCTTTGTTTGCCTTGCTGGTGCTTCAATACCTCAATTCCGAAGCCCTGACTCGCCTTAAAAAAGCAGGTTACAACCCAGGTTTTTTAGGTGTAAATCCAAAGGTAATACGACCTTGAAAAAAACTGTCGTGATTGTGACAAATAAAACCCGCCAACTTACGTTGGCGGCTCGCCGAATACACCGCCGAACATGGACGCGAATTTTGCGAATTTATTTTTTTCTGTCTCATCTGTTGAAACTTTTCAAAAAAAGTGTAAAATGCTCGCACTGTTCTGAAACTCCATTTTGTTCTGGAATTTTCAGATGATTTCACCAAATCAACACGATCCGCAAAACGATGAAAAAAAATGTGATTATCGCCCAAAGTGGTGGCCCGACTTGTGTGATAAATAGCTCACTTCGCGGTGTCATTGATGCTGCCCGACATTTCGACAATGTCGGCACTGTTTATGGCGCAGTGCATGGAATTGAAGGGGTTCTAAAAGAAGAACTCCTAAATCTTTCAGATCAAAATGAAGAAGAAATTTCACTCCTCCGATATACGCCAGTCGCAGGTTCCATCGGAACTTGCCGCTATAAACTCAAGTCACATCAGACGCAAGATTTTGAGCGAGTCGTCGATGTCCTGAAAGCCCAAAATATCGGATACTTCCTTTATAACGGCGGAAATGATTCGATGGACACCGCCCACAAAATAGCTGAATTGGCCAAACAACGTGGTCTCGATCTAATGGCAGTCGGTGTTCCTAAAACAATTGATAATGATGTCGGCGACAGTGAATTCAAATTGATAGATCACACCCCCGGATATGGTTCGACCGCAAAATACTGGGTTCACGCCATTCAGTGTGCGAACCAAGAAAATAAAGGTTCATGTCCAGCTGATCCAGTTCTCGTATTGCAGGCGATGGGACGCAAAATCGGGTTTATTCCGGCGGCGGCTCGACTTGCAGACCCCAAACGAGAAATGCCGCTGCTCATTTATCTGGCGGAGAGTCCTTGTTCGCTTGAACAACTTCGAGAGCAAGTAAATGAAATGCTTAGAAAACGAGGTCGATGTATTGTTGTCGTCAGTGAAGGATTCGATGTTGGCGATGTCGGAGTGGTCAAAGATTCGTTTGGACACACTAATTTCGGTGCCAGTCAAATAACGGTCGCTCAAACAATTGTCAACGATCTCAATCAGCGTGGTTTGTGCGTCAAAGGAGCAGCACGCGGTAATGTGCCGGGAACGGACCAGCGACATTCGATGGCATTTGCCTCGATTACCGATTTGGATGAAGCGTATCGACTTGGCCAAAAAGCGATGGAACTTGCGGCAACAGGAAACGGCGGATTCATGTCAACGATTCTCCGCGAACCTGGTCAAATTTACAATGTCAGATACGACAAAGTGCCGTTAAAACTTGTGGCAAACAGCGAGCGAACATTCCCGCAAGAATGGATATTGCCATCTGGTGCTGATGTTTCCGACGATTTCATTCGATATGCAAAACCACTTCTCGGCGAAGACCTCATTTCACTTCCGATGATTTCAGGCCGACAAAGAATGACACAATTCGAGCCGATTTTTGCTGACAGAAAACTCCCCAAATACGTTCCAGAAGCGAGTCGCTGATTTTCATCCGACGACTTTGGACAAACTGGGGGGATTGTTTTTTTGTAAATTTCCGGCTAAAATAACATCCGTTGCCAGTTCGTCCATTTTATGATTTTTGATTTATGATTTGGCGACTACTGGCCTCCGTTTTTGCGTCTTTAGTGTAGTGGCAACACGATAGCTTCCCAAGCTGTAATTGAGGGTTCGATTCCCTTAAGACGCTTTTTCAGCGACAATCTGTCAACGAGTGGACATGTTGCAGAACCGATCATGGTATTTTGGCGAGCCGCCGGCGTAAGTCGGCGGTTTTGTTCGGCAGTGTATTTGGCGAGCCGCCAACGTAAGTTGGCGGGTTTGTTCGGCTTGGAGAAATCACTGTTCTACCATTCTGCAACATCTACGATGTTGAGGAGACGACAAACATACTTGCGTTACACAAATTACTTGCGTACAATAATCGTGTGCAATAATTATTAAAATGCCCTAAAATCGCTATTGTTTTCCGAACAGGGTGATGGTCGGCGATTGGTTTCTGAACATCTTTATGCCGCTGCTGATGACTTCCTGCATAAAATTAGTCATTTCCGGTTTTGCGGAATATTGACGGATTCCGTTACCAAAAATCGTGCCCATTTTGATATTGAGTAGTAATTCAGAAGGCTTTGGCTCGTCTGCGTTTGCGTCCGTCGCTTCAGTGTCTGCTTTATTTGGCACGTTCTGAATCTGAACTGCAAAAGCATCATGGTTCGAGGAGATTGAAAACAGTGCCAACTTTTTGTCTTTGCCGCTCTCGGACGATTCACCGGAATTTGATGATTCTTCGCCATCTCCTAACAAGTCGCCTGTGCCGAGCTTGGAACCGGTAATACGAAGTTCCTGACGTTTATCAACATGCCCAATAATCTCAATTTTCACATCATTCATCGTTTCGACATCGACACCAAACTCAAAAGTTAAAAGGCGTTTGGCATCAAAAGCCAACTCCTGTAACACTCCGCCTGCAAAAGGATTCCAGTATGTTTCCCCCTTGTTCGCACCCGTCGCATTGGCAACTAACCTGCCATGGGCTTGCTCAAAAGCAGCAGGGTCTTTTATTTCCTCACCGAGTATCTGTAATCTTGTAACGCTAGAATTGACATAATCTCCTTTTCCGTCAAGCGTCAACGTCAGATCGGCTGTTATATCGGCATTCGGCCTAAACCCGGTATCCAAACGCTTATTCATTCCTGCTAGGTCACTCACTCCATTTTCAATCACGATACCGTTACGAAAAGAAAAGGCCAGTTCATATTCAGGCACTCGGGTTACATCTGCATTTTCAACGATATTGCTATAAAGAAGACGTTCTTCGTCATACATTTGATCAATCCAGTCGACATTTTCGCCTTTGTATGTCATTCGACGACTGAAATCATCGGGTGCGCGGAATTCGTCTAGGGAAAGCCCTAATTCTCGCTGCATGTGCGTTTCTAAAATAAACCTGTATGACACGGCATCCGGCTCGATTTTAGTCATTTCACGCAAAGCGTGAGTATATTTCAGTTGTGTAGTAAAGTCTTGGTCGCCATTGAGTGCTTTTTCAATGGATGCTCTTTTTTGGTCATCGGAAATGCCTTTTACATCTACTTTGATTTCACCACTTTTATTTATTGAAAAATTCAATGTCTCCTTATCACCTAATATTATTCCATTTTGCTTTAATTTATCGGCGACCATCGAATCCAACTTTTTGGCTTCCAACATCGCCTGATTCCGAACAACCGCTCGGTCTGTAGCGGATAAAACAACACGATCATGAGTTCCTTCTTCGCTTGTTCCAAGCATCCACGCCAAAACATTAGGGTGCTTGGAGTGAGCCAAATCTTCCTTATGATGCTGATAAGGAGAACCGGAAATCAATCTTGGTTCATAAAATTTTTCTTTAGGCTGTAATTCGTTTGCTGCTTGTTTTCCTTCTTCGGAAAGGGTCAGCGTGTCCGAATTGTTGCTGCCATTTGAAGTCGCAGTTTCTCCAGCCGCTTTTGAAGTTGTGCTTGCAACATAAGTTGGTCGAACGCTTGAATACGATGTAGAAGAAAAACTAATGTTCATGATTTTTACCGCTGGCGGAAATTAAATTCGTCGGTCATCAAACTGCCGCTTCATTTCTGTACATGGACTTTTCATATCTCTAATAAAAATACACGTTTATTGTAATATATCGTCAAAAAAACGAAATTTTGTAAGCGAACTTGCCGAAAGGGCATTATTTCTTGACAAAATAGCCCGTTTGTAGCAATTGTATCGATAAATATGCAAAATAACGTGTAATTCAACCGAATCAGCCGATTTTTTCCATGTTTATTTTTGCTTTTGCACGATAATCAGATACATTGGAATAGCGGCATAACAATATAATGTAACAATGTTTAGCCCGCTTTCGCAGAAAGCGGTTGTTTTACGGGCAAGTTGTTGACGATATACTCTACACCGCCAATAAAGTCACGTTTTCTCTCAACACGATTCAAGCAATCCGTTATGCCCGATACAAAAGCATCAAATGTTTCATAATAAACACTGTACAAACATTTTTGTTTCGTAAATTTCCACAACCGTTCAATCAAATTTAAGTTAGGTGAGTAACTCGGTAAAAACTCCAATTTAATCCCTAACTCAACTGCCAACCCTTTCACCAACACGCAATGTTGATAACTAGCATTGTCCAGTATTATTGTGATCGGACGACCTGCATATTTGGCCGATAATTTATGTAACAATTCGCAAACTGTCGTCGCCGTTATGTAACCATCGTTCGCAACCGTCGTCAATTGTCCTGTTACAAAATTGTACGCACCAAGTACATTCCAGCGTCTGCGACCTGATGGACTACGAACAAAAATTCGCGTAAAACACCACAAACAACCAAGAAACGCAGCTTGCACAAAGTGTACGCCATCCATGAACAACAACACCGACTCACCAGCGTTTGCTCTTGCTATTTCAGGCTC
>JBOFGF010000108.1:0-6246 GCA_051649005.1 Thermoguttaceae bacterium | reverse complement strand
CGAAAATTATTAACGATATTAAATGTACTTTTGAAAACGAAAACTTGTTGGCGGAAGCAGTGTGCTGTCGCCGAAAAAATTTAACTAAAATTTGTGAAAAAATGCTTTTTGCACTTGACTTTTAACACAGTCGCTACGGAATTCGGGAACGGGATTCTTCTTTTTTTATTCTACCGTTCTGAAGTCAGGGAATTTCGATCCCTTTCCGGTTTTTAGTGTGGTTCAAATAATTTCTTCAATTCTTCTTCCAGCCGTTCACCACGCGCTTCTACGGAAATCACTTTGCCATCACGCCCCACAAGAATACAGCATGGAACTCCTGAAATCGCAAAACGATTTATCATCTTGACCGAATCTTTCAGCTTCGCGTCGGCGAGAATAAGCCAAGGAAGATTGTGCTTTTCGACCGATTGTGTCAGGGCTTCCATGTTTTCATCGACACTGATACCAATCACTTCAAAGCCTTTATCGTGATACTTTTCGTATTGTGCTTTTAGGTTTGGAAGCTCTTGAATACATGGTCCGCACCACGACGCCCAAAAATCGAGCAGAACGACTTTACCTGAATATTTTTGCCAATCGAGTTTGGTTCCATCAAGGGATATTCCCTCGATTTTGATCGGCTTCCCCGGCAAATTGTCTAAAAAATTTGGTTCGAGCCAACCGGATTCCTCTAGCTCGATAGTTCCGAGATCAAAATTGGTACTATCTGGCGTAAATTTTTTGAACACTTCATAAATGCTACAGGAGTTGAAGCCGTCCGGTTCGTTCATAAAACAGAGGCGAGCCTCACTTCCGCTAAAAAGCTCTGGAATCTCGAACTCACCCTTTTCGTTTGTTGTAATGAAGTTGTCGTGGTATGAGCGTGGTCTGCACACAAATTTGAAATTTCTAAGCGGCAGACCTGTCGATTTTCGGACGAGTACCCCTTTTGCTAAAACGGGGGGAGTGAGATGAATCAGCTCATTTTGCGGCAGTATTTCTTTATCATAGGAACGATGAAAACATTCACCTGCATAAAAAGTATCAACGGTAATCGACTTCATTTGCAGTGGTTTGAACGTCCAAAAACGTCCTTCAGCATCGGTGTCACAAAATTCGCCATAATCGACGGCATTCATAGCAACGGGATAAAAAGCTGCGGGTGTCCCATCACCGCGAAGAACCTGTCCATACCAAGGAGACGGTATCTCGAATGAAAGCTCGATTGGTTCGTTTTCAACTTTGAGTATTCGAGCATATACTTTTAGTTCCTCCGGGTCCGCTTGACGAAATGAACCGTGAAAAGAGTTTAACGACACCAAATACTGTTCTTCAAACGGCAATGCCGAGAACAAAAAGTGCCCCTTCTCATCTGTTTTGACTTCACGAGGAATTTGCTCTGTTTTTTCATGTTCATAAAATTTTTCAATTCCTCCATAATCCTGTATGGAAACGAAAACAGGATTATGGGTCAGATAAACGGACAGATCGGCAATCGGTTTTCCCGTATCTTTGTTGATGACAATGCCTTCGATGACAACGCCTTTTTGCAGCTGAAATTGGATTGGAGCGGGAGCGGCATCTTTTTCATCGAGTGTGAGATGAAAATCACGAGAGGCATAAACATTGTTCGGATCGGTAATTTTTAGATTGTAAGTATATGGACGCCAAAGATCGAGAGTAAAATGTCCCTTTTCATCGGTGATCGCACCAAAGAAACCGTCTCCATAATTGGAATGATAGCCGGAACGTCCCCAGCCATCGACTTTGAATCCGATTGCGGGTGAACCATCAGGGAGCAAAGCTACACCAGAAACCGGCGTCGGAATATGCCCATCATCAATGTTTCGCTTTTTCACGATGTCTTTGATTCGGAGCTTGTCTTTTTCAGCGACAGTCAGCTCCTCTGCGAAGATGGAGTGAGCGAAAAACGTCATAAAAGATATTGACACAAGAACAAAAAATCTATTTCTCTGCAACATTCTTGCCTCCGTTTGGTTGATTGTATCTGAACATTCCCCCGTGTTTCGGTGCCAGTATAATTAGATACTGTGCCTCACACGGAGCTACCATTATTCAATCCCGCTGGGATTGTTTCAATAATACGGTAGAAACATCGTTCCCGTTTGGCGATCCGCCAACGTAAGTTGGCGGTTTTGTTGGGCCGAACGCCGTCGGCGTTCGGGATTGGAATTTTTTGTAATTGCAGCGTAAAATAATTATAGAAACGCTCTAAACAGATGGTGCGGCTTTTAGAGCCAACGCGACGTTTTCGATAAATTCGGGAATTTGCTCTTTTTCCTCGAAACCAATGATCATCGCATCGACACATCCAAGATTGGTCACAAAAGCGGCGGAATTGCGACGCGTTTCGAGGTCGGTCATTGTTCCCTCTCCAAGAACTTTCATTGCAATAACACCTTTTCCGGCATCGTGACAGAGTTTTGTAGTGCGAACAGTTTCTGCAACTCTTGCAGCAGTATCGTCACTTGGTCCGTCCATGCTAATTCCCTTATTGTTTATGCGAACATGAATCACTTCGCACCAGGGAGTTTTCGCCGCCACTTCTGATGCGGCATTTGAATGTGAACTAATTCCATGTGCTCGAATCATTCCTTTTTTCTTGAGTAATTCCAACTCCTCCATTGTCGCGGCATGTCCTTCTGGCCAATTTGCGGCAACCATGCAATGAATCTGAAGAACGTCAATGTAGTCAGTTTGAAGTTCTTTCAAAAATTGTGGCACCATGACCGCAGGTCCGTGTCGTTCCGTTCCCGGAATTCCTCCTGGACGCATCCAAATTTTTGAAACGATGGTGTAACTGTCGCGTGGTTTGTCTTTTAGAGCCTCCGCCACAAGAGCGTGCGAGCCGTATAAATCAGCTACGTCAAAAAGGCGAATTCCAAGATTATACGCATATTGGAGGAGCTGCAATCCTTTCTCCTTTTCCATGCGAGTGATTTGCGAGGAGCGGTTTCCGCCGCGCATTCCAGTTCCGAACCCGATTCGAGTCGTCTTTACTTCTGGTGTCAAAGAAACAATTGCGACAGGATCGGTCGATTTTGTCTCCGTTTCAGCAGACCACGCCGGAAATGTTCCAGCTGCCAAACCACCGGCCCCGAGCGCGGCCGCACCGAGAAAATCACGTCTTTTCATAGGAATAGTTAATGAATGAAAAAGGTTTTTGTTTTGACTGTCCTGCGTGAACATGAAATACTGCCCCATCGGAGGCGGCATATTTGCGGACATATTCGTGACATTTTGTCGTTTTGAACGGGTCATCGACTCCGAATTTTATCATGTCCCGAATCCCACGTCAACATGGCTATTGATTTTTTGCAAACGACCGCCGAACGAAACAACCGCTTTCTACGAAAGCGGGCTAAACGGACGGCTCGCCGATGAAAAGAGACCGTCAATACGGGACTTGCGTCCCTTCTTTTCGGTTTTTATTTTTGTAACGATTTTGTTATGGATTCATGTCGCTGATACTCACATTAGCCGCATGATGCCACCGTTATTTCGTTTCATTATGCTCCGCAATATAAATACGAGCAGCTTTGGTCGTTTCAACCACCAAATCCACTAACATGAGAAACCACTCCAAAAGAAGACGTGCAAAAACCAGAGCAATGGCACACACGATCCAGAGTAAAAGAGTCGAAAATATGGTACAAAATAGAGCAGAGGGAGCCTCATATACACTTGAATTACACAGCAAAGCAAATACAAGAAATAGCGGCCCCAAGATGGCGCACACGTGGATTAACACAAAGTCAATGACATAAAGCACCCGTGTGATAAATAGGTTAATCGCAGGAAGCCGAATGTCATTAAATGCAAAATCTGTGAGCCACGAAAAAAAAGAACCAATTCCGACCATCTCGCCATAACTTCTCTTCCCAACTTCGAATGGACTTTTTGGGATTTGGACCGCCTTTTTGCTGTGTCCATTTTCAGATGCTAGCTTTCTATCGGATTGATGTATGTCTGAGCTTGTGGTAGTAGGAATAGAGATGTCATCAAAAACATCATTCATGAACGCATCGAATTGATATGTGTCCGATCTTGGTGATGGCGGAGCGGGAGGAATCGGCGACCGTTCAAAAACTGGCACCGACTGGCCAAAGACGATTCCCGTTACTCGATTTGCCGTTCCACGTTTGCCATTCACTTCAATCGGCGTTGTCGGCGAAATTGTTCCCGATGCCGCCAGTGAAAAAAGTTCTTCTTTTGTAACCGTCTTCAAGATGCCGTCGATTTCGATTTGAATTGCCATGATTCGCTGAAAAAAAGGGGTGAAAAACAGTTCACGAGCGAATCGACAAGAAGGCGAAAGCCTTTTCAAAAAGAAAAGGGAACGCCATGTGCCACAGAATTACGAAGTGTCCCCTCACGTTACTAAGGCAGTATGCGCTTGCGCACACCAATACAGGCCGTTTCAAACGGTCCGCACGGAACGCTTCGCAAGCCATCCGCATGACATTCCCGTTCGGGAATGCATGTTTTCGAATGGCAAAATTTCTCTTCTTCCAACCGGCAAGCCGGGTAACGTATGGAAGAATGCCTCCATCAAAAAGACGGTTTCTGTGGCAAAATACTTGCGATTATCTAATTGTGAACCGGCAATAAGCCGGAATGTAACTTGGAAGTTTACACGAAAAATTAAAGATTGCAACCCCCACTTTTGAAAAATGAAAATGTTTTCCAACGGTGAGATAAACGGAAAACAACCGCCGACTTACGCCGGCGGCTCGCCGAATCGGTCAAAAAAGTGGATTTTTGATAAAAAAATTGAAAAAATTATTTTTGTATCAAAAAAATGCCGTGCCGCCAAAAGTTCGATTGAAATTAGCAATTACTAGTGGTGCCCTATTGCTGTACACCTTTGCCGAATCTGGTGGTAGCGAAAAATGTTGAATCAAAAATTTACCAACGAAAAGGAGCTTGAGTTTCTGATGGATATTTCGCGGCAAAATCTTCATCGGACATTATCAAGTATTGGATTCCTTCAACTATACCAATGATTTCGGTAATAAGGTAGGGAAAAAAGAGCAGTAACGAAGCAAGAGTAAAGACGAGTCCCCAGCCCCAGCTTCCCATATAATACTTTTGGGCACCAATCCCACCCAGCAACAGAGCCAAAATCGCGGCGACTACTCTGCTTTTTGGGTTTGAATTTCCACTTTGACCGACGACCATTCCACTCTGCCCCGCATATCCCTGTCGTGATGCCGGAGTTGAAGCAACAGACGAACCGCACTTAATACAGACCACCTGTGCGGGATTTAATGCCGCGCCGCAATGACGGCAAAAATTGCGATGCCCAATGGGAGAAGCACCACACGATATACAAGCAACAGCATGTTGAGCAATACCCTTTCCGCAATGGGTACAAAAACTATTTGCTGGCGGAACAGATGTTCCGCATTGTGCAAATGGCGATGCCGCAGGAAAGAGGTTTGGAATCTGCCCCGCTTGACCTGTATGCCCGCCATCGGTTTCCATAACGGTTGTCGGAACAATTATTCCCTGCTTCACCAGTGATTGAAGTTGCTGATCGTTGATCGGCCCCTGTTTTATTCCGTCTGCGTCAGTGAAAAACCAGTTTGGCATGGTCATAAAGTAAGGTTAATTTTAGAGCATTTTAATAATTATTATACACAAGGCATCTGTGTAGTATCTATTTTTTACACATCCTCAACATCGTAGATGTTGCAGAATGGTAGAAGGGTAATTTCTCCAAGTCCCGTTAGGGACTTCCGAATGGTAGAAGCGTGAGCAATATAGTTACAAGAACCCCATTCGGGGTTCAATATCTGCGACCATTATTCAACTCCTCACGGAGTCGTGTTTTTGTGGGGCAATTCGTTTCTACCATTATTGAACGCCGACGGCGTTCGGGGACGGGATTTTTCGTAATTGTAGCGTACATAAATTATTAAAACGCTCTAGCCCGCTGGCTTTGCTTTGCCCGCCTGCCAAAGATATTTGTCTTTAATTTACAATTGGCGACAATCCGAATTGTGTCAGTACCCAATCCCACTTCTGATCCCATTTATCACCATCAATCACGTTTGAACTCATGGTTTTTCTCCTTGTGGTTGAAAACATAAAAAGATTATCGTAACAGAAAAATGGATCGCAAAAATCGTTGGTCGAGAATCGACAAGAAGGCGAAAGCCTTTTCAAAAAGAAAAGGGAACGCCATGTGCCACAGAATTACGAAGTGTCCCCTCACGTTACTAAGGCAGTATGCGCTTG
>JBOFGF010000107.1:0-9697 GCA_051649005.1 Thermoguttaceae bacterium | reverse complement strand
TGCTGCATGAGAAGCGTTTTTACAGATACTGGACATTCTAAAAAGACCTCTTCGACAATCAGCAGAGGTCGATTTTGGCATCCCTGTTTTTCTGCGGGAAGATTTAGTTCCAGATGACTAATTTGAATGCCTTTTTGTTCGACGAGCTGAATACTTCCGACTTGTACATCTAGGTTCGGAAAATGCTTCTGCAGATCACGCAGCACATATTCATGCAAATGCGAATTGATCATAAAATGAGCGCAGACACTGATGACCGCCGCCAAGACAACGCCGATTAGTGTTCCCCAATAAATGAGTGACCAAATGGAACGAAATATGCGATAAATTGGAGAATTTCCCCCATCTTAGAAGAAAAAACGACACAATCAGACAGAGCACGCCCACAATTTGAAAATTTGAACAAGTTTAACAAAAAACCTGTTCGCACGTCCAAAAGGAATAGTACTCATTTTACAGATGTCGGTCAATAAATGATTTTTCGGCGACAGATGACATATCAAGACTGATTTTGCCATTATCTTCGACGATTTTCATTATTTCCACATGATATATACGGAAAATTACTGTAATTTCCGATGGAATTGCCTCTTTTTCTTCAAAAACAGACACTTTGTGGTTTTTTCCCCGATTTTTTCATCCATGATTAGTACATCCGCTTTCAAAAAAAAAGGATGAGCAATTTGGGTAAATTAAATTAGGGAACCTCCATTTATTCGTTTTTCCTTTGCTCACCTCAAAAAATACCGTGTTTTTCAAGGTTTTTGATGTTGAAAATTGGGTTTTTAGATGTGCCCAATAAATAAATGGATGGTTGTTCGATGCCCCAGAATTTGAGTGAAATACTTTTTTACCATTTTTATTGCCGTTTGATGCCTTTTCCGTTGTCAAAATGCCTGAATCCATAAACGCAGACCAAACATCTGGGCACATCTATTTATTCATCGATTGCCAAATTTTGAACACAAAAACTCAGTAAATTGCGGAGTCTGTGTTTTTGAAACATGAATTATTAGATGTGCCCATAATACAAATTCGTTCACTTTGTGTTTTCTAAAATGATCTGGTCGAAAATGGCATCTGCATTAAAATGTTCACGTTGAACGGCCGTCCACGATCCAAAAACATCTGCGATTGTGAAGGTTTCGATTTGTGGAAACAGACTGGCATATTTTTCCATAACTTTGGGATCAGAGGGGCGATAAAAATTTTGAGCAATGATATTTTGCGCCTCCTCACAATATAGATGAGTGAGGTATTCCTCGGCGATGTCACGAGTTTTTTGCTGATCGGCGTTTTGGTCCATCAGTGCGACTGGCGGCTCTGCCAAAATAGTGACAGATGGCACGACAATTTCGAATCCTTGTTCTGACTCCATTTTTTGGAAGTAAAGAGCTTCGTTTTCCCATGCAATCAGCACATCACCAGACTTTTGTTGCACGAATCGAACGGTCGAACCGCGGGCTCCACTGTCCATAGTTTTGACATTTTTGAAGAGTTTTTTAGTAAATTCTCTCGCTTTTGCCTGCGCCTCTTTCACTTGCGATTCTTTTTCGGGCGATTTAATAAAGTCCAAATTTCCAAGTTCTTTTTTCAGTATTGATCCCCAGGCGGCCAAATAATTCCAGCGAGCACCACCAGATGTTTTGGGATTTGGAGTTACAACTTCCACGCCTTCTTTGGCCAAATCCTCCCAATCTTTGATCTGTTTGGGATTTCCTTTTCGCACCAAAAAAACGATTGTTGATGTATAAGGACAGCTATTATTCGGAAGTCGTGTTTGCCAGTCAGAAGGGAGTTTTTTTGTCTTTTCTTGAATCATATCAATGTCATACGAAAGTGCCAAAGTGACCACATCAGCCCTTTGTCCGTTGATGACGCTTTTCGACTGGGCCCCAGAACCACCGTGTGACTGCGAAACACGAACCGTCTCATTTTTCAGTTTTTTCCAATGATCGGTGAAAAGTTTGTTGTACTCTTTATAAAGTTCACGAGTTGGATCATACGAAACATTTGTGATTTCACGAGATAATTCGGTCTTTTTGCAGCCTCCAAGTATTGTAGAAAGCAAAGCAATAAATAATACGAGAATAAAACGGATTTGCATTGTATTTTTGAGGGAAATAATGGATTGCTAATAAATAAAATAACACGAATTGAGCAAAATGCACTAAAACGCTTCAATTGAATTCAGCACGGAAAATTGATATGGAGCCGAAAAAAATAGCATCTACAATTTGCGTCCGTCAAAGTGTCCACACTGATCTATAATTAATTTTTAGTAAAAAAACAATTTTCTGTCAATGGAGACCACATATCATTCAATCAGAATAGCATTGTACAACAAACAGCGAGATGCAGCAAGTTGGGGGAATGTTATTTTGACACATTTTTTGTTTTGCATTTTGACAACTGATGAGTCAAATTTTTTCCGTATTATATCAATTATAATGGTTTTATCAGCGAGCAACAAAAAACTAACTTTGTTGTAAACATCAACCGATTTCCGCTTTGAGACGGGACATCCCCTTCTTCGGTGATGGGATTTTTTCTCGTTACTGCGCGGTTTTTCATCCTTTTCATTTAGGAGAGAACCAATGAAATCCCCCCCCCCACTCGTTCCTTTGACAGGAACGCCGGATCGAATTACGCGCGATCCGAAGAAAAAAATTATTGCAGCACTGATCATCCTTTTGCTCGGATGTTCGGCGGCGGTCCCTTTTTGGAAAGATGATGTCTCACAATCATCTTCGCAGCAAAGTGTGCAGACGCAAGTTGAAAGTGTCCAGACGCAAGTTGAATTAGCGTCAGTTCCTGCGTCTGATTTATTCGGATTACCCGAATCCCCCAATTCTTGTGAGCTTCGCAACTTAGTTGTATTGAGCGAACATTCGTCAAATCCACAGGCATTATTGCCGGAAGTCGAAAAACTGGATGCGGAAGAAAACGTGAAATACGGACAGGCATATCAGGCTCCGCAGCTCGTTTCGGAAGTTGTGATTGCCGAAGTGCAAGACAAACAAAAAACGAAAAAAGAAGATGCGGTAATTCCACAAAAAAAGGACATCAATAACAATAACAATTATGACGCGGTTTCGTCATTGACAACAAAGCAATCTTCGGCACAAAATCTATCAGCGAGTCAAACAACGGGCAATACAAGAGAGGAGAAAGTAAATAATTTTTCTCCGATCAACACAGAATTTTCTCCGGTCAATCAGTTTGTTGCTTTGCCAACAATAATAAGTGGCCGAAAAGAATTACCAAATTGTCCTGAACCGATTGATCCATCGGGACATTTAGATTCACTATTGCCGATGTTCCATTTTGCAGAAAATTTTCAGCCGGTTTCATTGCGACAAACAGAAACACACATTCCATCAAATCCATTTGAGACGGCCCAGAATGAGGAAACTCATGAACATCAAAGCAAAAGCGAATATACTGTTTCGCGTCCGGCAATTGCAATAAAACCAGATTCATCGACAGAAATTTCGACGAATCAATCAGCAAACGAAAAGGTGAATCAACTTCCATCAATTTCTGCATCAGATTTGGATTTACGACCACTTGAATATCCAAACGATGATTTGAAGCCACTCAAATTTCCGAGTGATACAATAAACCGAAGTGCCGAATCAGAACTGCGGGCACTTCAAGCAATCGGTTTATGAACAGAGAATCGTTCATATCATGCCTGTCATTTATGCAGCACAATTCCCCTCAGTAAAAATGAGGGGAATTGTTTCATGTTTCAATTTTTAATTCTCAATTCTAAATTCTAAATTCTTTGGGTTTCTAAAAATTAGAAATGGAATCGCAGGCTCGTTCCCAAAATCTCCTCTGACGCATTTCGGTGTGTTGTCCCAATATTCTGTTCCGAGTGAACATACTCGAAAATCCAGCGAATGTTCGGTGTCAAAAACCAGTTGAGTCCAAGTGTGATGTCATTTTGGTCACCAGCACGAGCTGTTGTTGCTCGCCAGTCATTCAGGTCCAAATAGCTGAAAGTCATCACTGCTTGCCATGCACCCCATCCGTCAATAAAGAACCGGTCGCACTCTGATACTGTGTGGAAATTACACTTCTGTTTCACGGAGCTAAACATCCCCTTCTTCAGATCGTAAGAACGAAATGCGTTGCTCAGGAAGTATTTGAAAGTCACATACGCACCAAATGCGTTGTTGCTCTTTTGCGTTCCAAATCCATCGAATTGTGCCCAAAATGCTTCTGACTGAACTGCAAGTCGATTTGCCTGAAATGCCGCTTCAAGTCCATATCTATTGTTGTGCTGGTTCATAAAATTTCCAGTTCCCAAAGAAGCCGTATACCAGCCAATTCCGCCCGGCTGCATCGAAAGGCTTGTTGTCCCCGTGTTCGTGTTGACATAAGACCATGATGAGCCAATATGAAGTAAGTACTTGCCATCTTCTTTATAAATTGGTGCGGCACTCAGTCTCATATTGAGCACGTTTCCCTGCTCATTCTGTTGAATATATCGGTCCAGATTTGTGGCTCCTTCTTGAAAAAATCCGTAAAACAAACGCACGCGATCTTTGCAATAAAGTGTTTCAGAGGAGACACCAATTCGTCGTCCCAAACCGAATGTCGAAGCGGGGCCGGAAAATTCGGTCAAATCAGTTGCCAGCGAACTTGCCGGATAGTTCAAACCTGTTTCAGGTTTATAGTGCCCAGCACGGACATATCCGAAAAGTGGAATGTTTTTTATACCGAGCCAGTTATCGACAATAGTGACGGCTCCGCCGGATGTGGGAAGTCCTATTTCGAGTTTGTAATCAAAAATATCGAAACCAGTTCCCGACGCAGCAAGTTGAAAATCTCGCATTCCTGCTTTATTCACATAATTTGGGGCATTTTGCGAATTTGAAGCGGAATATGCATCGAGAAAGATTCGTCCAGAAACTTTTGGTGCTCCCCACACTTTTTTCGTGTCAGGTTTTTTTGTATCTTTTTTCAGTTTATCGATTTCTTTGGTCAGTCGGTTCAATTCACTGTGGACATACGCATCAGATGCGTCCAGAGGTGCTGCTGGTCCTTCGGCGACGTAAATTGCGGATGGAAGTGTTTCGGGAACGACCATCCCAGTTGTTTGCTGACCGACTTCCACTGACTTGGAAATTTCTTCGTTGGAAGATTCTACTGTTTTGAAGGCCGAGGGAATTGAAAGACGTTCACTCGAAATCAACTTGGCTTTCGGCGGTTGCTGGGCGAGAACGACCGACTTCGGAGTACGATTTGCTTTTTTCGGAGTCAGACCTGCCACGTTTGTGGATACTTCTTCCTGATCAGCTGCGACCACTTCAACTGCGGCAGCAATTTGGTTGCTTGATAATGTTTGTACATTGGTTTCATTTCCAATGACATCTTCGGCGGAAACGAGAGTAACACCGCTCAAAAGAGTGACCACAAAAAAACCAGCGAGTCGTCGAAACCATTGTTTTGTCATAAAATTCTCCTTTTTACTTGTATGAGGGGGGCGGTCACATACACAGAACCGCTTCATTTCATTTTTTTTATATCGAACGACAAAAGCGTAATAATCCGAACATTTTTACTTTTTTGCCACAAGTTAATTTTTTGTATCTAGTACAATCGATATAAGCTGAACTTTCGGAAAAACAAAAACAATTTATCTGATGCAAAATGTCATCGTATTTCTCCTAAATTATCAAAAGTGGAATGTTCAGCCAGCTTCGCTTTGCGAAACAATTAAGCACTGTTTAGAAAGCTGTTGTTTCGTTCAGCGAGCCGCTGATGTCAATCGGCGGGTGAATTGAAAAAATTACCACGATAAATGCGACATTTTGCCACCGTTTTCAGCATATCTGCTTCTTACTGGTCTCTTATTTTTTTAATGTGGAAAATTCCATTGACATAAATTCCATTGACATAAATTTGATTGAACGATACAATCGAGTGAAACGAAAAGTTATAAAAGCGATATTTGCATAAAAATAGCGGCCAAATCAGTTGTGATAAGTTGCTGACACGAATCTAATTATTAATTTTTACCAGTTTCCATGAACGCTATTTTCAAAAAACTCCTCCGTTATATTTTTGGACTTCTACTCATATTAGGTTTTCTAGTCGGAACGATTGTTTTTGTGGCGATGAATGTTCCACAAGTCGGCATCAGAATTGTCGATTGGACGCACGGAACATCATTCGAATCGCTCGTCGCACTCTTTTTATCAGATGAGCACACTGATGATCATGCAACAGAAGACAGTCACGACGATGAACACAGTCACGCTGATGAACACAGTCACGACGAATCTGGTTCAAAAACGAATCCTTCTTCCAATTTGCATCAGGATCAACTAAATGAAATTGTCATTAGTCCTGTTGCTGCCAAAAACATTGGAATCGATGACACGAAAATTGCACAAGTCAAAGTCGTCGATTATTACAAATCGCTCGTTATTCCGGCTGTTGTTGTGGAGAGACCAGGCAAATCGACAATTACAGTGCCGTCTCCTGTTTCTGGTGTTGTTGCCAAAATTTATTTTGAACAGGGAGTATCTGTGCGTCCGGGAGAACCGCTCTTTGAAATTCTATTAAATCAGCAGGAAATGGTCAAAGGGCAAACTGAGTACATTTCTCTGATGAAGAAGCGAGAAATCAATATGTCAGAAATGCAGCGACTGAACAGTATTGATCCGCAAATGGTTCCAAAACAAAGACGTGAACTCGAGTTTCAGCAATCCGAAATCACACTCGGGCTGCAACTACTCCGAAATACATTGTTGTTGCAGGGACTCACGGCAGAAGACATCGACATATCATTGCAAGAGAAAGGAGAGATCGTTCAAAAAATGGTCATCATGGCACCTCCAATGATAGATGAACCGCATGATTTAATTGCTGAAGTCGGAACAGACCACACTTACACAATCGAAAATTTATTCGTCACTCCTGGGAAAAACGTGGCAATCGGTGAGTCGCTCTGTCAGCTTTCGGATTTGTGTGAAGTGTCAATTCGTGGAAAAATTTTCGCCAACAATTCGCAGCAGATAAAAAAAGCACTCAACTCGCGGAGTCGAGTTTCGTCTGTGTTTTCTGGAGCAGAAGGAGAACGAGAAATTATTGAAGGACTTCGACTACGATCTCTCGAAAACTATGTAAATCCAGAAAGCGGCACACTTTATTGTTATGCCGATTTGAAAAATAACGCACAAACGTATGAGATGGACGACAGATCACCGGAACAATCACGTCGCCATTATACGAACTGGCATTTCAAACCCGGCCAGAGATGCGAGTTGCAGATTGAATATGAAACACTCAAAAATTGTATTGTTCTTCCAGTCGATGCAGTCGCGTATGACATCAATGACACATGCGTTTTCGAGTTGGTCGGGACAGAAAATGACCAGAAAATTTGGCGAAAAAAACCGGTTCATGTTATTTATTCGACTCGTGATGTCGTTGTAATTGCCAATGACGATGCAATTTCTCCCGGAGCAAGTATTGCCACAAAGGGAGCGAGCTTTCTTCTTGCCGCGCTTTATTCTGCGAATCAAAAAGGAGCGGGCGGCGGCGCGGTTCAACATGGCGACCATGTTCATTGATGCCATCGTGTTCACTGCTTTTTTGTTGCCAAGTCATCAATGAGCAGCGAACTCTGTTCGTGGGTTTCTGCATTGCAAAGTGGCAAACACGGTCGTAATAGCGAAGTGGAGTGGGCACATCTAGTAAAAGCTCATTATGACGTTAATTTTTACAAGATGTGCCCTGATGAGTCCGATTTATGTCCACATGAAGTATATTTTTCAGCGGCCAACACAGCGAAAAGAATGACATAAACACGAGATGATGTATTTGCGGTGAACGCATTGCTAACAAAGGAGTCGATTAACAGCGTTGTCGCCACAAAAATGAGGAGTGCTGATGTTCTCGAATGACGAAAAAGTGCTTGATGAAAAAGAACGCCAAAAAGTGCCGTGTAAATGGTCAATCCGAACCAGCCTGCTTGAAAAAAAATGTTCAAAAACTCACAGTGAGTGTGCGGAATTATTCCCTGTGATACATTTGATGCCATGACACTCCCCTGATTGATGCCATATCCAAATACAATTGGACGCTGCTGGAATTCCCGAAAGCAGTCGAGGTACAAAGCTGCTCGCTCATATTCAGGGGGAGTGTCCCCCGTTTCTAGTGCGGTCTGAGCACTTGTTAATTCGTTTATTGCACGATGCGTTTTTGAATGAAAAGTTGATGACGTTTGATATGGAATAAAAACCAATAATGTCAACATTCCTGCCAAAATAATCATGCCAACAATTCGAAATCGCCATGCAATTACAGCGCAGATACTAATTAAAAAAGCCAATTGTGCCGTGCGAGACGGGTTAATCCAAAAGAGGCAATAATAGATTCCGGCGAGCATTCCCAGTCGTAAAAAGACAAAGAATACGCGGTTTCCAATAGCAAAAAATAGATTGTTTGTATATGAATTGGCGGAAAAAACATTGCCAAAAAAGAGCGCTTTTAATGAGGATGCGACATTCAGATCACGTCGAAATTCGGCAGTGAGACAATATCGAAACAGTGGCAAACGTCGAAAAGTATAAGGAAAAGCAAACCACAAACTGCCAAGAAGAGTGAGCATTATTCCGAAACCGATGGTGTTCTTGAAATATATTGGCCAGTCGGCGCGTTCTCCCCCATAATAAAACGCTGGAATCCAATAACATCTATAAATTGCTAAAAGCAATGTAAACAAAAGAGTCAGATGTAGAAAAAATAGGATGCGATCTCGATTCAGAACTTTTTTTAGATACCATGACAAAACCAAAATAATAAGAAAAGGATGTGTCGAAAACAAACCTTTGACGCAATTTTTCCATCCAGTCGTGCCATTTTGCCAGAGATCAGGCGAATAGAAGATGGAAAAAGCAAGAACACCGACCAGAGTTGCAAATGCAAGTTGTATTGGAGACTGACGGATGGTTCGCCATTTTTCCGACCAGCGTCCTTCCAAAAACCAGCAGAGGAGCAGAGCAATTTCGATGCCACTGCGAAACGAGTGCGAAATACAAACGAAAAATGGAAGAACCAGAGCTATTCGCAGACCAGCAGTTGCAAAAAAGCCCGAAAAGTTGTGCGATTCATCCCCAAACCAAAAGCGATTAGAAAATAGTGATTGCATTTCATCATAACCAAAGCACTAAAGTAGTAAACATAGAAAGTATTCCTGCTAATTCTAACAATTATCGGATTTAACGACAAGTGCAGTAATGATATAAGTCGCAGATATTTCAGTCCACTAACAAGTTTTGTGAACTTCGGAATTTTTTACCACAGAAGGCACGGAGAACACGGAGAATACAAGACACTCTGTGAACTCTGTGTCTCTGTGGTGAAAACTTGTTAGCAGACTGGCAGATATTTTGGGCACATCTATTTATTCCTGTTTTTGTGATTTCCAAACGCAAAAAAACCGTAAATTACGGAGCCTTTGTTTTTGAAAAATGAATTATTAGATGTGCCATTTTGCATTTTGTCCGAATGTTTTAGAATACCAATTTCCCGATGCTGAAAAAGCAAAAAAAACACTCCCATGAACGCATACTCATATTGTAACATCAGCGGCTTCCACCATCTGCCGATTTTGTTCCAAAATTAGAATCGAGTGCCCTGTTTCAATGAGAGCATCAAAACAATCGAGCAACTC
>JBOFGF010000106.1:0-4047 GCA_051649005.1 Thermoguttaceae bacterium | reverse complement strand
AAGACCAGATTTCCGGTGGTTTGTCGGTCATTGTGAAACGCTAATTGATTTCGTTCGTTTATTTCAGAACATTTGTTTATTCAGAGAACGAATTTGAACCGCCGGTCACACGCAAGTGATGATTCGGCGGTTATTTTTTTGCCATTTTACTGATTTTCTTTGTCAAAAGCACCATCGAATGCGATATTGCTGGGCGAAAAATTGATTCGCTTGACAAATTCACATGCTTCTTTTGCGCCGAATTCACGATTCATTCCCATATCTTCCCACTCGACCGAAAGCGGCCCTGTGTATCCGATGTGGTTCAGAGCACGGATGATTTCCTCGAAATTGACACCGCCGTGTCCGAGCGAGCGAAAATCCCAGCCGCGTCTTGGATCGCCAAAATTGAGATGCGACGACAAAATGCCACTCTTTCCATTCAATGTGACAATGGCATCTTTCATGTGGACGTGGAAGATGCGGTCTTTGAATTTGTAGAGAAATTCGACGGGATCGACACCTTGCCAAATCAAGTGAGATGGATCGAAATTGAATCCGAACTCCTCACGATAATTGAGAGCTTCGAGTGCTCTTTCTGCCGTGTAAATGTCGAATGCGATTTCAGTCGGATGGACTTCGAGTGCAAATTTCACACCACATTCGCCATAGACATCGAGAATTGGATTGAAGCGGTCTGCCAAAAGTTTGAATCCGTCTTCGATCCATTTTTCAGGAACTGGCGGGAAGGAGTACAAATATGGCCAAATACTCGAACCGGTGAAACCAGTCACGACGGAGCATCCCATTTTTTTCGCGGCTCTTGCAGTGTCCATGAGTTCTTTTGCAGCGCGCTGATTGACACCGGCAGGATTTCCATCACCCCAAACATAATCGGGCACAATGGCTTTGTGTCGTTCATCAATAACATCCAAAACGGCCTGACCAGCGAGGTGAGCTTGTAGTGCCCAGCAACCGAGACCATTTTTTTCAAGAATTTCCCGACGTTTTGAGCAATAGTTGGCATCGGAGAGTGCTTTTGGCACTTCGAAAAGTTCTCCCCAGCAAGCTAGTTCGACACCTTCGTATCCGAATTGTTTCACCATTGGGGCCAAGTCGGCCAGTTTCAGGTCGGCCCACTGGCCGGTCGTCAAAGTCACAGGTCTCGCCATGTACGTTCTCCTTTTGATGTAAAAAAGTGAAATGGTAAAAAGGTAATCCAAAAGTGGCAACATTATGATCGATTTGGAGCCAGTTTTCAGATTAGTTACATTTTACTTGATATTGCGACATCTTGTCAATCACTCATTCAAAAAAATCCGCGTTTACGGCGTTTCGGCGAGCCGCCGGCGTAAGTCGGCGGTTGTTCGGCGGGTGTTCGGCGGGTGTTCTTTGGCGAGCCGCCAACGTAAGTTGGCGGGTTTATTGGGGCCGAACGCCGTCGGCGTTTACGAATGGTAGTAACGATATTGCTCACCCTTCTACCATTCTAAAGTCCCGACGGGATTTTTCGTAATTGTAGTGTACATAAATCGTTAAACTTGTTATACTCAACACCGCCTTTTGAGTTCAGTTTTTCATCAACCTCGTTAGAGGTTGAATTATGGTAGATGACATGCCCCCCACACCTCTTTTCGCTTTTTCGCTTTTCTCACGAAAAGCGAAAAAGCGATGAAAAGGGAGGAACGACGTTTTCTACCATAATTGAAACCCGACGGGTTTCAGGACTTTGAAAACGTGAATTTATTGGCGGTGTTGAGTATCGCGGACGGGTTTTCAGCACGCAAAAAAAAATTTATTTCCACTTGCTTTTTTTAATAATTTGTTTACAATACGACGAATGTGGCAAACAACTATCGACTTATGTCCATTGTTGTACCACCCTTTATAACAGGAGAAAATCCCAATGCCGAAGTATAACATCCATTCCGACGACCCGATGGAGATGATTTGGGCTGTTCGGGAAAAAATTTATGAGGAAACCAAAAATATGACAGACGATGAGTGGAATGACTACCTTAATGTCGCAAGTAAACGTGTTCGTGCAGATATAGAGCAATTGCTAGCAGCGGATCAAGTGGCGATTGCTGCCGGACAATATGTAAAAAAAGCATGGGAATAATGCCCAGATGTCATACGAATAACGTATTGCAAAATCATTTCCTACAAAATCAAAAGAACGCAAAGCTAATACGGTGTGTGAGCACCGACAATTTCACAATTTTTTCACAAAGGAACTTGTAAATGAAGACGAATTTTATTGCAAAACTCCTCCAAAATGTTAAGATGGGGGGGGGGTAATTCAGGAAAAGAAAGCCGTCGCCGTTTTTTTGCGGCTTTTACTCTCGTTGAGCTTTTGGTCGTCATTGCCATCATCGGCGTTTTAATCGCCCTGCTTTTGCCCGCCGTGCAAGCTGCCCGAGAAGCCGCACGAAGAATGCAGTGCTCAAATCAAGTGAAGCAAATCTCACTCGGATTGCACAATTACCACGACATTAATCTGACGTTTCCCGCTGGCCGTGTTGCTGTTTCCAATGCCAGTGGGGCAGTGAACGATGCCACTGATATTTGGAGCACTTTTTTTCTCTCGATTCTTCCATTTATCGAACAACAATCGTTGTACGACCAGTACAGCTTCACTCTCGCCAATTGCATTGGTGATGACCGAGCTGCCCCCGCAGCAAATTCTACGGAAGATAAAAACGTGAAAGTGGTCGCTACTTCCGTTTCCACCTTCAATTGTCCTTCAGATGAAGTCGCCGGTGAAGCACTTCGGCCCTGGAAATCACCAAATGTGGACCGAGCCACCGCAAGTTATCGTGCAATGGCAGGCCAAGCACAGCAAACGGGGCATCTTTTTAGTACAACATCGGGATTTTTTGCAGCTATTTCTCAGGGACGACGTGGTGTCATTCATCTCTCCGGCAATAGAATTACGTCTGGTGGAACGACCAAAACATTGCCGTGGGAATCAATGGCATCGGTGTTAGATGGCACATCGAATACGCTCGTTATTGCAGAGTTCCACCGAGACAGGAAGTCAACGGAAACGAATCACGGAACATTTTGGGGATATGGGCGGGCAGGTGACTTCCTTCAATCATCGGCCATCGATGCGACGGTTGATGGCGCATTTACTCGCTATTCCGTCTGTTTTGCCAGTTCGGGAACATTGCCCACTGGTTATGCCGACCGAGGTACATTCTGTAAGAACGCCAATACATTTGCGTACCACACAGGTGGCCAAAATGGCGGGATCGCCGACGGTTCCGTGCGATTTGTCTCGTATACCATCGCCCCAAGTGTTTGGGCCGCCATTGTGACCATTGATGAAGGGGAATCGACACCACTTCCATAAATATAGCAAATATAAAATATCAAAAACATTGTCGTTGTCACTACATAAATGTTTTATCACTCACACTTAACTTTATAGGAATTACTACTTATGTATTTGAGAAATATCCTCCGCGCATTTACGCTTGTTGAACTTTTGGTCGTGATTGCCATTATCGGCGTTTTGATCGCGCTTCTGCTCCCCGCCGTGCAAGCAGCCCGAGAGTCCGCACGAAGAATGCAGTGTACGAACCATATTAAGCAATGGGGCCTCGCCGTTCAAACGCATCATGATGCTCGAAATGCGCTCCCCCCATTTTTTTACGATAATAAACGAGGAAGCACGTTTATTTCACTCCTTCCTTACTGCGAGCAAACTCAGCTGTATGACTTGATTGCCAATGCCGTCAATGGCACGAATAAAGGTTTTAACGTCCAATTTCACACCTTTTGGGCATCTCTGAGCGACGACCAGAAAAAAGGATTTGGGTCGATCAATATCGCCAAATGCCCGTCACGACGCAGTGGCGTGCATTACACAGATGGAACCGACAATCCTGGCCCACAGGGTGATTATGGTGTCATTTATTATTTCACTAGTGCCTTGTAAACATTAACGATTGGGATTGACCTGTTTTGGCAAGTTGTGGTATAATATCCGTTTTCAACACACGGAGGTTTACCATGAAAAAAATATACATCGTTCGGCTTTCCGACGAAGAACAAAAAATT
>JBOFGF010000105.1:0-5097 GCA_051649005.1 Thermoguttaceae bacterium | reverse complement strand
AATTTTTTGTTCTTCGTCGGAAAGCCGAACGATGTATATTTTTTTCATGGTAAACCTCCGTGTGTTGAAAACGGATATTATACCACAACTTGCCAAAACAGGTCAATCCCAATCGTTAATGTTTACAAGGCACTAGTTGTTTGACACTGAATGAAATGGTAGAATGGAACAAAGTCGCTGTTTGAAATTTAGACAAATTTTGACAAAATTTTTTCCTCATTTCATATTTCATTTTCATATTTCATTTTTTTATTTTGCCATGTCAAACAAGTATTATCGCGTTTCTCTGTTTTCCAGTGTCGCAGTCGCATTTTCTGTGTTTGTTTCAGCCCATCTCCTTTTGGCGGAAACAGTGAATGTTTCACCGAGTGGCCCGATTTCTTCGCTCAAACAAGCCGTCGAAGAAGTTCGCAAATTACCGCGTGGCAATGAACCAATCACTGTTCAATTCGCGCCGGGTGTTTATCCGATCACCGAACCTGTTGTCTTCACTCCCGCTGATTCAGGAACCGAAAAAGCTCCGGTCATGTATCAAGGAAATGGCGCAGTCATCACCGGAGGCCGACGTATTGAAGGCTGGAAAAAAGACAAAAATGGTGTTTGGACAACCAAAATTCCAGAAGTTGCCGATGGAAAATGGTATTTCGAGCAACTTTTTGTAAATAATAAACTGGCAACTCGCTGCCGCGAACCGAATGATGTCTATTTTTACACAGAAGAAAAAGTCGAAATGCTTCCAAATCCAGAAACCGGAGTGGAAGAAGATGTCTCTCGGAGTGCTTTTCAAGTAACAGCACAAGATGTCGTCGCACTCAAAGACATTTCAAAAGAGCAAATAAATGACGTGATGTTCAAGGTATATCAAGCATGGGAAACATCCGCACATCGACTCGCATCTATTGATTTTAATGGCGCACCCAAATCGGCGGTCGTACAATTTACCGGTCCCGCCGCGTGGCCGATGATGAACTGGGAACCACGACAAAGATATCACATCGAAAATTACAAAGCCGCTCTGAATGCGCCCGGCGAGTGGTTTTTGGACCGAGATGGAACATTGTCGTACATCCCTCTTCCCGGCGAAGACATGTCGAAAATTGAAATTGTTGCACCAATTTCAGATGCTTTTCTGCGTTTTGAAGGTGGAAAAGACAAAGACGGAAAAGAGCCGCGAGTTTCGCACCTTTCTTTTAATGACTTCAAATTCCGACATTCTGGTTATATTTTGGAGCCAAAAGGTCACAGCGACGGACAGGCGGCCATTTCCGTTCCATTTGCTGTTTTGCTAAGTGGATGCGACAAAATCGTGTTTGAAGGATGCGAGTTCTCGTGTATTGGAAGCAATGCCGTTCGTTTCCACGATGCCTGCACAAATAATTCGTTTGTACAAAATTATTTGCACGATCTCGGAGGCGGCGGCGTGTATATCGGGACTGGATGGCAAAACGACCTCGATTCGATTGCACCGACCGAGAAAAATTCGGTCGAAAATTGCATCATTCGGGACGGAGGGCGTTTTGATCTTGGCAGCATCGGCATCTGGATTGGACACGCTTCATACAACACGATTATTCACAATGACATCAGCGAATTTTATTACACCGGCATTTCAGTCGGATGGCAGTGGGGATATCAGCCGAGTCGTTCGCATCACAATACAGTTCGATTCAATAAAATCCATAATCTCGGACACTGGGTCATGAGTGACATGGGCGGAGTTTACACACTCGGACAATCACAGGGAACGCAGGTTTCTGACAACGTGATTCATGATGTGTATGCCTATTCTTATGGTGGATGGGGGCTTTATACAGACGAAGGCACGACCGACATTCTCATGGAAAATAATCTGGTTTATAACGTCAAAACCGGATCATTTCATCAACATTATGGACGCGACAACACGATTCGTAACAACATTCTCGCTTATAGTTTGACCGACCAAATTCAGCGAAGCCGCGTCGAAGAACATTTGTCATTCAATTTGGAGAACAACATTATTCTTTGGGACGAAGGAGTGCTGCTCGGAACTCCGTGGTCGGGAGATGGTATGAAACATTGGGGAGACAAACGGGTCGGACTGCGCAATAACACTTATTGGAATCCGAACGCCGACATGAGCAAAGTCTTTCCAAATGAACTCGACTTACAAACTTGGAAAGAAAAAACGGGACACGACGAAGGTTCGATTGTGGCAGACCCGAAATTCAAAGACCCGAAAAATGGCGATTTCACGCTGCCAGAAGATTCTCCCGCTTTCAAAACGGGTTTCAAAGCATTTGATTATAAAAAAGCGGGTGTGTATCAGCCGGGGACACCTGATTCCACCACTGTTGTAACGTCATCAACCAGCACGGAGAACAAAAAATCCGATTGGGTAAAATTGGCCGAGGACTACAAACATCAAGTGCGTCCAAAAGCACCGGAAAAACCCGCTCCACTGCCACTTCGACTACTCGATGACTTTGAAACTCCCCGAAAACAGGCCGCTCTGAGAGCGCAATTTAACACCGAAAATCGAAATGACCTGATTCGTGTGGTGCAAGAAATGCCTGCCAGTGGGGAAAAATGCCTCGAAATTCGAGATGCTGATGATTTGCAGCACGCTTTTAATCCGCATCTCGTTTACAATCCGCTCCATTTTACCGGAAAAACGACGATTTCTTTCTTTCTGCGGATGCAAAAAAATGCGATTCCTTTTATCGAATGGAGAAACAGCAAGTCGCCATACAAAATCGGCCCGACGTTCCAAATCCGCGAAGGAACGCTCCGAATCAATCAGCTGGAACCTATTCCTTTTCCAATCAACCAGTGGGTGAAAGTGGAAATGACGGCACAACTGGGAACTGATTCGCAGGGTTTTTGGAATCTAAAATTGCGTACTGCGGACAACAAAGTCATCGCACGAAAAATTTCCAATGTTCATTCCGAATGGAACACGCTGGAATGGTTCGGAATTTGTAATTTGGCAACAACTGGAACCGATTCGTCGATTTTCATTGATCAATTATCGATTACTAATGAATAAATTTTTTCATGTTTAACATTTCAATCCGGTGCGCGGCGAGCCGCCAACGTAAGTTGGCGGGTATATTCTTCGAGCCGGTGTGTGAGCACCGGAATTGGAGCCGCTTCATTTCGTGCATTTTATGAAGAAATACCGCATAACAACACGATTCGGTTTAGTTTTTCTGATCGCTTCATTTTTGATGTCGGGTTTTGATGGCTCTTGTAACAAATTTTGCACGGCGACTGAAACTGAAGATGTCGAGCGAATTGCCGACCAAATACGAAACCAGTGGCCGCCAAATCCGCCATTTAATGAAGATGCGCTGAAAAAAGAAGGGGGCAGACGACTCGATGGAAAACACATCGCGCTATTTACCGACCTTCCAGCCTCGACAGAAATTGATGCGTATCCCGACTATTTCGATAAAATGGTCGGGCTTTTGTGCGATTTGTTCCAACTGAAAAAAGAAAACTACGAAAATTTCCACGTCGAAGTTTTTTTGATCGACAATATCGACCGATTCAAATCCAGTGGCGCAGTCCGGCAAGTACCAAAACTCCGCACTGGATACGAACTTCGTGGACGTATCTGGTTACTGAATCAATCGAGTGATTATTATCGACGGCACTTGTTTCTGCACGAAGGTGTACATGCGTTCATGGAATACGCCTTTGGAAACTGGGGCGATCCCTGGTTTCGAGAAGGAATCGCCGAAGTTGCAGCCACTCATCTGATAGAAAACAATGCACGAGAATTCTCTCTGAAACTCTGCCATTTTCCCAGCACAGCAAACGAGCTATCAAGATGGGGAAGAATCGAAATCCTCCAAAACGACCTGAAAATTAACGGCAAAAAAACGCTGCGTGACATTTTTGCTCTCAAAGGAGACGACTACTACGAAAATGAAGCATATTCGTGGAGCTTCGCTTTTGCCGCTTTTTGCTTCAATCATCCCGATTATCGAGACGCTTTTCTTCAAACATCAAGAGCACTGGCGACTTTGGACCGATCTCCGCTTTCGCTCGCCGACGCTTTTTTGCTGAAATTACAAATTGCACATCCAGAAACGAAAAAAAATATACTGGAATCTCGACTCCAAAACGACTGGGATGATTTTCAAAAAAATATATGTTACAATTACGACTTTGAAAACACGCTAATTTCGTACAATATCGAGCCTGTTGAGCAACTGTCGCAAGAAATAGCTGTTGATGTAATTTCCAATCGCGGCTGGCAATCGAGCGGAATTCGTTTGGAAAAAGGAAAAAGCTATTTTTTCACTGCATCTGGACGCTTTGAAGTGGCCGAAAATTCTGAAAAATGGATGGCCGAGGCGAATGGAATTACAATTAGTTACAACAATGGCAAACCGCTCGGCATCCTAATTGCGGCACTGATTCCTGAGGAAGCCAGTCCGTCTGATGAAATCGGATTTTTCTATCCCATTGAAATTGGGACGCAAAAAACATGGACTCCGCCAATTTCCGGCACTCTTTTTTTTCGCATAAACAGTCCGGCATCGAACTTGCACAATAATAACGGAAAAGTGCACGTCCAAATAAATCCCGGCGAGCCGCCAACGTAAGTTGGCGGGTTTGTTTTGGCGGTTGTTTGTTTAGCCCGCTTTCGTAGAAAGCGGTTGTTTCATTTGCCATCCCCCCGAAATCTGTTCCGATTGTTCCAGTTATTCTGATTAGAGCAAGCAGCAAAGAAAAATAGTATAAAAAATTTGCGCAAAATAGGTAAAATGGCGATGCATGGCAAGTTTTACGCTCTATAATGCACTAACGTAAAAAAGCGATTTGTGTGTCGTTAGCAGCGCGGATTTTCACCGCCTCATCGTTAAACACACAAAAATACGACGGGACGATCCCGTCCGCTAACAAAAAAAACCTATTTAGAAAGGAACACTACAATGGCAGGAATGTATGTTGCATCAAACACAACCGCTCTTGGCGCACAGTTCAATCTGTCTCGCAGCATGAGTGGCCTGACCAGCACGCTGACAAGACTCAGCACTGGTCTCAAAATCAATTCTGGAAAAGACGACCCAGCAGGTTTGATCGCCAGTGAACTGCTCCGTGCGG
>JBOFGF010000104.1:0-10524 GCA_051649005.1 Thermoguttaceae bacterium | reverse complement strand
CCGCTCTGAACGATTTCCGTCGCCGAATTGTCGTGGTCGCTCAGAACGATTTCCGTCGCCGAATTGCCGTGGTCGCTCAGAACGATTTCCGTCGCCGAATTGCCGGGGTCGCTCTGAACGATTTCCGTCGCCAAATTGTCGTGGTCGCTCTGAACGATTTCCATCGCCAAATTGTCGTGGTCGCTCTGAACGATTTCCGTCGCCAAATTGTCGTGGTCGCTCTGAACGATTTCCATCGCCGAATTGTCGTGGTCGCTCCGAACGATTTCCATCGCCAAATTGTCGTGGTCGCTCCGAACGATTTCCGTCGCCGAATTGTCGTGGTCGCTCTGAACGATTTCCATCGCCAAATTGTCGTGGTCGCTCCGAACGATTGCCATCGCCAAATTGTCGTGGCCGCTCTGAACGATTTCCATCGCCGAATTGTCGTGGTCTGTCTGAACGATTTCCGTCGCCGAATTGTCGTGGTCGCTCTGAACGATTTCCATCGCCGAATTGTCGTGGCCGCTCCGAACGATTTCCGTCGCCGAATTGTCGTGGCCGATCAGAACGATTTCCGTCGCCAAATTGTCGTGGCCGCTCCGAACGATTTCCGTCACCAAATTGTCGGGGTCGCTCCGAACGATTTCCGTCGCCAAATTGTCGTGGCCGCTCCGAACGATTTCCATCGCCAAATTGTCGTGGTCGCTCCGAACGATTTCCGTCGCCGAATTGTCGTGGTCTGTCTGAACGATTTCCATCGCCGAATTGTCGTGGTCGCTCAGAACGATTTCCGTCGCCGAATTGTCGTGGTCGCTCCGAACGATTTCCGTCGCCGAATTGTCGTGGTCGCTCTGAACGATTTCCATCGCCGAATTGTCGGGGCCGCTCCGAACGATTGCCATCGCCAAATTGTCGTGGCCGCTCCGAACGATTTCCGTCGCCAAATTGTCGTGGCCGCTCCGAACGATTTCTGTCGTCCGCGAAATTCGGACGGGAAGGTCTTTGTTTATTTCGATCTCGTTCCAAATAATCTTCGCGTTTCGCCGTTTTGATTCTCTTTTCTTCCTCTGTTTTCTTTTTGAAGCGACGCACCCGAGCCGACTGCCGCAATGAAAGCGATTTGTCTGGATATGGCGGAATCAAACATTCCGGGCCTGTTCCGATCAAGTCTTCGCGTCCGGTTTCTTGCAGTGCCGATTTAATATCGTGATAATTATTGGGATCGTCATACATGAGAAGGGCTTTTTGCAGTCGGCGTTCCCTAAGTTTTCGCGGCACATAAACGGGCTGTCCAGTTTGTGGATTCAAACCCGAATAGTAGATGCTCGTCGCCCATTCAAATGGGCCGGGCAAAAATTCTTGGACTTGCTCCGAACTGATTCCATGCGATTTCAAATAGACGGCAGTTTCGACCATCATTTTCAGCGTCGTTCCAGGGAATCCCGCCATTAAATATGGAACCAAAAATTGTTTTTTCCCCGCTTTCTGACTTTCTGCCTCAAATAATTCAGAGAAAACGTCATATTGTTCAATTTGTGGTTTATTCATCAGTGCCAAAACGGTCGAATCAGTGTGCTCGGGAGCCGTTTTGAGATGACCACCGACATGATGAGCGGCAAGTTCCGCGACAAAACGTGGATCACACATCGCCAAATCGGTGCGAATACCCGATGCAATGAAAACGTGTTCGATGTTCGGAATTTTTTTGACCGATTGCAGCAGTTCCAGAAGAGAAGAGTGATCTGTCTTCAGATTTTCGCAGCAATTCGGAGTCAGGCACGATGTCCTTTTACATTCTTTTTGCATCTCAGGATTCGTGCAGCCGAGTTGATACATGTTCGCCGTCGGACCGCCTAAATCGCTAATTGTCCCAGAAAAGTCAGACTGCTCGGAAATTTGCGTCAATTCGGCAATAATCGATTCGCTGCTTCGGCTTTGAATGATTTTTCCCTGATGTGCGGCCAATGAACAAAAAGTGCATCCTCCAAAACATCCACGATGAATTTGAACCGAATTTCGTATCACTTCAAATGCAGGAATTTTCTTGTTCCCATACATTGGATGTGGTTTTCGCGTGAATGGTAAATTGTAAATCCGGTCCAGTGCCTCAGTTTCCAGTGGCATTGAAGGCGGATTTACAAAAACCCCTTCGTGTGCATGTTCCTGAACAAGAGAGATATTAAGAAATGGATTCAGCGATTCATAAATCATCCGCGTCATTTTCGAGAACTGCGATTTGTCCTCTTCTGCTTCTTCGTGACTGGGCAAATGAATCGTCGTCTCTGTCTCCTCTGGAAGGTCCTCCGATTTTTTGAGACGGAAAGCCGTTCCACGAACATCCCGAATCTGCTCTATCGGTTCGTTATTTTGAAGTCGTCTCAAAATTTCCAAAAGTGGCGATTCTCCCATTCCATAAACGAGAAGGTCGGCTTTGGAGTCGAGAACTATCGACCGTTTTAATTTATCGCTCCAATAATCATAATGAGTCAAACGTCGCAGACTTGCTTCGACACCTCCTGCAATAACAGGAGTTCCCGGAAATGCTTCTCTGGCTCTCTGGCAATATGAAAGCGTGGCACGATCAGGACGCAGACCGATTTCACCTCCGGGCGAATACGCATCTTCATTTCGCACTTTCCGATTCGCCGTGTAATGATTTATCATCGAATCGAGATTTCCAGCTGAAACGCAGAAAGCAAGTTTAGGTTTGCCGAATTGTCGCCATGGTTCTGCGGAATGCCAGTCGGGCTGTGCCAAAATGGCGACACGAAAACCCTCTGCTTCGAGAAGGCGTCCCAAAAGTGCAGTGGCAAAACTTGGATGATCGACATACGCATCACCAGTGACGAAAACGACATCGACTTCGGACCAGCCGCGTGCGACCATCTCCTCATTTGAAGTCGGAAGATGAGACACTGATTTAGTAGAAGTTGGGGCAGCAACAGGCGAAGAAATTTCTGACATAAATTTTTTTATAGTGGAGAATAGAAAGATACACACTGATCTTACCACGTTTTGCAATTCTGACAAGTTTACTAATGTTGACTTTCGAGATAATTTTTGTGATATGAACAAATGAGCATCGATTTGGCCCCCTCTCATAAAAATGAGGTGAGTTTGAGTCCGCGAACGCATATCAAAAATGATATTTTTATTATCATTGCTTTTATGACTTGACTCAGTGAGATTATCCTGATAAATTGTATGAAAAGAAGAAAAAAAGTAAACAAATATAATTTGCCAGCAACTCCAACTCCTTTCAAAGGAGTGCTGGGTGGTTCGGACGCACCAGCAAACGCACACACATCCCTATTTTAACTTATTTTATTATTATATTATCACATTATTGTCATTATTAACTTACTGGTTTTTATAATTCCCCTTTCTGTCGCCGTCTCCATTTGAGGTGTTTTTATGCGAATGTTGTTTTGTGGCACAATAATTCTTGTTTTTCTTTGTACTCCATTGTTTTCCGTTCTTTTTGCGGCCGAAGAACCGCTGGCACTCGATAATCCGCTGACAGGTCGCCGACAAGCTGATGTCCGCGAAGATACGATGCCCGGATATATCGAAATGTCAAATGGCGAAGTCTTTCCAGGCCTCCTTTATATCACACGAGACAAACGCCTCGAAATATACGACGCTGAAATAAAGCGACAACGAACGATCCCAATCACCAAAATCTCCGAAATCGAATGCCAAGTTGAGCAAGAATGGATGGAAAAAGAATGGCGATTCAAGGAACTTGCGAGCGACGAAAAAATGTATACTGGTCGGACATATCCATGTCGCAGATTCGTCCATAAATTGACGTTTGATGATGGTCGAATTCTTGAAGGAACAATGTCAGGAATCATTTTCGTGCAATCGCTTCAAGAAGGCGAAACTACAGAAACTGGGCACATTCCCGAACGCGAAGCAGAGCGATTTTATTTTAATAAACGCCAGTCGGAACCTTCCAATGCTGGAAAAAAATTGTCAGAAATCCATTATACTGCCCGCGTCAAAATTGGCGATGATGCACTGGCAGAAGGAATCCGAAAAGCCGCCGCATTTGGAAAGAAAAAAAATCCTCCGACGCCTCCTGCAAAAATTCGTGAATTGGCACCAGGAGAAAAAAAGGCCCGATTGTAACAAAACCCGCTTTTGTAGCTGTTTATCCCGCTTTCGTAGAAAGCGGTTGTTTCGCAAAACAAAGCAAATTTCTAAAAAAATGACACTAACAAAAGTATCGTTTTATGACGGTGCGGAGTATAACATGCGACGAATGTGGTTTTCAAATCCAGTCGCCGCCGGATCAATTCTCATATTTCAGTTTGAAAAAGTAAAAATTAAACCAGCCAACAACTCACCTCATTTCAAATGATGAGTGTGCGATCAGGGCGGGATTGTTTGGGCCACGAACACATCCCTGTTTTGTTGTATTTAATGTTTTAATGTTTCTTATTTCCGTAATTTTATTTCATTTTCTTTTTTTATTTTCATTTTGTGACTGAATTTCTTTTCTCACAAGGTTATACTTTTGTCCATTTTTTCATTGTTCTCCTCATTTCATTTGGAGTAACGACGTTCTTTTATTGGCGTACATTTTCGACATTATCGCGGCGACGATTTTTCACACTCCTCGTTTTGCGATTTTTGACGATCACAACTGTCGTTTTTCTATTGTTTCGTCCGATGCTCCAATACACGCAGGAAAAGACGATCAAAAAATCGATTATTTTTGCGGTCGATACATCGGCATCAATGGGAATTTCAGACGGCGCAGGAACAACCGGCTCAGAAGATGCGGAGACCGGAATTGTCATGCAGGTGCAAGTTCGGCTCGATCAAGTGAAAGATAAAATCAGAACATGGTCTGAAAAACTGTCGAATGATTTCAAACTGCATCTTGTCTCTTTTGCAGATCGACTCGATAATTTCGGATCGACAAATGCCGCTCCGACACTGAAAGCGACCGGAAATTCGACATCATTGTCGTATGGACTCGAAGGAGGAACGTCTGTCTCTGATGGCGGCAAAAAAGTTAATAAGACAGACATTGAAGCCCTCTTTCTCTTTTCCGATGGTCAGCACAACACCGCCAGTAAACCGAAACCGGAAGAAAAAGCTCAAAAACTTGGGATTCCCGTTTTTGCTATTGGAGTTGGAACAGGTCTCAAAAGCAGCTCTTCATTCAAAGACGTGCAAGTGAGTGAGATTCGGGTTCCTGATCGCATGACAGTCAATAATAAGGCACGCATAACTGTCGGAGTCGATGCAGTCGGACTCGAAGGACGCACAGTGAAAGTGATTCTCGAAGAAGATACATCACTTGGCACAGAACCTGCGCGTTCAAAAAACCGGAGTAATACCGAGAAAGCTGCCGACAGCACTGCCGTCGGTGCAAGTTCAGATGAAACGATCAAAAAAGACACTGCATCAGTAGAAAAAGACATCACTATTGCAAGTGGAAATCCACAAACGGCAAATCGTCGAACAATTGGCGAGTTGGAGTTGCTGCTGGATGCAATTGAAGGTACTCAGGAAGTCGTATTTGAAATAAAGCCGGAAAAAGTGGGACGCACTCTTTATATTGGCCGCGTCGAACCACTTTCCGACGAGGCAATTCGAGAAAATAATGAACGACAAACAGCCTCTCTCGTTGTCGAACCTGGAATGCGTGTCTGCTATTTCGAAGGAACTTTGAGACCTGAATATGGAGCGATTGTCGAACGATTCCTGTCAAAAGACCCCGATCTTGAATTTTGTGCGATGATCCAAACAAAATCGGGGGTCTTTCAGCGGCGCAGCAACATGGAAGATATGAAAATGACCGGTCTTCCGACAGATCAAGGAACGATTGATATGTTTGATGTTTTCATATTTGGTGATATTGACAGCTCATTTTTTCCGCCTGCTGTGCAAGAAATGATTGTCAATCGAGTCAAAGCAGGGGCCGGACTTGCCATGTTGGGAGGATATCACTCACTCGGACCAGGTGGATATGCGGGGACACCAATTGGAAGTATTCTGCCAGTCATTCTCGGTGACCGAGAAGTTGGGCAATTTTCGGAGCCGTTCATGCCAAAATTGACCCCAGATGGCACGGCAAGTCATATTTTTGCGAATATTGGCGATTTTTTTCCATCATCACTTGGAGTGGCAAAAAAAGAGGGACTCCCGCCATTATCTGGATGCACACGAGTCATCGCCGCACAGCCGGGGGCCACTATTTTGGCGACATGTCCCGATGTTACTGTTCCAGGTGCTGGTGGAACGGAAGTCGAAATGCCGGTCATTGCCACGATGCCAGTTGGAGATGGACGCTCTGTTGTTTTCACTGGAGACACAACACGAAAATGGGAGCAGGGGCCACGAGCAATGAATCAGGAGACACCATTTATGCAGTTTTGGGGACAATTCATCCGTTTTCTCGCAGGACGAGAAGGCCCTGTTCTGAGAGAAGCCAGTGTTTCGGCTTCTGTTGACAAAGCGTATTATGAACCACAAGAATCAATCACGATTTCGGCAACTGTAAAAAATGCGGATGGAATCGGCGATGAAAAATCGACTGTTACTGCGACACTAACTCGCCCTGATGGCAAAAAGGACGAAGTAACTCTCGATCAAATTGCTGGAACACCTGGCAAGTATTTGGGAGTTATCGAACCTAAAACAATTGGGCAGCACGAAATGGAGGTTTCAGCCAAGTCGGACGGTCTGAAAATCAACGCTCCTGAAAAAATGATTCTCGATGTCGGCCGTCCGAATATGGAGTTCGACCGACTCGATCTGAACGAAGAATTGATGACGAAGTTGGCCGACATTTCAGGCGGCAGATACGCGCACATCACAACAGCAGATTTTCTGATTGACCAATTGAACCGCGATCAATTAAAGCGGAAAGACGTAAAACAAGTTCGACTTGCTCCGCCGCTCGCTTTTTGGGCCATCTTTGTTGTACTTTTGACAATCGAATGGACGCTCCGCAGAAAATATCATCTCAGATGATTCGATTACAAATTGACTTCGGCGACAACTTTGAGGGCATCTCTAATAAAGGCTATTTTGAATCGTCGCATGATTATTTGGATGTCTTTGGATCGCTGCTTACAACCGTTCTTCAAAATTGTTGCTGAACCACTGATGATTGTTCGAATCACTCGATTGTTCTGGCTCGTTCTTTTGTTCTGGCCCGTTCTTTCCCAGTGAATCAGAAGCACGTTCTACGACAGTAAAACCATCTGTGTTTTTTTGGAAAACCCAGACTTGATTTGGAAGCACCAAATCGGCAAGTCCTGGATGATGCGTCGAAACTAGGAGTTGTCTCACTTTGTCACTATTACTTATCTGATTTAGTTCGTCGGCAAATTTCCAGCAGTGGAGTCGATCTAAACCATTTTCTGGCTCTTCAATGAGTATGAGCGGAGCAGGGTCGTCTTCTTCGATAAGAATCAAATAGGTAAAAAGACGAATTGTCGCATCAGAAAGAAGTGTTACTGGGATCGGTTTAACTTGTCCTTCGAGCATAAAAAGAAGATTTGGATGGCCTGTCTGCGTGAGATCAATTTGGATGGAATTAACATGTGGCAATTGATTTGCAATTCGGCTGAAAAGCTGCTCTGCACGATTTCCATATCGCCCCAGAATGTACTGCACTAAATGGAATAAACTAAATCCCCGAATAGATTCATGACGACGCGGCATGGAACGATCAAGACCTCGTGCTGGATCGGGTGTGAAATTAGAGAAGACGCAATTTTCGAAAAATTGCCGCAATTCGGCCACAGCTGGAAATTTTGGGTGCGACTTCAAAGCGGCCAATCCCAAATGTTGATAGTCTGTGAACTCGATTTGTGTTAATTGGTCATTGCTGAGATTGTCGTCTGGGGCGAGATAACGAATACTTTTTTCCCCATTTTGGAGAAAAAATACAATCGCTGACTCCTTCCCACGTCGATAAGCAAGCAATTCTGTCTCGATATACGGAATGTGATTTTGTGATTGTTCAATACTGACTGCATAAGTGACAGCGTCTGGTTCTCCGGCAAGATGATATTGGAATCCGAACGACATCGCACCAATGCTTTCATGCGAATAAATGGAACCAAATCCTCCGCGTTTTATACAAGCAATGTCGAGTCGATGCCGATAACAATCTGCGACGAATGAAAAAGCGTCCAATGCACCACTTTTACCAGTCCCGTTCGCCCCAGCAAAAATTGTGATCGGGCCCAATAAATATGGCAAAACATCCGCATCATCAATGTAGTTGAACTGCGGATAACAGGAACCAATTCCGACCTGTTTGAGAGACAGGAAATTGCGAATCCAAAATCCTTCGAGATGGCCCATTGTATAAAATTCGTATCAGTTTGATAAAAAAGCTCACTTTTATCAGCTTTTGCAATAAAATCAGGAAACTGCTGAACATCCAGTTTTTGACCGCGCACAGTACACAACTATTTTGCAATCAATCTTTTATATTGGGGACTGGACAGCACGCAACTGAAAGACTACAATAATATTGCCATTTTGTCAATTACTTCGAGTTCTTTTCGGCATAAAAATACACCATGAAAACCATAAAAATCAAAAAAGGTTGCAACATTCCACTTGCAGGGGAACCTGAACAAAGAATTTATCCCGGCCGGAATTTAGCACGTTATTCGGTCACTGCTTCCGATTATGTGGGATTGAAACCGACATTCCACGTCGCAGTCGGTGATTATGTTAAAATGGGGCAACTTCTTTTTGAAGACAAGAAAAATCCCGGAGTTCTTTTCACCTCTCCTTGCTGTGGAACAGTGAAAGCAATCGTTCGGGGAGAAAAACGTGCATTTCGAGAACTGGTACTGGATCGGGATGAAAATGGAAGCGCACTTTCTTTTCGAGACAATATAAATCCAGATTTGGTCGGACTTCCCACTGAATCGGTGAAAAAGCGACTAATCGAGTCTGGTCTCTGGACAGCACTTCGCACACGTCCTTTCAGCAAAATTCCGAATCCGGCGACTTTGCCAAATTCTCTTTTTGTGACGGCGATTGACACGCACCCACTTGCTGCTGATCCGATTGTCGTGATTTCCGAACGACAAGATGAATTTGTCGATGGGCTTCGTGTTCTCTCTTCTATTTGCGGCAAAAAGTTGTATCTTTGTGTCAGTGCAAATTGTTCCAATGCAAATGATTCAGACGCAACTAAATCCAATGGAAGTAAATCCGGCGCAAATGAATACTGGGAAAAACTTCCGACCAATGATGTCCCAAAACTGGAAAAGGTCGCTTTTGCCGGCCCACATCCAGCCGGTTTGCCGGGGACGCACATTCATTTTCTTGATTCGGTCGGAGGCTCAAAAACGAATTGGTACATCGGATATCAAGATGTCATTGCCATTGGAAAATTATTCAAAACAGGTGAACTCGATTTGACACGAGTAGTTTCACTGGCTGGACCACAAGTCAAACAGCCGCGTCTGATTCGGACTCGCATCGGAGCTTGTTTGCAGGGACTGACTCACGATGAATTGAAAGTGGGGCCGAACCGCGTGATATCTGGCTCTGTTTTGGCGGGGCGCACGGCGACAAGTGATGCCATTCCAGAAACCGAGTGGGTGCGTGGTCTTGGTCGATATCACACGCAAATTTCGGTCATCGAAGAGATGAAAGGCCCGCAATTATTCGGCTGGGTCGAACCAGGATTCTCCAAATTTTCGTTGACAGGTCAAATTGCATCGTCTTTTTTGCCCCGTTCTGCACTGAATTTGAACACAGCAGAAATGGGTGGTCATCGCGCGATTTTTCCCGTGAAAGAATTGGAGGCAGTAATGCCACTGGACATTTTGCCAATTTTTCTTTGCCGCGCTCTCGAAATTGGAGACATCGAACAAAGTGAAGCACTCGGTGCTCTGGAATTGGACGAAGAAGACCTCGCCCTTTGTACTTTTGCCGATCCGGGCAAAAATGATTTCGGTGCCAACTTGCGTTCGATGCTGAATCTGATTGCAAAAGAGGAAACAGAACAGCATCATTGAAGAATATACACAACACCGCCAATAAAGTCACGTTTTCAAAGTCCTGAAACCCGTCGGGTTTCAATTATGGTAGATATCGCAACAAAAACTACTACCAATGCCGTCGGCATTGAATTATGGTCAATTAGCGTCGCCTCAAAACCATAATTCAACTCCGACGGAGTTGTGTGTTTCTGGGCAATTCGTTTCTACCATAATTGAACGCCGACGGCGTTCGGGAACATTGAACGACTCGGGTTTCGGGAACGGACCCCGTCGGTTTCCGACGCGGCGAAAAACTGAACTCGAAAGACGTTGTTGAGTATAGTATCATTGAATTTGATGCCTCGTCGTTTGAAACACCAAAAACATCGGAGAAATGATGATGAAACACACTATTTTCGGTAACAACTTCACTGATTGTCTCTTTGTGGCGTGTTTGATGACGAGTTGTTTCGCCATTTTTGGAGAAGAAAATTTGGTTGTTTCCCAAGAAATGAGGCCGGATCGATCTTCCAGAGGCGGTTCTGGCGGCGGCCCAGGACTG
>JBOFGF010000103.1:0-5767 GCA_051649005.1 Thermoguttaceae bacterium | reverse complement strand
CGGAGACGGTCTCCTTTTTGGCAGACTCAGTGTTTTCTTGGGGGACGATATCTTGCCCTGCTCCCATTGCCGCATCGTCCCATTCGATTTCCGCCGCGAATTTGGAGAGGACTTCCGGGCTGGAAATATCTGCGGCACCTTTGGCAACTCCGTTATAAGCCATTGCTATTTCTTGTTCGCTTTTTGCTTGTGCCACTTTGACGGCGATTTTCGCGGCATCGGGCACGTTTTCGACAATTCCATCCCAGTCGGCACGAGCTACGACGATTCCCATGTGTTCATTCGTGTAGTTTCCATCCATTTTGAAGAGTACAGGGAGTTTGGTACTTTTCGCTGTTTCCAGAACTCGATAACTGCTCGGAAATTTTTCAACTGGGAAGACCTGTTTGGCTTCCTTTTCGTTGGGGAAGTTTTGGTAAAGCACCACATACACAGGAACAGCGGCTTCGACATGAACGAAGAAACGTTCGTTCGGCTTGAATTGATAGTTCCCAGGACTGATGAATTTGCCGCTCGGAGCGTTTTTTTCAGCATCAAATTGTTCGAACCAAATTCTCATACCGCTGTCGATTTTCTGCACATTTCCGGTTTCGTCTTTGAAATCGACCGGTTCAATGGCGGTGAACTTCGATTGGACGACCGGATTTTCTGCAAGCAATCCTTTTTTGGCATTTTCAGACAATTGGTCGAATGTTTTTTGGGCGACATTTCGGTCCATGTCTTTGGCGGTTTTCGTTTGCTGCGCGGCGACAAGTCCACTTGTTGCAGCAACGAAGAGCAACGTCGCAATAGTCCCGATTCTTTTCATGATGAATTCTCCTTTCAACAGTTTGAGGTCATTATTGTTTTTCACAAACGTCCCTATTTGACGTTTATCTAATTAGTAATGCCATTTTATAGACAATCTCCGACAAAAAATAGATCATCGGGGAAAACAACCGCCGACTTACGCCGGCGGCTCGCCAGACGCAAATCGCCGATTGGAAAATCCAGCGTCGATTTGCACGATTCATTTTTCATGTGAAAGTCGCACCGAATGGACTCCATTTTCACCAACTGGAATGTTGTAAGTACGACTCCATGTTTTTGTGCGTGAATCATAATCGGTCTGCCAATAATCATTGCCATGCCGAGATTGGTCGAGAGGTGCGGCATCAACGAACAGTGTAAAACCATCAGGAGAATCCAAACCGGAAAACGTGACCGGAATGTATCCGATTCCACCACGAATGACGGCTTCTACAACTGCTGCATCTTCCGTTTTGTTTGCAGCCGTTTTATTTTCAGAACTGCTCGCCCGAAAAGCAACATCGGGATACAAATGAAGAAGCGAACCAATTTTGGTTTCAACAACTCGCTGATTTCCCGTCGCTTCTCGCAAAACCATTTTGGCTGTGTTTGCATCTTTTTCGAGAGCATTTTTCAACTCTTGATTCGAGCCATAATAATCAGCCGCAGAAATAGGAATAACAAGATGTTCGATCTCACATTCGACAAAATCGCCCGGTAATAATTTAGTCACGCCCGGCGGCGGAACAATATCGGCACTCGATGTTTTTCCATGTCCTTCCACTCCATGTTCGACCATCCACGGGGATGCTTCTTTGCCGCCCAATTTTGCGTTCCAAGAGCGAATGACGATGCCTCGATTTGCCCACGCACCTTCTCGCCCTTTATCTCGCCGTGCCACAGCATCGTGCAATGAAATCCATGGTGTTTTGCCGGAACATTCCATTGGTTCGGTGCGGTTTTCATCTCCGCCCCACTGGGTTTTCCACTCTTTTGTGATGCCTAATTCGTTTCCAACTGCCATTTTATTCTCGGCAGTGTAATTGTAACTGTCCGCGCCGACCTGAAATAGGACAAACCGCGAAAATTCCGTCGGTTTTGTCACATCCATACGAAGTCGATAAGTGCCACGAACAATATCATCTGTCCGACCGAGAGAAACAGTTTCAGAATGGGTGATTCCATCGGTGACTTTGCCGATGTATGTTACTTCCGTCAAACAGGGACTTTGTCGATGAAAAACTGTTTTCATTCCATTTGGGGGAATTCGTTTGCCATTCGTATCAAAAAGTCGGAAAAAATCAGCACCACCGACATTATTCGTCCAGTTCCACTGCGTATTTCCGTTCATGGAAGAAACCATGCACGGTCGTACATCCAGAACTGCTGCGGCGGCCTGAATGCGATCTGGTTCGTAACAAATGCTTTCGCCCCAAGAACCGAGAGCACTTTCGTCCCACTGCTGATTGCTTCCCCATCCGATCAGACAAAGTTGTGCATGTGAAACAGCGGGCACTCCCCCCCATTTTCCATAAACGAGCGAAAATTCCAAGTCGAGAGTCTCACCAGCCGGAACACGCACTTGTGTGATTCCGTGAAACCACTGACCGGCATACACACCAGACTCAGGCCGTCCGTGCCAATTTTTACTCAATTGGACAGGCACACCGGTCGGTTCACCATTCTTGTCACGAAGCACGGCGGAAATACCTGTGATCGATGCGCCTATTTTTTGGCGAAAACCACCACTTGTTTTGTCGAATAATAATCTCGCCACTTCATCGTGATTGGTCGGATTTTTCAGACGAATTTTGAACCGCTCCATCGAATTGTTCCACTTTGCACGATCTTCATTCGCCTCATCACCTGATGGCAATTGTGGTTCCACGCCATCGATATTGATACGGAATTGTTGAACAGCGGAATCGAATGAAACAGGACGCGCTGAACCACTCGGAATTTCAGTAACTTCGATGTCCAGCGGCGAATCACTTGTAATTTCTTGCATCAAAACCGGATCAAAAAACAAGACAACTTCGTTCCATGTTTCTGATGACCATGTTTGACCAGCGGGGAGTTTCCACCATTTTGACAGGGAACCATTTGGAGTCGTAAATTTGATTTCAAGTGCCGCATTTTTCCATTCTGCGGATGGTCGTGTCATACTCGCCATTCCCTTTGAATCGAAGCCTTGTTCAAAAATCGGTTTCAGTTCAGGATTCATCTTGTCGGGATTTTTGAAACGCTCTCCTATTTCAGCAGCCGAAAGAGCGCGGTCATAAATTCGTATTTCATCGACAACACCACGAAAGTGATATCCATCTGGGGGACAATTATCCTGTCGGCGACCAATGGCGAGACCATTTTTTCCGGGTGTGCGTGGATGACCAATTTTCTTTTCACCGACTTGTGTTCCATTGACAAAAAATCGGAAAATATCATCATCATAAGAAATGGCGATGTGATACCAAGTATTCGGAATTACATGCTGATTAGCTGATATGGAAACCTGATTTTCGCGTCCACCAAGAACATTAATTCGAGCGGTCAATTGACCACCGATCATTGCAATTCCATAATTTCCGACTGCTTCTTCGTGATTGTTTTTGCAGACGATCCATGGAAATGTTTTTGTTTGGGACGCATAATCTTCGGGAACGAAAATCCAACATTCAAATGTTAGTTTTTGTGGGTCTGTCTCCTTTGAATGTGGAAAGTCAAGATGATTGCTTCCGGTCAATCCGAATCCGCCGCCGATGCGACCGAAACATGATTCGCCTTCTGGAATATCAAGAAAATCGGGTTTGACTGCGAAACGAAAACCGAGTTTATCTGGCAAAGCGACCGTTTCAAATCTTGTTTTAGCATTCAGAGATTTTCCCGATTCATCGACGAAAGGTATATTTGTTACATCTGCTCGCTGCAAAAATTGACCTGATTCGATCAAACGAGGTCCATCCAGATGGGTCCACTTTCCGCCGCCATTTGCACGAAAAATTGGTCCATCGGCACGAACTCGCAGCGACAATTCAGCAGGAGGCAATGACTTCCACAGGGCATCTTTCGCATCACATTCTTTGTTGGAAGCAATATCGTTATATGAAAGCGTTTCGGAAAGTGCTCCAAAGTGTGGGACGGTCAATTTTTCCGTATCAAGAACGAAGGCATATTGCCCTGTTTGGATGACACGATGCCAGGGAGCATTTGGGAGGTGCGACGGAAAACCTTCTGCCCAATACATGAGAGTGTAATCGCTCTTTTCCGGCATGATTTCCGTTTTATCCGCACCGAAAATCGGCGAGCTAAACGAAATAAGGAAAACAAAATAAGAGGCAAACAACGACAGCAAGATCGAAGAAAAAATTTGTTGTTTCATTGCATTAAAAAATGTATGATGTGAACAGTCATAATTTGCATGTTTGCAAAAAGTAAAAAATTAAAAAACGCATTTATCACTCTCATTAAATGAGAAACATTCTCCGTATTTTTGTTGGTTTCAGCATTTGACAGTTGCTTATTGTTTTAAGACAATCATGGGTGAATCAGTTGTGATTCAGCGCGGTGTTTTGTTTGCTGAAAAGTGGGAACAAAAATACTACTTTTTTGCTCGCTCCCACGAAAGACGTTTCCAAGTCGGAATTGCGCCATTCCACTTCGGCCCACCAAAAACACGGTCTCCGACTTGCTGTCTTCCTGCCAAAGAAAATAGATCAACTTCCGCCCAAGAATTGAGCGGAGTTTTGCCATCTTCCGAAATGAAATCGCTCGTTCGCATCGCAATTTGCTCTGGTTTTCCCGTCCCTTGTATCGAATAAGCTGCATAGTATTTCTTCATCGGACCGCGATAACCTCGGAAAAAATTACTTGTCAATTCGACAGCAAATTTATTTTCTGCATCGGCGACCAGTTCGAGAACGAGTGTGTCTTCTGCGACTCCCGACATCCAGCGCGGATCGTTCAGTTTTCGCGTTTCAAACCGCCAGTGGTCCCGATTCGTTTCATTAAAAAGCATCCAGTCGCTGAGTGGCTGTTCAAATGTGTCGATCACATCATCCATTTTTGTAACTGTTTTGACTTTCGCAGCGACGACATCTTCTGATCGGCAACTGAAAATCGGAGTGCTCAGAGCCATCACTTTCGTTTTTGTTCCACGATTATTCGTCGTGGTTTCTTCCGGCAATGTATAACAAACATTCGCATAAATAACGAGCGGTAGTTCCGGCGGAATATCTGTTATTTCGGCTGTGAACACATTGTTCTTCCCCTGAGTGGGAACCGACTTTATTGTTCGCCAAAAGCGCGCCGTCGGACATGGATCGAAGGACACATAAAAAACAACATCACTGACGGGAAGTGTCTGATCGGCTTCGAGTGCCACTCGCGGCTGGCCCGATTCCGTTTTCATATCGACTGATAATTTTGGCGATTTTGGCATCTTGAAATTCTTTTTCAAGTGAGCGTCATACCAAAGAAGCGTGTCGATTTCAAATTCAGGCATCAATCGATGGTTATAATGCGGTGTAAATGCAAGTGCGACTGCCGGAGAGCCATCCGAATACTTGGCCGGAATGAGGGCACAACTCAGACACGCCTGATCCATGATGCCATGAAAATCGTTACTGGCGGAAAGAAATAAAAGAGGACACTCAACATGAGCCGCATAAATGTGGTGATCCATTGTTTGACGGAAAAGCTCGACATCACCGTTAATTCGTTCCACTGTTGCTGCTGTCGATTCTGGGAGAAGTGGCAGTGGATAAGTGCGAAAACCAGAACCGCCCACAGCAGGCACCGCCGCTTTCAGACGATGATCAGCACCAGCAGTATACATCGAAATTGTGCCGCCCATCGAATAACCATGAATTCCCAAACGGTTCGGATCGACCTGCGGTTGTTGTTGCAAATACGTTAAACCACGCCGAGCCGCCAATGTCAGGAAGTACCAGTTATTGTTACGAGGCGACTCTTCTGGATCGAA
>JBOFGF010000102.1:0-10628 GCA_051649005.1 Thermoguttaceae bacterium | reverse complement strand
ATCGCCATCATCGGCGTTTTGATTGCCCTTCTACTCCCAGCTGTTCAAGCAGCCCGAGAAGCTTCTCGCAGAATGTCATGTGTAAACAAACTCAAACAATTGGGTTTAGCTATGCACAATTATCACGATACAAACATGTCGCTCCCATCCCGCTGCTTCGGAATTGCAGGCGCAGGAGGCGGAAGTGCAGGAGGCGGAAATCGACAACGTTACTCCGTCTGGATTGCCATGCTCCCCTTCATTGAACAACCCGCACTCGCTGATAAACTTGCCGCTCAGCCAAACGTCCATTTCGGAGATAATGACAATACACGATGGGGCGGTGCATCGGCCACCGACCGAGATAATCCATGGAGAACCCGCATCGAACTCCTTCTTTGTCCATCAGACAACATCGGATTTGATCGGGGCGGTTTGCAGGCATCTAATTACTGTGTAAGTCAGGGCGACTGGGCCGGTGCGGCTAAAAATGTTAGTAATGGAGTCGAAGCAGACCCACAAACTCGTGGTATTTTTGGCGCGATGGTTTGGCGTGATTTTTCTGCCATCACAGATGGCACGAGCAACACGGCTCTTATCAGCGAGCGAGCCATCTTCAATCACCGCGAATTTATTCTCGGCAGTGTAGTTATGAACAGGACAGCCGCAGTTGCCAATACACCGAATTTTGGTCCCGTGAACGTACATCCAGCCGATTGTATGGCAACACGGGGGACACAAGGAAAATATACACCAACCACAGCAGTGGGATCATTAACGACCAGTGAGGATTTTGGTGGGCGATGGTACGATGGTGGTCCCTGCGCAAATCTCTTTGGAACGATCATGCCGCCCAATGCCCCTTCTTGTTACAGTTCGAATGCCACGAGTAATGATCACTTGCTTGGAGGTCCCACCTCTTATCATTCAGGAGGAGTCAATCTTGCTTTGGGCGATGGTTCAGCCCGATTTGTGGGTGATTCTGTAAATTATGGAACGCCGACGACGGCTCTGACCATGCTTAAAACATCAGGACCGTCTGACTTTGGTCCGTGGGGCGCGCTGGGTTCGATGTCGGGGGATGAATCCGCAGTTGTGCAGTGATATTTTTACACCAATTTTGTAACATTATTTTTTTGTTTCGCTGGATTTCAGTGACATTCAGCATCCCATTTTTTCAAGAATATAGAATATAAAGGTATAACATGATTATCAATAAATCGTTCCGTTTTCGCGGTTTCACATTGGTGGAACTTCTTGTGGTCATTGCCATCATCGGCGTTTTGATAGCTCTTCTACTCCCCGCTGTTCAAGCAGCCCGAGAAGCCGCCCGAAGAATGCAGTGCAATAATGTGATGCACCAAGTGGCAATTGGTATTCAAAATTATCACGACACCAACAAAAAACTTCCGACACTTGGAATCCGATTGACCAAAAATGCCAATGCGACAATGCGGTTTGGTGTCAATATCGCGCTGCTTCCTTTCATCGAGCAAACGCCACTTTATAACCAATTTTCTGATATTGCGAACAATGGTGTCAGCGACCTGGTTCCTCTTTATAATCAAAAAATTTCGACATATCTTTGTCCGAGTGATGGAGTCAGCGAACCGTTCACGGGCCGACAACCTCTTGGACTAACCAATACAGTCTATTGTGTTGGAGATCATCAGGCCAACAGAGATCAGACCGATCCGAATCGAGGCGTTTTTTATTGTCGTGGACGCTGGACCGATTTGGCATCAGTTCGAGATGGCACGAGTAATACAATTTCACATTCGGAAGCTGCTCGGCCATCTGGAACGCAGGACATTACAGCGACATACAACAATGATGCGTCTGGTCAAACACTCTCGGCTTTGACGGCACTTTATTCGGGAAAACAATATATTGCCAATAACACATTTGCAACTGGTGATACCAAGTGCATCCAACGTGGATTCCATTTTGTTTCGGGTGAACCCTGGTTTATCGGTTTTAGCACCGTTCTGCCTCCGAATAGTGGTAATTTTGCCAATACTAATGACTCAGATGCTTCTGCGTGGGTTCTTGGATCGGCCAGTAGTAATCACACAGGTGGTGTCAATGCGTCTCGACTAGATGGTTCTGTCACCTTTATTTCCAACACGATTAGTACAGGTACTGAAACGACTCCTGCCAGAACATTGCCTCCTTTTGTGACGGATACTGATGTTAATAGACAAGTGCGAATCAAAGAAATGAGTCCAACTTCGTTGTGGGGAGTTTGGGGTTCGCTCGGCACTCGTGATGGCAAGGAATCAACCACGTCTCTTTGACAAATTTTGCTATACTGAACCCCGCGAATAAAGTCACGTTTTCAAAGTCCTGAATCCCGTCGGGATTCAATAATGGTAGAAACACGAACATCAAAAACGTCAGATCGGGGTTCAATATCGGTGACCATAATTCAACTCCGACGGAGTTGTGTGTGTTTGTGGGCAATTCGTTTCTACCATAATTGAACACCTCCGGTGTTCGGAAACATGGAAAGCCTCGGGGTTCAGCCGAACAAAACAACACGTTTCTGCGAAACGTGGCTTATTAGCGGCATAAAAACACTGTGAACGTATACTCTTTTCTTTTATATTTTTTTCTTCAACACAATGAATCATTTTTTTTCTTCGACATTTTTGGTTTTGTTCTCTTTGACTTTTATCGTATTAACTGGAGGATGCGGCGATAAAAATCCTGGCACGACACCGGTTTCAGTAACAATCACTCAAAAAGGGTCGCCTCTTGTGGGCGCAATTGTCTCGATAATTTCCTCTGATGGCAAAGGATTTTCTGGCAGTGGCACGACCAATGCTTCTGGTGTATGCAGCATCAAAACAACGGATGGCTGGAAGGGAGCGTTTCCTGGCGAATACAATGTTGCCGTGATGAAATTTGATAGAATAACCATTCCGAATCCGACACCTGATTCGCCCGATGGAACTAGATCGGAACAGCGGAATCTGCTTCCAGAAAAATACAAGACACATTCCGATTCGGGATTCAAATTATCGGTCGGAAATAAATCAGTGGCGGCTTCGTTTGATTTGACAGAATAGAAGTCGTAAAAATTCCATTCGATAAATGTCTTGATGTGTTCCGCGAAGTTGTACTACAAAGTTGTACTACAAAGTGCGATAAAAGCAAGACATTTCTACGAAAGTTGGCAAATCAGCAAATTTATGACGATGCGCGGAATGGTTGGTGCGTGTCCATTGTCATTTGTGACTAAAAAAGTATAATATCATGTTATGGATATTATCAGCTTTTCTATTAACAACCCAGTCAAGATCATTGTCGGCATTCTTCTTCTGGTGTTATTTGGTATACTCGCACTTACTGCTGTGCCAGTTCAGATGACACCCGATGTTGAACGTCCGATAATTACAGTGCGCACTTCTTGGCAGGGGCGAAGTCCTGAGGAAATTGAAAAGTCGGTCATAATGGAGCAGGAAAAGAGGCTCAAAACGCTTCAAGGACTCTATAAAATGACCTCATCTGCACAACTTGGCATGGGTTTCATCGAGCTTGAATTTCAAGTCGGATATGACTTGAGTCGAGCGGTTCAAGAAACGTCGAATCGACTAAATGAAGTGCCTCGATATCCAGACGACGTTGATCGGCCCGTCATTCGGGCAGCCAGTGCGAGTACCGACGAAGCAATTGGATATGGTCTTTTCACCGCACCAGATTTCCCAGAACTGGAGATTGCTGAATTTTATGATTTTGCGGAAAGATACATTCGCCCCGCCTTTGAACGAGTCAAAGGACTCGCTCAAATTGATATTTATGGAGGGCGAAGACACGAAGTTCAAATTCGTTTTGATCCTGTTGTTTTGGCACAGGCGGGAGTTGCTATCGACGAACTTCAAAATGTTCTCCGCGAAGATAATCTAAACGAATCGGCGGGCGACATCTCAAATGGCCGCCAAAATATCCGATTTCGTCTTCTCGGAAGATATGATTCACTCGAACCAATTCGTAAACTGATCGTCAAATATGTGGACGGTGCTCCGGTTTATCTCGAAGACATTGCCACTGCGCACTTGGTACTTCAAAAAAACACTTATTTTAATCAAAGTAAAGGTCTCACATCGATGACCGTGATTTTCCGGCGAGACACCGGAGCGAATGTCCTCGAAGTAATGAACCAAATAAATCAAATAGTCAAAGATATTTCTAAACCAGATGGTCTTCTGGCACAATATAAAAATGATCGATATAAAATCAGATTTCGTATAATATATGATGATTCGTCGTATATCAACAGTGCAGTTCGACTTGTCAGAGACAATATGTTTCTTGGCGGTTTTTTGGCAATTGGCGTTCTCCTTCTTTTTCTGCGGAGTATGCGTCCGACGTTCATTGTTGCACTGGCAATTCCCATTTCGCTCATTGGCACATTTGTTGTGTTGTATGGAGCAGGTCGAAATATCAATGTCATCTCACTTGCCGGTCTGAGCTTTTCAATTGGCATGGTTGTTGACAGCGCGATTGTCGTTCTCGAAAATATAGATCGTCATTTGCACATGGGAAAATCGCCGTGGAAAGCAGCTTATGACGGAACTCGGGAAGTTTGGGGTGCTGTGCTCGCTTCGACACTCACAACAGTCGCGGTCTTCGGCCCAGTTTTGACGATTAAAGAGGAGTCGGGACAACTATTTTATGACATTGCCATTGCCATTTCAGCGGCGGTACTTTTGTCTCTTTGTGTCTCAGTGACCATCATTCCCATGACGGCGGCGCGATTGCTCAAATACACGTCAAAACGGAAAACAAGTTTCTCGCAAAAGATTTTTCGCAGCGCATTTGGTCTGGCCCCATTTTTTCAGTGGATTACTGAACAATATGCCAATTTGATTTATCTTCTGACTTTTCGGAGTTTTTCGGGTATTTGGGTTCGTGTTCTCCTTATTCTGATTATCTCGATTTCAGCGGTTTTTTTGAGTGTCGAATTGATGCCTCCGGCCAGTTATTTGCCAACTGGTAATAAAAATGGTGTGAGTGGAAACATGCTTCTTCCTCCTGCTTATTCAATTCAGCAATATGTCCAAGTGGGGCGCAGGGCGGAAGAATTTTTGCGTCCCTATTTCGATGCCGAGTCGATTGAAGAGGCGACGGCAATTCAGCCGCTCATAAATCCCCAAACAGGCAAAAAAGTCGATCAGGTTCCGCCGATCAAAGACTTTTTCATCGTCGTCCGGTCCCAGGGAGTTTTCATGATTTGCACGAGCAAATATCCTGAAATGGTAAAACCACTGGAGGTAATTCTCAATACAATGATGAATTCGATTCCCGGTTGTTCCGGCGGCGCACAGCAACAAAGCATTTTTGGACGGCGCGGGGGCGGTTCTAATTCTGTCCAAATCGAAGTTGTCGGAAGTGACATGGAGCGTTTGCGCGAATCGACTTATTTTTTAGAAAGCCGACTGGTTTCAGAATACTCTCGTCCTGGTGTCAGGAGTGATCCTCCAAATTACGACTTAAATGGTCCCGAATGGCAAATAGTTGTCGATCAAGTGCGTGCGACAGAACTTGGACTCAGTGTGCGTTCAATGGCATCCGCATCTCGCGCACTCATCGACGGAATTGTGGTGGGTGATTTTGATTATGAGGGGGACAATATCGATGTGTCGCTTATTCGAGACCCAGACATTCCTCTCACGCCAGATGAAGTCGAGTTTTTGCCAATTTCGATTCGGGATTCGGATGGTCGTCGCCAAATCGTTCCAATCGGTCAGATTGTTCGTTTCAATAAAGCGGATGCTTCGCAGCTGATTCGGCGCGTCGAACAGGAACGAGCAATTTGTTTGACCGTGAATCCTCCCCCAGATGTGGCACTCGAAACAGCACAAAAACGCATATTGGAAATTGCTGAAGAGTGTCGCCAAGAAGGTGGCATGACTCCCGATGTCCAAATTCGACTGGCCGGAAATGCTGACAAATTATCGCAAACGCGACAAGCAATGGTCGGAAAATGGAGCGGATTTGATATTCCGTCGCTCATAAACCTTCTATCAAGTCGGTTTTTATTGTCTCTCATTATTACTTATTTGCTGATGGCGGCCCTTTTTGAGAGCTTTTTATATCCGATGGTTATTATGTTCAGTGTTCCATTTGCGATGGTGGGAGGTTTTGCAGGTCTGGCATGGGTTCATGCCATTGATTCCTCGCAGCAAATGGACACATTAACGATGTTGGGGTTTGTTCTCCTGATCGGAATAGTGGTCAACAATGCAATTTTGCTCGTACATCAGGCACTCAATTTTATGCGTGGACGAGGTGAAAGCGAGCAAGATGAAACCGAAGCACTCGGTTATCGAGAAGCGATTCGTGAATCGGTTCGGACACGGATTCGCCCAATTTTCATGACGACGGCGACGAGTGTATTCGGGATGTTGCCACTTGTCGTCGCACCCGGAGCGGGGAGTGAATTGTATCGCGGACTCGGCAGTGTTGTCGTCGGAGGAATGGCGTGTTCCACGCTGTTTACTCTTTTTATTGTTCCTTTGTTGCTCTGTTTGGTAATTGACATTCAATCGCTTTTCAAGCGAAATACATAATAAACGGGAATAAAATAGGAATAAAAGTCGCTTTTCGTAGTTCTTGGTGTGTAAAAATTTGCTTGCTTTTGCGAAACAACCGCTTTTTCCGAAAGTGTGTTAAACTCAGTTCTTTCTAAAAATGTTCCGATTTGTTCTCTTTTTGCTTCTGTGTTTTTTGGGATTTGGCGGAATTTTTTCAGGTGATCTTTTTGGAGCACCGAGAAATCCTCCTCCGGTGTTTGAAACGGAATACGTTCTTCCTCCAATGATTGCCCCACTGCCATCTTGTGCGATTCCACTGCGGCAGATTCTCGTCGTTTCTCTTTATTCGCTTTTTTTGGTGCTGAGTACAATTGCGGTTTTTTTGTGTCGCTCCAGAAAATTTATTATCGTTCTTGCCATCGCCTCAGTTTTAATTTTCGGATTTTATTTGCACGGATGTCCCTGTCCGGTTGGAATGATTCAAAATGTTGCGGCCGTGATTCTCGGAATTTCGCCATTTTTGTCGTGGCCCATTCTTTTGTTAGCAATACTGCCACTTTTGTTCGCGCTCTTTTTCGGACGTGTTTTTTGCTCGGCTACTTGCCCGCTCGGAGCAGTGCAAGAATTGACGGCGTTCAAGAATTTGCGGATTCCAAAAGGTCTCGAAGAAGGCCTCGGTCTTTTTCGATTTATCTGGCTCGGCCTCGGTCTGTTTTGTGTCGCCACAGGACTTGGTTATACGATCTGTCGATTTGATCCATACATTGCCATATTTCGTGATTTTAGTGGACTTTTTCCCATCCTTGTTTTTAGTGGAGTCGTTCTTCTTCTCGGAGTTTTCATTGGACGACCTTTTTGTCGATTCATGTGTCCATTTGGGGCCATTTTGGGCGTTTGCAGTACATTATCAGCCAAAAAGGTGTCGGTCTCACCTGGAAATTGCACGAAGTGTCGGCTTTGTGAGGACATTTGTCCATATAATGCCATTTTAGCTCCGACTGTCGCACCAAGTGCCGAGGAGCGACGGAGTGGTCCGATTTATCTGGTCATTGCTTTCATTTTGCTTCCATGTTTAATCGCTCTTTTTGGCATGTTTGGTTATTATATTGGCCCAAAATTTTCTGGATTGCACCTCGATATTCAAACAGCGGAACTTGTTTATGCAGAAGAACAAAAACTTGTGGACACATTTGGGGCCTTTCCAGAAACCCACGCACTGACTCAATTGAATCGTTCTCATGAAGATGTGTTTCGACTGGCACACGAAACAAGAACGCGATTCCAACGAGCTGGGTTTTGGTTTGGAATTTGGATCGGCGTTGTTTTTGGAGTGAAAATCATCGCATTGATTCGCCGCCGACATCGCAGTGATTATGTGGTGGACCCGACCAAATGTGTGGCATGTGGACGCTGTTTTTGGTATTGTCCTAATCAAAAAGAAAATCGGATTCTTCTGCAAAACGATTTCGTCGCCAAATGACATCAGGCTTTGTTTGCAAGAAAAATGTCCAGAATTGAATACTGTTTATTGGTTCAAATAGAGATTAGTCAGTGGAACCGCCTCGAATGGTTTTGGTGGATCAGGAACGAGAGTCGAAAAGATTTTTACAAGAAGTTCGTCTATTCCTTGATTTTGTAATGCACTGACAAAAAGCGGTTCTGTCATCGATTCTGGCACAAACGAAAGAGAAAAATTAAAATCTGTTTCAATAATATGATTCGCACGAATTGCATCGAGTTGATCCGAATCAAGTTGGTCGATTTTATTCCAGCAAATCAATTGTGGTGTTTGACCGATTTGTAAATTTGGACGTTTCCACGCGGGCTTTGTCGCATCGAATATCCAAAGAATCAAATCTGCTTCTTGCAAAGTCTTTTCTGTTCTGGAAATTCCCTGTTGTTCGATAATGTTTTCCGTTTCACGAAATCCAGCCGTGTCTAAAAATTGAAAAGGAAATCCATTTAGTGCCGTGATAAATGAAACAACATCGCGGGTTGTTCCTGGCATTGAATGCACGATTGTTCGTTGAAAACCTGCAATTGAATTGAGCAGACTGCTTTTTCCGACATTTACCGAACCAGCGATGACCACTTGAAATGGAGTAATGAGATGTCGGGCCAGTCGAGCATTTTTTTGTAACTGATTTTGTGCGGAGGTTTTTTCGGCGGAATTTTGAAGCGTGTTGATTCTTTTTTGTTCCATCTCCAGTGCTCCATTGTACTGGTCGATCAGAATTTGAGCGACTCGTTCTGTCTGTGCTTCCGCGAGCATTTTGCGTGCAATTTCCTTCTGTGAATTTCCGCTGCAAAAATGGTCGGTCCACGAAATGACCTGTCCGCCTTCATTAGAAAACAATTTTTCAATTGCTGAAATGACGGCCTCTCCGCCATGACAATGGATTTCAACTTCATTAGTTGACCGCACAAAGAGAACGACTTCTTCTTCAATTTTTGGAAGATGCGAAAGTTGCAAACGTCCAAATTTTGGGAGAAAGACGGAGCTTTCTAAATGTGTTTTTTTCGTTTGTTCGAGATGTGTTCCATTCCAATATCGTTTCAAAATCGACAGAATTGAATTTTTGGATGTCGATGTGTCTGATACTGAATTTTCTGATGCCAAAGTATCCGATAATTTATTGTCAAATTCCGAATTCTCAGCTGTATTATTCTCAGAAAATGGATGTTTCGATGGCGAGTTATCGACTAAAAGAATAGAAGCAACAGCACCTCGTCCAGGCGGAGTCAGTCGAACAATGAAAAAGGTGTTTTGCATTGTTTCCTCGTTCATTTGTACCTGTCAATTTTAATTTTTAATTCCCCAAACTTCCAGCGAGTCACTATAAATTAACTGTTTGCTGGCAATATGGGATATTTGCTTTGTTTGGGAAAAGGTATAAAACGCAAATTTGCACGAAATAATTTTTAGGCACATCTATTTACTCATGTTTCTGCGATTTTTGAACGCGAAAACCACGCAAATTACAGTGTCAGCGTTTTTGAAAAATGGATTATTAGATGTGCCATTTTGTACAATACTAAAATTGACAGGTACGTTCATTTCTGTTGAGACGAGTCGCCGATTCGAGGCAGACTTGGAAGAATGATTGTAAATTTAGTACCACAATTTATCTCGCTTTGTACAGAAATGCGTCCACCATGTGCGGCAATAATTTTTCGTGTTGTCGGCAGTCCGAGTCCACTTCCCCCTTTTTTCGTTGAATAAAATGCCTCATAAATTTGAGCGAGAGTCTCATCATTCATTCCCACTCCGGTGTCTATGAGATCAATGGCCACTTCATCTCCTGCCGAACGTGTTCGCAGTACAAGTTGTCCTCCATGTAACATTGCTTGTTGTGCATTCAAAACGAGATTCAGGAGAGCACGATGAAATGAGCGGCGGTCCAAAAGAACTGTCGGCAAATCGCTCTCAAAATACTCGATAATATCGATGCGCATTTCTTCCGCCTGCGGACGAAAAAATTCGATTAGTTCTCGAATTTCTTCGTTTAAGTCGGCTGGCTGCAATTCCAAATTGTGTGCTTTTGCAAAGTGAAGGAGTTCATTCAAAAGTTCTTCAAGACGACAACATTCACGAAGAACAACTTCAATTTTTCTCAGCGCGCGGCGGCCTTCTGGAAGATCGACAGATTCGAAATCTTCTGCCAATAGTTCCATGTTCAGTCGAATTGTCGAAAGTGGATTTTTGATTTCATGAGCAAGACCACCGACTAATCTTGCTATTTCTGTGTACGAATCAGTTTCTGGCACAAATGGTAAATTCTGTTTTAAGTTTTGAAAAAGTATTCAAAAAAGTTCAAAAAAGTTCAAAAAAATGAAAGAACAAAACACAAAGTATCAATATGAAGCCGCGTGACCAATATGAAGCCGCGCGAAAATATCATGACTCAAACTTTCACAAAAATCTGTCAAAATGCGGTTTTGTGTAACAAAATTGTTTACGTTGCTTCTGCGTGTCTCCATGTTTTTGTTACAGTGTCCCAAAATTGTCATATTTGTCAAAATTATGAAAATAGCTTCGACATACAATCACTGCTAATCAGGAAGTTGATAAAAATCGCGGTCTCGGAGAACACATCCAGTCGGTTCTTC
>JBOFGF010000101.1:0-22980 GCA_051649005.1 Thermoguttaceae bacterium | reverse complement strand
AAGGCCATAGTGCATCCGCCCCGATGGCTGCTCCCTACGCGGCCTTTGTTGATACCTGCCTCGAAATCTTCGAGTGTAATATCGGCAGTCGGGTCCATCCAGCAAAATGGGACGCGAACTTCGGCAACTGCCACTGTATTGCTCGTTCCATCTTGGATAACTGCCATCGTATCTCCGACTCGCACGCCAGCTCTTTTCGCCGGTTTTAATACCTCACCAGCAATGACCGAGTAATTGCAGCGATTTTTCGCATCGACGGCAAATCGAGGCGACATGTCTGGGCACGCAAAAACGGCGGGCATCTTGTCGTGGAATTGTGAATTATATTCGCTGTTCCAAGGTTCATCAAAACGAATTTGCTCGTACAAAGCAGCTTGTTCCATCAATGGCAAAAGCAAAACGCGCCAACTATGCAGCGGTTTTCCATCTGCATCAACTGTATAAAGTGGTGGAAATCCATTGTAAATATCATGATAATTATGGAACGCCAAAACGATCTGTTTGAGGTTATTTGTGCATTGCATTCGCCCGGCCGCTGATCTGGCTGCCTGAACAGCCGGGAGCAGTATTGCTGCTTGGATGCCGATAATTGCTGGCATGACGGCGGCGAATCGACCGGTGTCATCTTTGATTCGTGTTCGGAAAAAGAGCATGTCTTCTTCGACATCAGGAAGGAGCGTTTTCAGAAACCCCTTGAAAAAAGTGAATATGAAAGGCGGCATATTTTTCATTTCTTCACTTTGGGATACTCCGAATTGTGCCATATTCATTCCCAATTCAATTCCTTGTTCGAGAAGAGCACGCATTTGCTTGGCATCTTTCGGAGTTGCCATTTTTACGCGAAGAAAAACGTCATTCGGCTTCGCATTTGTTCCGTCCAGCAATTCATCGAAAGAAAACGAAGAATTGGCCCACTCGAATTTTTGTGCGCCCAATTTCAGCATATTTCGCATTTCGCGTGGCATGTCCGATGCACCGCCCGGAATGGAGACGAGCATTTCTCTGAGCGTTTCAGGAATTCCGATAACACCTTTCATGTCGTCATTTGGCAGTGCTGCCAGTCCGCTCGCCACAAAACAAGTCGTATTTGGTTTCAAATTGCTGTGCCATTCTTTCAGTGTTTCCTTTGCTGTTTCTTGGTCCCAGTAATCAGCGAAAGGAATGACGAGAAAATCTCCGATTTGAACAACATTTGCCAGTGGATTTTCGGGTTCATAATTGTCGAACAATGCTGTGAGATCAGTGATCCATTTGCTCAATTTTTCGAGGTCGGCCTCTTTTTTGTTTTTCCATGACACGGCAATAACGAATGGGATTTTCTGCTGAATTAAGGACATATCCCACAAAATTGCGAATTCGTGAATGCCAAGTTCTTTTGTGAGCGTGTTAAACAGGGGCTGTCCTTCTTCGACAATTCGGTCAATTTCAAAATTGAGTTGAGTGAGCGTTTCTTTTTGTGAAGCGGGATCGAAACCTAATCTGTCGAGAAAAACAGTGGCGGCCTCGGCAACTTTCGAGGCGAGTTTTTCAGGAGCGAGCTTTGTAAAATCGACCTGCACAATTCCGACTGTGCTGTCAGAAATGAGCGGTGCAAAAGTGCTCGGAGCGGCACTTTTTTGTGCCAAGATCGGCGTGCAACAAAGAAGCAACAGAGGAATGAAGGCAATAATTCGTTTCATTTGAAAGTTCCTTTTGAGAGGGAGAGATACGAAAATCGAACAACGTCGATAATTGTATCACTTTTGAAGTGGGAAGTCAATAAAGAGCGAATTCCATGTGGAATTCGGAAATGATAGAAAGCAAATGTTAAATTTCCAGAACACCGAGGCGTTCTGGAACGAATTCCGTGCGGGATTCACCCGCCAACTTACGTTGGCGGCTCGCCTGACAACCGCCGACTTACGCCGGCGGCTCGCCAAATTCACCGCCAACTTACCACTTTTTCGTAATTCCAGCAACGAAAACATTTGCACTCATTTGGTTTGTCACATTTCCGATTGGAGCAAGTGGATTCCCTGTGGGAAAATATCCAGAGACTTTCGCCAAAAAAGAGTGCGAATATGCGACAGAAAGTTCGAGATCGCGGGCAAATGCGTAACTCGCACCCATTCCCAAAACATGCTGTCCGATCATCGGGGCGGCCACAGCCAGTGCGGCACTTCGACTCGGAATCGGCTGCTGATTCCAGCAATAACCCATTCGTACTTTCAATTTCTCATTTATTCGGCGTTCGCCTCCAATTGAGATCGCCATAACACTGTCCCAGTCGAGACCTTCAACAATTCCAGTTCCTGGATTGACACCACTTTTGAAACCAGCAGTGTTTGCATAATCAAAATATCGCACATCGAGTCCGACTGTCGTGTGTCGAATGCCGTCATAAGAAACGCCCCACGAAAGTGTCATCGGCAAATCCAAATCGAAATCGCCACTGACAGGAGTTCCCGATCCTGCCCCATGTGCTTTCGTTCCCTCATAATGCAATTTTTCGGCCCAAATCGGACTCTTGAACATGAAACCGGTTTTGAAATTATTTTTGAAGTCGTAATAAGCACCAATTTGGAATCCTCCGCCCCACGCATATCTAGTTCCATAGTTATGTAACTCGGTTCCGAGCGGCTGTCCGAGTTGCATGGGATTTATGTTGAGCGATGCTAAATCGACAAGTGGTGCAATTCCGACAGACAGTTTGTTGTTGACTTGATACGAAACAGTTGGAGTCAATTGTAGCACGACGACATTTGCCGATTTGGCGAGTCCTCCCAAAATGGGATTTGTTTGACCTGGTGCATCAGCGGCATACAACGATGCAGCTCCTCCGACTCCTCCGAGTCCAAATCCATAAGTCACGGGCGATTTTGGGCATCTTCGCCAAACGAATGACATATTCGGGACAGGGACGGCTCCTGATTGCCCTTTTGTCGAACCTGAAATTGGACCGACCGACGAACTTACTTGTGTTTCAGGGATGATGAGACCGAGAGAAAAGGAAATTTCATTCTTTTTCAGAGCGGAAATAGTGGCCGGATTCCAAATGAGTGCTCCAGTGGAATCGAGTGGCATCGCAGTTCCAACACCGGCGACAGATTCATTTACGGCTCCCGCACCTCGCAGCATCACACCTTGTGCGGCGGCAAAATGTGCGGCAAAACACGCCGAGATGAAAAATGAGGCAGTAATTACAACACGAAAGATCGATATTCTCATTGTTTTTGACTCAATAAAAGATAAAATCGCATTTCACCAATGGTTCAATGCTGTTTGTGAGGAACATGAACACCTAAATCGATTTTCGGAGGTCCTACATCTCGAAAATTATAAAACAGCTCGATAATCGGGAGAAAAACGAATTAGTGCCACAACAATCGGCATAAATCTTATAACTCAAATTCATATAACCGTTTGATTGCGGTTCGATTTTCAGTAGCAGGCCCACCTAGACCGAATGCCATTTCTCGGATAAACTTTTATGGAATATAGCAGTGGGGAGTTTTGTCCTTTTTTAGGTGATATTGGAACGAATATGATGAATGAACCGTCTTTCACAGTGACGTTGCCCGAATCAACAAAGGAAGTTCTTGGATATTTGAATTTTTCCTCTAATTTGGGAGATGTGCGATTTTTTGCGGCGATGAATACGGTCTTTTCGGCTTTTGTTTCTGCTGAATCGGATGCCCAATCTCGCTCATCTCGTTCAAAAGGAATGGCATCAAAAAGGGCAAAAACATCGCGTTTGCCCGACATTGCCATTCGAGTTCTCGATCATCTCAGTTCGGAATTGGCGCGACTATCGAAGGAGTCCGAGGCTTTTCGTGTCGATGACCGAGCAGGCCAAGTGATTCAGATAGTTCGAGACCATCTTCTTCCAGGTTATCGCAAATTTCATTCGGAGCTTTTATTTCATCAAAATGATGATTTGATATTCAATTCTTTTTTTCTGGCGCGGGCATTCGATGCGATATTATCGCAAAAAACCCCATGGACAAGTATCGACGCAGTTACACGCGCCGCCATTTTGGAATTGAATGATTTCATCGGTTATAGACCGGTCCCAATTTTGGAAGGTATTGAAAAGCATCAACCTTATCAAAACGAGTGGGTTGCTCCAGTTCCATTGTACTTGAAAGATGCCGGAGTCGCGGTCGGTAAATATCAAAAAATCGTTGAACAAGCAATCGAAATTATCAAAAATACAGATTCGGAAATTCTTCGAGAAGCCTGTTTCGATTTGGAACGTCTCGAAGAACTGTCTCTTGATCCGCGTGCTTATGACTTCGATCATCCGGTGAATCGGAAACCGAACTATCATTTTGGACTTTGGGACCCTCTCAGGCTCGATTCATCTGGATATTATCGGCGTTTTGTTGTGCATCAGGTGACACTGGAGGGAATTTCGCGTCGTCTTGAACAAGCATATATGGGAGAATCGGATGCTGCGACGATTCCAGAAGACGAACTTCTTTTTGAGGCGGGTGCTGTTCTTGCTGGAACAATGTTGATGGGGTCCGGCGTTTGTGGTGATTCTCCACAAACGCATGATTCGGAAACATCGCTTGGAACTTTGATGCCGATTATTGCCAATTATCGAGATAAATTTTACAAGCAATTGGTCGGAAAAGTTCCAGAGAAGATGGAATCTCGCATTCATGCAGAGGAAAAGCGTCTTTTCCAGCCATTTGGTGGTTGTCGGCAGGATTTGAATCGTCAAATGAGCAAAAGACGCGCAGATCAGTTGCAGCGAATGCACTTGGCACGAGTTTTTGCGAGAATGGGCTATTTTGATGCAGCAAAATATCAGGCGAATGTCATTTCTGTCGCCTCTGCTCGAATAATGACGACAATCGACTGTCTCATCACGACATCACATTTGCAAATAGACCAGGGCGATTTAGTCGCCGCATCCGCGCAGTTGCCGAAGATAGAATCACTGCTTCGAACCGGTATTTCGTGTGGTGCAATTGTTGATCCATGGACCATATTGGGATTCGGCGGCAATTACAGTTTATTCCACTCGGCGGAAAATTCGATTCACGATCATCGTGTGGACGACCTTATTAGTTTACTGGAAGAAATGTTCGATTTGTACAGTCGCCTCCAAAAAGAAGCAGCGGCAGATGGAAAGAGCGAGTTGCAGTTGGAATTGTCTGACCAGATGAGTGATTTGGCGGCGTGGTGGGATCAGTTTGCGAGCACGGAAGTATCGAGTCTCGAAAGTTTTTCAGGTTCAGAAGCCTGGGAATCCGCAGCTGTTGTTTCGACCGCACTTTCAGCTTGGCACAAAGCTGGGACGGCTTCTGGTGATGTTGCTTTCTGGAATCGACATGTAGAACGATTCAAATCGACGAAGGCGTATGTCCTTCTTTCTGAAGCACTTCTCGATCAGGGCGACATGGTCGCTTCAATGGCACTAATGATGTACTGGCTCAGTAATGCCGAACAAATTCCGCTCATTGAAGGCGACTATTCGTTTCATCCAATTGTGATTCGATGGATGGAACAACTTTGGAAAACTCCCAAAGTAAATGACGATGATTCAAATAGCAGATCGACAATTCGGCGAAATCAGAAGCCGGTTCCACCAATGACTCCTGAGGAACGATGGAACCTCACAAAAAAATTCTTTGATTATCTCGAAGTAAATGCTGATGAGTATTGGCGAATTCCAGAAATTGATCTGCCGGAAGAAATGTTTGACGGCGGCGAAGATGGAAATCGCAAAAAGTCGTCATCGAAGCGCAACAAAAATTCCAAGAAAAAAAATAACCGAAAAGGAGACGAATGGAAAGCAGACGACTCCGATTCGGACGAAGATTTGGGACTCGACTTAGACGATGTATTCGACTCGGATTCCGATCTCGATTTTGACGAACATTCCGGCGCAATTGATTCAATTTATAGTGCAGCTTATGAAAATGTCGTTTATCACGACTCGGCAGACGATGGTGTTGATGATGACATGCTGGATGCGACTCCGCCGGGCAGCTTCAATGACGAAGACGACTTTGAAATCATTGGAGAAACGGATCGCATAAGTGATCGACTTACCTTTTTAATGACAGTGGCCAAACTCTTGAAATACGCCACAGAAAAAGTTGCCAGCACGCCAGAATGTTCGTCAAATGAAAAACTTCGAGATGATGTTCGGGAATATGTTCATGCGTGGCTCGATCAGGAAATCCGACATGATGAGGGAATGGAACAGCTTCTCAAAAAAGTGTCGCAGTACATTGTTCCGCCGCCGCGCGGCACATCAGATTCGCTTCTGGAATATGACCGACATCGTGGAATCAAGGAAATTCTGATTGATCGCATCGTTTGGACTCAAGTGGAATTGCGTGATACGCAATTGATTTTGCAGTCATATCTCGGCGAATCGTCTTGGAGCAATGTCACAGAAGAGTGGCATCGCGCCGTTTTGAGAGTGAATCACGCCGTTTTTCAAAACAAAGTTAAAAATGTTCGTGCTTTTTGGCCCGAAATGCTTAGTCTATTGAACAATGAAACTATTTTGTATGTTCCAACTTCTCGGGGCGGAGTGCCATCTGCGATAGTTAGATGTCGCTGTATTCAGCAAGTGATCGTTCGTCTGATGGAATATGCTCCGCGTCTGGGGCTTATTACCGAAGTGTTTCAGCTACTTGATACGATTCAGATTATGGAAGAGCACAATGCGATTTGTCCTGGTGCTATTACCGAATTTGACCGATTGGTCGAAACAGCGACGCGGGCAATTTGCCAGTGCATCGCCATTTCGTCTAAAAAATGGAAGTTTCGCGCCATTGATTCCGAAAACAATGCCTCCGACATTGTTCTGGTCGATTACATGGAACAAATTATCGAACAGCTCCTTTCATGTTGGCTGTCACACAGTCGGCAAATCCGAATCTCGCCCGTCGAAACACTCCTTGAAAGATCACGCTGGAACGCCGTCCGTGATTTTATTCAGAGATATGGACACGATATTTTCACTCAACAATTTATGGGATTTGGAAATCTCCGTGCCATGCTGCATCAGGGAGTCGAATCGCATATTAAATCACTGCAAAAACTCAAAGAAGATGATGGGGAGACCGAGATTGCTTCCACTCTCCTGAACGATATTGAACAAAAAATTGTGAGCATGGAAGATGCAGTCTCCCATCTTGAAATCATTTTTGAATGTATTGCCGAAAACTATTCCGAATACGTTGATTATAACAGCACGACAACTCATTCGGATCACGGCGAGAAATTGTACATGCTCATCGACATGCTGCGAGTGCAGATTGGATATGAGCGCATTTCATGGAATTTGAAACCCGTTTACTGGGTCCACGATGCAATGATTCGTGCAGGATGTGATCATGCTGCGATGTTGTGGGAGATTGCCGTCGGAAAACGCAGCATTAACGCAGCAGAAGAACATCTCAGACATTACAATCGTCTTAGTGAAAAGTACGGAATGTGGATTCCAAGCATTCACGAGCGTCTTCAAGAACGATTCGTGCGGCCACTGCAAATAGCAAGAATGTGTGGCCTCGTTCCCAAAGCAATTCGTGAAGCGAGAACTGATGGTCCGAAAACGACATTCAACATTTTATATCAACAGACAGAGGAGTTTGCAAAAGAGCCGATGGGAGTCGGTTTTGAAATGCCCGAATGGCTTACTGCGCTGCAAGAAGAAGCCATGGCAACTAGCACTGATATTAACGATGATGACAAAGAAGATGACATTTTCAGTGATGTTCCTCACTTTGAACAAACCTGTCTTACACGAGCGCAAATCGAAAAAGTTATCGATTTGTTGGCAAAACGAGAACGATTCGAATAAATGAGCGGTGTTTTTTCGCCGAATCATTGATGCCGATTTTTCACCACTTCGCTGTAATGACGCAAAAGTTCCGTCGCAGCTTTTTCGTGGCTGAATCGAGATTTTATGCGATTTCTCGCATTTTTGCCAAGTTGATCGCGCAGTATCGCTGAATCGAGAATGGTGAAAAAAGCTCGCTGCATATCAGAAGTCGATTCCGATTGTACTATGAAAGCAGAGGCAGATGCCATGTCTTGTTTCATCTCATCACTCCCACTTAGAAAATCAGAGAAAATTTCCGTTGTTCCGCCAACTTTTGTGGCAATTATTGGCAGACCAGATGCGGCGGCTTCCAGCAATATACGTCCAAGTGGCTCCTGTCGGGCGGCATGAACCAGTAATGTAAGTTCATTCAGAAGAATGGGAATATCGTTTCGATGTCCCAAAAAATGAATTCGTCCTCTCGAATGTGATGCTGCCATGCTTAAAACATTTGCATCAGAAGTATTTGAGTCCAGCAATTCTGAGTCAGAAAGACTGGAGCAAGAAAGACTCTCTGAATGAAAAAGACTGGAGTCAAAAAGACCGGCATCAGAAACATCGGTCCCCACAACATCGGAGCAAAATGGTGGTTTTGATGCTTTTTTGTGGAGAGCGGACTCAAAATTGTGCGATTCTTCTTTATTTGACCATCTTTCACCGACAATGAGAAGATGTAGATTTTTTCGTGATTCCATGACAGGTACGAGCGATTCAAGGAGAAAATCGAGTCCTTTTCGCAGTCCGATTTGTCCGATGGCGGCGATCAAAATGGCATCTTTTGGCAAACCGAGTTCGCGGTGCAAATAACCAGTTGCCGGGCGTGGTCGAAAAAGCGAAGTGTCGATTCCATTATAAAGAACGTGAATCAAACTCGTGTCGATTTGCGGAATTTGTTCCAAATGAAATCGTCGTGTTGCTTCAGAAACGGCCAGAAGGCGATTGTTTTGCGACAAATCGGCGGCGGCAGTGGCAGAAAGTCGAATAATATCACGAAGATGTGAAATGGATGGAATTCCGATTTGCCGAGCAATCGGTCCGATGAGGCGGCCCATCGAAAGGCTGTTTGCATGAATTAAATCACATGGAAATTGTAGAAGGAATTGCTTCAATGTTTCCCGTTTTCGGCACTGCATCGAATGATCGACCAAATGGTTCGCCGACTCACAAACCGAAGTCCGACTCCAATCGAGTGAATGACAATCTAAACCGAGAGCGGTGATTTTTTCGGCCAGTGGAGTCAGAGGCGGGACGAAAAGCCGCAGTTTGACATCGGCTTCTAGCACAAATGGCAAAAGTGTTAAAAGAGAATTTTCACCTCCACTGATTGTTCCAAATTCACAAAAAACAGAGACAATCATAATATACTGTGAATCGTCATCAATTAGATGTTTAACCCGCTTTCATAGAAAGCGGATGTTTCGCAAAACAAAGCAAATTTCTAAAAAAATGACACTAACAAAAGTATCGTTTTATGACGGTGCGGAGTATAGCAACAACCAATTTCACGAAGGCGGGCATTCACGAAGGCGGGCAAAACTTTTCATTTTGTCGCCATTTACTTTTTTTGACTCAGTTCTCGAATGCGGCGACCAACATCGGCGAGAAAATGGGCCGATGCAAGTGAGCCAGCATGAAAACTTGCCAGTGAGAATTTTTCATTCGGTGAATGTAGATTGTCGTCGTCTTGTCCCCATCCAACAAGAAGAACTTCTGCTGCGAGTTTTTCGCTCAGTTCGGCAACTATCGGAATCGACCCACCTTCTCGAGTGAAAACAGGCGCACAGCTGAATGTTTTTTCCAGCGCACTCGACATGATGTCCACGAAGCGACTTTTATCGAGATCGAGGTGCATTCCACTTGCGCCGTGCTGCACATCTAGTTCCCACTGAATCCCCGGTGGAATGAGTGAGGCGATCATGCTGCGAACAGAGGCCGCGATGACATCCGGTTTTTGATTCGGAACAAGCCGACATGTAAATTTTGCAGAGGCTTTGCTCGGAATGATCGTTTTGGAACCTTCCCCTTGATATCCCGATGTCAGACCATTTATATCGAATGTCGGACGCGCCCACCGCCGTTCGATGGTCGAATATCCGACTTCGCCGAAACCTTCGGAAAGACCAATCCGATCTAAAAACGCTCCCTCATCAAACGGAAGTGAGTTCAGCTCCGCTGTTTCTCGTTCAGTGAGCGGCAAAACATCTTCGTAAAATAGTGGGATTCCGACGACACCAACATCATTGACAAACTGCGAAAGAATTTTGACCAGTGCAGTTGCCGGATTAAAAACACATCCGCCAAATGTTCCACTGTGCAAATCACGATTCGGCCCAGTCAAAAATAGTTCGAATGCGACGATTCCACGAAGTCCATAAGTAATTGTCGGCTGACCAGGTGAAAACATACTCGTGTCGCTGACAAGAATGCAGTCACTTGCCAGTTTTTTTTGTCCCGCCGCTGTTTCGATAAAACGATGGAGACCGGCACTTCCGACTTCTTCTTCTCCTTCGGCGATCAATTTGACTTGGAAAGGAAGTGGTTTTCCTGCCTCGTGATATGAATGAAGAATTGATTCGAGCGAAAAAACGTGAGTCAGAAATTGTCCTTTGTCATCTGTCGCACCCCGAGCAAAAACATTGCCATCTCGAACAGTCGGTTCAAATGGGGGGGTTTTCCAGAGAGGAAGTGGATCGGGCGGCTGAACGTCATAATGTCCATAAATAAGAATTATTGGTGCTCCGTCAACTTTCGGAGTTTCACCATAAACCAGCGGCGGCCCATCACCTGTTTCAATAAGTTCGGCTGCAAGTCCAATTTCTGTGAAGATTGAATGAAACCAAGTCGCCGCCGCCCGCATGTCTGGCGAGTGTGATTCAATGGCACTGACACTTGGAATACGCAAAATGTCAAAAAATTTCGACTCAAATGTTGTTTTGTTTGCGTGCAAATAATCTTCAAATGAAGCCATATTGTTTCCTTGTAAAAACCAATGTTGGTGCGACCAATGTTGGTGCGACCAATGTTGGTGCGACCAATGTTGGTGCGACCAATGTTGGTGTCACCGCAGTATCTCAACTCATCAAGACATTGTATCGCAAATCAGATTTCATACAATCGGCCCGACTCTGTAATTTTTTCAATTTAACATCGCACCAATTGCCACGATTCCCGAAAGATGATATAATTAGTAAAGTGCATCTACACAGCAAAACGTCAAAAAACACGTTTCAGCGAGCCGGAGGTATTTTTTTCCTTATATGTCTCTTGTTCACATTTTCACTTCTATTTTTTATCTTTTCTCTTTTTTATCTTTTTTTTATCACTGATTTATGCGACGTGTTATTCTGAAAATTTCAGGTGAATGTTTTTGCCCACAATCTGAGCGTGGAATTGCGATGGATTCTGTCATGCACTTGGCGATGCAACTGGCAGATGTTGCCAAAATGGGGATTCAAATCGCAATTGTGATGGGCGGGGGGAATATTCTGCGCGGTGGTCAGTTTAAGGCGGCAAATGCCAGTATCCAAGAATCGACAGCGCATTATATGGGAATGCTCGCCACTGTCATAAATGGTCTCGCTCTCCAAGATGCAATCGAACTTGTCGGACAACCGACTCGATTGATGACGGCTTTTTCGATGGATGTTGTGGCCGAACCATATATCAGGCGACGTGCAGTGCGACATCTCGAAAAAGGACGCATCATATTACTTGCAGGTGGAACAGGAAGCCCATTTGTGACGACAGACACCGCCGCCGCACAAAGAGCACTTGAACTCGGAGCAGATGTTTTGCTAAAAGCAACGAAAGTAGATGGTGTTTACAGCGACGATCCTGAAAAAAATCCAAATGCGCTTTTTTTTCCTGAATTGACTTACGATGATGTGCGAAAGCGGAACTTGCGCATCATGGATCAGGAATCAATTGCTAAATGCGGTGAACACAAAATGCCGATAATGATATTTAACTTCCGCACTGAGGGAAATCTTAAAAGGGCTCTTCTTGGCGAACAGGTTGGTACAATGATTAGATAAAAAAACAAAAATGAGTTATGACGCAGATTCCTCCTCCACTGCCTCCTGAAATCAAGCAAACTTCGCACGCTGCAACTGTTTCGCACGCTGCAACTGCTTCGCACGGCGCATCTGCAAAGACCGAAGTTGAATCAGTGTCCAAAGCTGGAAACATGTCTGTTCCACCACCACTTCCAAAATTGCGACCAGCCGTCGGTCATACTTCGGTGAATCAAAAGAAGGATCGACAAAAAGGTGAGTTGAGCGCAGATGAAATAGCGGCACTCCTTCCACCTGAGGAAGAAGATGAAGATGGTGTTGTTTTGCCCAAATCAGCAAATCACGGTTTGACTGCATCGAACCACAATTTGCATCACAATTCACCGCCGCCGCCGCCAGTTGAAGATACTGGGAGTATCATCGCTTTTGTCCCCCCACCAACTTTGCAAGAGCGGCAAAAAGCGAAAGAATCAGCTGAATTGGCATCCAACATGAAAAAAAAACGTGTTTGGACTCCGCAACAAAAAACTTTGTTGAAGACTGTTTTGGCCGCGATTATTGGAGGAATCCTGCTCGTGACCATTTTGGTTCTGTTACAACCACGAGATTCTCTCACGACATCTAAACCGTCTGTTGGAATTGAGAACACAGACGGAAAGCAGCCGCAAAAGACATCATCAAATCGTGAGTCTGATGAATCTTCATTTGATTTTGCTATTCCCGAAGATAACGATGAGCAAGAAACAGTAAAAAATTAAAACCAGCACAAACTCCCCACCTTTTATTGAGGAGTGCCAAACCAAAACATCAGTGAACGCACATCCTTTTTTTACTGTTCAGGTCATCCATGCAAAATGCAGTGAAACGATTTTTACAGTATTTGCGAGTCGAACGAAATGTTTCTGACTTAACTCTCAAAAGTTATAACGAGGACATGGAAGCACTTGCCGAATACTTTTTTGATCTTTTAGATGGGCGACTTCCTGATCCGGGTGAAATAACGACTGTTCAGCTGCGCGGATATGTTTCAGCAATGCACGAGGCGGGATATGCACAAACAACAATTGCTCGCCGTCTCGCATCGCTCCGCAGCTTTTTTCGTTTTGGACTTCGAGATGGCTGGGTCACAGAGAATCCGGCAAAACCACTCAGAAATCCTAAATCAGGCCGAAAACTTCCCTATTTTCTATCGACACAAGAGATCAGTCAGCTTCTATCAGCTCCTTCTGCAATTGAGCCGTTTGGACTTCGAGATCGTGCGATCCTCGAAACGATGTATTCGGCGGGCGTTCGTGTGAGTGAAATTGTCGGCATGAATTTGGGTGATTTGAGTCTTTCGGACGGACTTGTCCGAGTTCGTGGAAAAGGTCGCAAAGAACGATTTGCACCACTTGGTTCATTTGCCATGAAATCACTGCGTGGATGGTTTCCGGTTCGCACGGAACTTTTGGCAGGACGAATGGATGTTTTAGGACGAAAACGCCCAAATGCCAAACCGTCGAAAATGGCAAAACGGAGCGCAAATGTGAATCCCGCAGAGTTGCCCATTTTTTTGAATAAATTTGGTGGGCGTTTGACGACTCGCAGTGTCGCCAGAATGCTCGAAAAGTATTTGAAATTGAAGGGACTGGATTCAAGAACAACACCACATACTCTGAGACACAGTTTTGCCACACATCTTTTGGATCGCGGCGCAGACATCCGCAGTGTCCAAGAACTACTCGGACACAAAAGTCTAGTCACCACGCAAATTTACACCCATTTGAGCACTGCCAATTTGCTGGAAGTGTATGAAAAAGCACATCCACGAGCAAAATAAAAAAATTACACTAACAAAAGTAAATGTTTGCCACGTTTCGCTTTGCGAAACAATTAAGCACTGCGCAGAGAGCGGTTGTTTCCCTGTTCCAGGGCAATTTTACACACAATCGAGGTTTTCAAGATGATTTCGAGATGGCATTTTCGTGCTAAAATACTCTTTTTTTCTACTCTTTTGATCATCGTTTTAGTCACTCTGGTGATGTGGTCATTTCGTTGTGTATATGGACCGATTGATCCTGAAAAATTAGACCGAGGGACCGTCATTAGAATCATGGAATTGCGAGACTTTCGTCGTTTTTCACCCGAATTACTGGCGGAAATGACATCCAGGGTCGAAGCTGAGTTCGGAATTCATGCTGCTCAAAAACCTGATTTTCGATTCAGCGACTTGGAAAAACGAATATACTCTTATTTTCAAAAAAATCGTTCCCAAAGTCCTTCTTATTTTGAGCAAAATCTGCGTCTGATGGGAAGAACCAGATATTTCGATTGGATGAATCGATATGAGACATTTTCAAAAGAAGAGCGGGGTGTATTAATGCGAAATATCACCGACGAAATGAAGTATTGGGAAAATGTGTACATGGATTTTTTGCGAGGTGCTGAAATTCCGATTCCTCCTCTTGCTGTTTTGATTCAGGAATTTATGGAGATGATTGAAAGTTTCAAAGAAGGTGCGTCCCAAGAAGATGCAGTGAGAGTCGATCAATTTAAGCAAAAATTGAACGAGGCACTCGTGGCACGCGCCGCCGCAGATGCCACAAAAGGAATTCAAGGAAACTTGGAAAAACTGTTGCTGCCACAACTGGGAACGCTTTTTCCATTGCAAAAATCAACTCATAAAACAAATACAACAGAAAAAAGTAGTGAAGAACAGTAAAACAATCAAAGTGCAAAACAGATGAGAGTTTTTGCATGTTTTTTCTATCCGTTCACGGATATTGTGTGTTTTGCCATAAAATACAGCAACAAACCCGCCGACTTACTCCGGTGGCTCGCCGAACACCCGCCGAACAAATTCCGGTGCTCACTCACCGACTCGAAACGCACCGGCTCGAAACGTTGGCGGCGCGCCCAAATACTACTCCGAAATATCGTTTGTATCCTCGCTTCTTTTTTGCATGAGAGAACTATAAAGAGCGACATATCCACTAATCATCTGTTCAATGCCAAAATGTTCGGATATTCTTTTTTGTGCGTGTTGCCCCATTTGCCGCCGCAATTCTTCATTTTCAAGAAGTTGTAAAACTTTCTCGACAAATATCCGACGACGCGCTCGAAAGTCGTTTCCAGAATCTGGCACGAGAAACCCTGTTTTGCCATCGACAACCAAATCTCTATTTCCATGAATATCTGTTGCAATAACTGGCACTCCGCACGACATCGCCTCCAAAATTGAGTTCGATTGGCCTTCATATCCACTTGCATTTAGGAGCAAATCAAATCGCGGCATGAATCGTCCCACATCTTTTCGTTCGCCAAGAAAATGGACTCGATTAAACAATTTCCAGCCATCTCGCATTCGCAGCAATTCCTCTCGAAGTGGGCCGTCTCCTATTATGACAGCATGAAAATGAAAATGCAGGTGATTTAGTGTTTCAAATACCCAGAGGAGATCGTCAATTCGTTTTTGCGGCCACAAACGAGCCACCACTCCAATGAAAAAAGGCCTTGTTCTCCGAGAATCATCAAGCAAAATAGGCAAATAACATTTTTGTTCTTTTTCATACACAAGATGTCGCACCGGATAATAATCATCGGAAATTCCCGGAGACAAATCTTGTTGATATGCCATTTCGAGCGACTCAATTCCGAGTTGCTGGCATAATTCTTCATCTGAAAAAGGGGGGAGTTTAGTCGAAGAAGAAGTTCCTATCTCTGAAAGCAAGACGGCATTTGGAATGACGACAAATTTGTCGCTGGGAAGTCCTTTTTGCACATAAAAATGTTTCACCCCATCACTATTTGTCACGATGCGGTCTGTCCACTTTGCCAGTGAGCGGTCAATCCAAAATTGATAACCGCTTTTCCAAGAATCGACGCATCGTTCAGCCGCGATTGTATGAGGAACGCCGCACCACTTGGCTGCAACTCGTCCATACGAATTTGCCGCAAAAAGCCATGTATGAATTATATCTGGACGAATCCGCTCGATTTCTTTTTTCAGACGAAAAAGAGCAAATGGGTCTATTTTGAATTTTTTATTGATGAGTGTACATGGAATTCCAGCACGTTCCAGTTCGACTGAATATGGACCTGTTCGAGTAAGGACGACCACATTAATGTCAAATTTGTCTTTCGGCAAATGTTCTGCGAGAAGAACCAGCTGCTTTTCCGCTCCACATCGATCCAACGACGGAATCAACAAAAGGAGACGGATTTTTTTGGAAGAGTTCGCCATGAGAGAGTATATTCCATTATTGGGCATGTTTCACGAGGTTTGATTTTGCCGTCAATTCCCGAAAACAAATGTCGAGGTCAGTGGAGAGAGAAGTCCTGAGTGCATCAACAGAACCATCGAAAACTAGGTGGCCATCATTGATAAATAGGACCCGTGATGCGACCGCTTCAACTTCTTGCAAGATGTGAGTTGAAAGTAAAATGGTCTTGTCCTTTTTGAGTTGACGGAGCATTTCGCGCACTTCGTGGATTTGGTTCGGATCGAGTCCAGCTGTCGGTTCATCGAGAATTAGAACGTCTGGTTCGTGCAAAAGTGCTTGTGCCATTCCAACTCGTTGTCGAAATCCTTTCGACAATTTCCCAATAGGTTTGCCGATCACCGATTCGAGTCGGCACAATTGCACAACTGCATCAATTCGTGTCAAAAGCCGATGCCCTCTTAAACCATGTATTTCACCGAAAAAGCGGAGGAAAGACCGCGGCGACATGTCGTAATAAAGAGGGCCATTTTCGGGAAGATATCCGAGTTTGGTCGCACCAGCAATCCGATCTGTCTGCATGTTGTGTCCGGCGATTTTGGCCACTCCTTTTGTCGGAGCTAAAAAACCGGTCAACAGCTTCATTGTCGTGCTTTTTCCGGCCCCATTTGAACCGAGAAAAGCCACAATCTCACCGCATGGAATACCAAAGGAGACATTTTCTGTGGCCGAAAAGTCTCCATAGTATTTCGTCAATCCAATTGCTTCAATCATGTATGAAGACATATTGTAACAAATACGCTTTCCGTGAAAGCGAGGTAAATTGCACACGGACTATCGACCGAATTTGGCCTTCAAAACGGGAAGCACTTGTTCTCCCCAAATTTCATATCCTTTTGCAGTTGGATGCAAGAAATCTCCCATGATTTCTTTTGGCATCGTTCCATCTTCTGAGAGAAATTTGCTGCCAAAGTCGATAAGTTCGACGTTTTTCATTCCAGCAATCAGCGGTGCAAGTGCGAGATTGATTTCGGAGACTCGTATTCTGCCGCCATCATCGGCCTTTTCGCCGCGTGGGAACACCGATTGTACAATTACTTGAATTTCAGGATATTGTGATTGTAGTTTTTCGATGATTTTCCTGATTCCATCTGCAATCATCCAAGGAGTATTGGCACGGTTTCCAATGTTGTTCGTTCCAATCATGATCATCGCCACTTTTGGAGAAATTTTATTGAGTGGCAAATTTTCCAGTCGCCACAAAACATGCTGCGTCTGATCTCCTGAAAAACCAAGATTGATCGGTTTATAATCTCCAAAATACTTCTGATACAATTCATTTTGACCATCCCATCCATGTGTGATGGAATCGCCAATCATCAGAAGTTCGACATCTCCCTTTTCCATTTGGGCGACATTGCCTTCGTGTCGCTGCTTCCACCAATCCTCTCCGAGCCGATTTGCTGGAGTCGTGGCCGGATTTGTTTCGCCGAGAAGTTTCGTCAGTGTCGGTTCCATCGCAATTGCCCAAAGTCGATATCCGAATTCTTTCGGATGGAGCGAATCCGGCATAATTTCCTTCGACAAAACACCCGATTCATCGAGAAAAACGTCATTTATGTTCAGAAGAGTAACATTGTTTTTGCCTTTTACGACATCAGGCAGATACGAATTGATCTCATCGACTTGCTTTCTTTTTGGACCATCTGGTTTCTCGTCTCGTGGAAAGACATTCAGAACCAAGATTTTCATATTTGGATATGTTTTTTCCAGTTTCTCGATAATCGCTTTGATGCCATCTGCTGTTTCTCTTGGATTCGAACTGTCATGTCCGATATTATTAGTGCCGATCATCAAAACGGCGACTTTTGGGGAGATTTTGTCCAGCGGCAAATTATCAAGTCTCCACAAAACATGTTCAGTCCGGTCAGCACTAAAACCCATATTAATCGGTTTACGATGTGCAAAGTATTGGTTCCAGATATTTCCGTTCCATCCATTTGTTATGGAGTCTCCGATCATGAGAAGCTCGATATTGCCCGCTTCCTTTTGAATTTGGGAGACATTTCCTGCGTGTCGTTTGACCCACCAGTCATCCTGTTTGTCAGTCGGGGTGACTGCGACATGCTGTGCGAAAAGCGAGACGGCAAATGCCGAAAAAAGCAACCAACTTGATACAACCGAACGAATCATCGAAATTTGCATGGTGTTTTTATATGTTGTTTTACAAAAAGTGAAAGGAAATACAGTTATTTCATTAGTACAGCGGTTTCATTTGATTTTTCGCCAAAAATTCATTTGAAAAACGTCCAGCAAAACCAAAGAAAAAGAAACGCAAATAGGACGCATACTAACAAAATGCTCTGCCAGATCAAGCGTGACTATAAGTAATTGGGAAAAAACAATTGTTGCAAAACGTGGATGATTTCATGAGTCAAAACCACCCCGCCTGCTGAAACCCACACATTAACAAGGAAGTGAGCTATTTGCGGAATTTAATTTTTCACAGTTTCTAACCACGCCATTTCATATTCCATTATTCTAACAAAGGAAAATGACTTTTGCAATAAGTGGAAAAGAGTGAAAGTAAAAATTATTGGTATTCATTCATCGACGGCATTTCTTTGTTATCAAGAAGACTGATTTTTACAGCCGGTTTGGTTTCAAAAAAATTATCCTTGATTTTATCATAAACACCCGACTTAATTTTGACGGCGGCTCCAATTGTTGCCACGAGCAAAGCGATGACCAAGATGATGTTGAATATAAGTCGCGGCGTTCCTTTTCCAACAGCATCTCCGAGATAAGATCGGCGGTTATTCATAATCAAGAAGATCAAATACGCGATTGGAAGCATTGTCAAACAAATCGCGGAGGCGGCGACCGGAAACCAAAATGGAAGCTGAAAAACGACTCCCAGTATTCCAATTGATGGAGTCATTGCAAATAGGCGGAATCGCCAAGTCGTCTGTTCGAGGCCGAGCATTTCACAAAGGACAAAACCGCAGCAAGTCATGTGCGCGCTGATTGCCCCACATGCCATTCCAATAAGACCGCCACAGAAAATTATAGTGGCGACCCACTGTGGAATGAAGCTACTTTCGAGAGCTGCGGCGGCCTGCAAAGGTTTTATCCCTTCATTGACGACATCCGCCCCAGTGTAAATCCCAGAAACGGTCATTCCGACAATGATGAGTGATGTGACCAAAACAAATGGAAGAAACATCGTCATTCCGAGGTCCCATTTGACGAGTGTTTTATGATGTTCTCCCCATCCTTTTTTTAGCAGCGAGTATGGATATAAAAAAGTCATGTTGATTCCAACAGCCGCCCCGAGCATTCCAAGAACAACAGTAATTGTTTTGGCATCATAACTAGGAATACCATAATAACCAATGAATCCCTTTCCCATTTCGAGCCAGTCGATCTTCTCGAAATTGAGAAGAACGACAAGAAGAAACGTCAAAATGACGAGTGCGATCATGCAGCGGAGAAACCATTCATAAATCCGAATCCCGATTCCACCGCGCCCATAATTGAAGACGACAGTGACATTGATGAGAAGAATGATAATTCCAGCGGCAAAGCTGACAAAATACCCAAGTGGCGTGAATCCCCCCTGTTCATTTTGAAGAAGGATGCCCGGCGCAAATTGTTCGACGACACTGCGAACCGCTCCCGCTGCAAGTCCATATTGTGGAAAATGCCAAATCACGGATGCCAAAATTGACCCGAAAGCCCAAAGAAAAACTATCGCAATAAATCCACCCCAAATGCCCCCCAGTTCTCGCATAAATCCGCGATAAGGACGCTCTTTATTTGTCAAAACGATGTTGGAAATGGCAGCAAACATTATCACACCGAGAAACATGGCGACTGGTTGAACCCAGAGGAGCTTGTATCCGAACGATGCACCAGCAATTACAGAGGCCGCCGCACTTCCTGCGCCGAGTGTCATCGCACTTTGCAATAAACCGGGGCCGGTCATTCTAATATAACCGAAAGAACGTGTCAGGAACGGCTTTTTCGCCAGTTCTATTAAATAGTCATTTTCTCGCTGAGATTTGTCTGAGATGGGAGTGGGGGTTTCTGGCATGCAAAACTCCTTTTTGAGAGATCGAAAAAAATAAAAACACAAAACATTTTGACGATTCTATCACATTCTTTACAAAAATGGAACATGGTAAATTCATCTGTTAGAAATTTCAACAGTCTGGCAGCAAGTTTGACGGTTTTGCCAAATAACAGCGATAAAAACAACACGTTTCTACGAACCACAGACAAGCTTTTTTTGCGAACTGGAAATTTCAAAACAATTCGTCAGAAATTACAAGTAGAATGGAAATTACTCCCTGTCATTTTGGCAGGCCATATTGAATAAAAAATAGAATTTCATAGAATTATTCTAAGAAAGCTGCAATTTGCGTCATTTTTCATGGAACATTTCGACTTTTTTTATTTTTTCATGACTGGCACGCATTTTGCTCAGAGCACTTAAAGTTCGATAGTTGCGGAACAGGCAGTGCTCTAATAATTGATATGGCTTCTGTTTTTATATTTTATATTCCATATTTCGTATTTCATCTTCCAAGTTTCATATTTCAAATCGAGAATCGAGAATCAAAAACGTGAATTACAGAAGTAATTAAGGAAATTGAAATTAAAAAGAGAAACGAAATTGAATACGAAGTAAATGAAATTGAACAATAGAAGCCGGTTTATTAAAAAACACGAAGGGAAATGTCTTGTTCGCGTTGAACAGCTAAATTCATTTGTCCGAATGATATTGAAACTCCTTTTGTTTCGCAACTCAAAATCGATTAAATAAGAAAGAGAGGATTTTATTATGGCAGTTAGTGAAAAAATTATTGGAATTGACCTCGGAACAACCAATTCGGTCGTTTCAGTTATGGAAGGGAAAGATGTCAAAGTCATTCCCAATGCAGAAGGAAACCGCCTCACTCCCAGTGTTGTCGCATTTACAACAAACGGCGAAACACTTGTCGGAGAACCGGCAAAACGACAAGCAGTAACAAACCCGACTCGTACTGTCGCTTCAATCAAACGATTCATGGGTCGCCGTCACAACGAAGTCGCATCCGAAGAAAAAATGGTTCCGTATAAGGTGGTCGGAAATAGCGATGAATATGTCAAAGTTGACATCGATGAAAAAAAATATACACCGCCTGAAATATCGGCAATGACTCTCCGAAAACTCAAAGAAGCCGCCGAAGCATATCTCGGGCACAAAGTGAACAAAGCAGTCATCACAGTTCCCGCGTATTTTAATGATGCCCAGCGACAAGCAACCAAAGACGCTGGACAAATCGCCGGTCTCGAAGTTTCTCGAATTATCAATGAACCGACGGCGGCATCACTTGCTTATGGACTTGATAAAAACGTGAATCAGAAGATCGTCGTGTTCGATCTCGGCGGCGGAACTTTTGACGTTTCGTGTCTTGATGTCGCCGATGGAGTGTTTCAGGTTCTCAGCACAAGTGGAGATACGCATCTCGGCGGCGACGATTTCGATGAAGTTCTCATCAATTATGTTGCCGAACAGTTCAAAACGGAGCAGGGAATTGATCTGCGAAAAGATGCGATGGCACTACAACGACTCCAAGAAGCATGTGAAAAAGCAAAACGTGAATTGAGTTCCGCCCAGTCCACAGACATCAATTTGCCATTTATAACGGCAGATCAAAATGGCCCAAAACATCTGCAAGTTAAGCTGAGTCGTTCAAAATTCGAGCAGTTAACCGATCACCTCGTCGAACGATGTCGTGGTCCTGTCATGCAGGCACTGAAAGATGCCAGTCTTTCGCCGTCGCAAATAGACGAAGTTGTACTCGTTGGTGGTTCAACACGCATTCCGAAAGTGCAGGATTTGGTGCGAACCATTTTCAACAAAGAGCCACACAAAGGTGTCAATCCCGACGAAGTCGTTGCTGTCGGTGCTGCAATTCAGGGAGGCGTTTTGGCGGGCGAAGTGAAAGACGTGCTGCTTTTAGATGTCACACCACTGTCACTTGGCATCGAAACACTTGGTGGAATTATGACGAAACTCGTCGAGAGAAACACGACGATTCCGACTGAAAAGAAGCAAGTTTTTAGTACAGCTGATGATAACCAGACAGCAGTCACAATCAAAGTTTATCAAGGCGAACGTGAAATGGCGGCCCACAATCGACTTCTCGGTCAATTCAACTTAGAAGGAATTCCGCCGGCTTCTCGCGGAGTGCCGCAGATCGAAGTCATTTTCGACCTCGATGCAAACGGCATTTTGAATGTTTCGGCAAAAGACCTCGGAACAAAGAAAGAGACGAAAGTCCGCATCGAACAATCGGGCGGTCTCTCAAAAGACGATATTGAAAAGATGAAACGAGATGCAGAGGTGCATGCTGATGAAGACAAAAAGCAGCGTGAACTTGTCGAGGCGAAAAATGGCGCCGAATCAATGTGCTTCGGACTCGAAAAATTGCTCAAAGAACACGATGCGAGTTTGAACCAATCTGACAAAGATGCGATCACGGCGGCAATTGGTGTTACTCGTGAAGCGATTGGAACGAATGACTTGTCCAAAATCAAATCGGCGACCGAGCAGCTCGAACATGCTTCCCATGCAATGAGCAAAGCGATGTACGAATCGGCAAGTGCTGCAAATGCAGCAAAACAAGGGGCCGAAACAGCTGAATCGATGGGCGCGAATCCCAATGCAAAAGGAGACGATGATGCCATCGACGCTGAATTTGAAATGAAGGGATAATAAGCGATTAGTGCCGAGTGGTGAGTGGTGATCTGGGGACATAAGTCCCCGGATTTTTTCACTTTTTTCATTTTTTTCATTTTTTTCATTTTTTTCATTTTTTTCATTTTTTTCATTTTTTTCATTTTTTTCATTTTTTTCATTTTTTTCATTTTTTTAATTTTTTTAATT
>JBOFGF010000100.1:0-5963 GCA_051649005.1 Thermoguttaceae bacterium | reverse complement strand
AAAAAGATGACAACATTGATTCCGACGTTCTTTTGCAAATCGGAATCGTTCCCTATTCAAATGCGTGGCCGCTCACTCATTTTTTATCGACGGAATTGCCCGGCTCTCTGATTTCCGTCTGGCCGCCGTCTGGAATGCGACTGCGCCTGATGGCACACCATCTCGATATTGCTCTCATGCCTGTCGCGGAATTGATGAGTTTGTCCTATGGAAAAATTATTGGTGACTGTGGTATTTCATGCTGTGGGACAGTGGAAAGTGTCCGGCTGATTAGTCGCAGACCAATTGAGAAAATTCGGACGCTTTCACTCGATGTGTCTTCCCGAAGCAGCATTATTTTGGCCGATGTGATGCTGCGACATTTTTGGGGAATCAAAGCCAAAACATACAAATTGAACGACTCGAAACCACTTGATGAATGTAAAACAGACGCTTTTGTTGTGATTGGAGATCGTGCCCTCTCCTATGAACCCAGTTCATCGTGGGAGCATAGATATGATCTCGGCCAATTGTGGCACGAAAAGACTGAATTACCATTTGTTTTTGCAGCATGGATTGCTTGCACTGTCAAAGGACATGGAAGAGATGCCGCTGTGAATGCACTTCGACGCACGAGGAATCGTGGTGTCGATCAGATCGAGTCAATTTTGAACGAAAAAGAACAAAGTGGCGTGATTCTTCCGCTTTCACGCGAAAAAATGGTTCATTATCTCACGAAATCAATTCAGTATGAAATGACTGATATTCATTATCGCAGCATCCAGCTTTTCTTTGATCTTTGTCTTTTGAACGGATTGTGTAAACACCGCACTGTTCTCGAAATCGTAGAATAAGTCCATCCGCATTACAGGGAAACAATAGTCGTGTTTTGCAGCGAACTACTCATTATAATTGTTCTTTTTTCTCATTTTTTGGCTTTTTTCAATAATGTATATTGACAAGACAATGCGTATTTAGTAAATTCCAAATAAGCTAAATTTGCAATAAGCCGTGTCAAAAATGTGCGGCATTGCTCGGCAAATATCAATTTCCATCGTGTTTAGTGAAAAACTCTTACACGTTGTACTTGTAGATTTGTCTGTCCGAAACAGTGAAAAATAGTCTGTAATAACATCGACAGTAATAAAACAAGATGTGCGTTCACAGTGTTTTGGTTTGGCACACCTAACAAAAGTGGGAGTTATCTGAGAAAAGTAATTTTTGCTGCTTCAAACATATTCAAAAAAAGCGAATAAAACTAAATGCAATCTACTCTGGTGAATTTTACTGAAACCGAAAATGAACTGCGATGTCACTTTCATGGTGATTTCGATAGTTATAATTGTTCTCTTTGCGAAAATGAATTGGTGACTCACATCAATCCATTCATTGATGACCATGATTTGGGGCGAGTTGTGTTTGATTTTGAGCATGTCAGATATATTTCTTCGGCATTGATTCGTTTGTGTCTGTTTTACTGCAAATTGGTTGGAACGAAACAATTTAGTGTCGAACATGTTTCTGAAGACCAGAAAAAAGTTTTTCTGCTGACAGGACTTATTGACTTGCTCCACATTTCGTGAAAACAAAATCTCATGAAAATAAAATTTGAATATCGCTGTTTGCTTTCGTTCGGCATCTTTTTGTTGACTTGTTTTGCAGTTACAACAGGTGAATTGTTCGCCAAAACATGGTCTCTCCGTGAAACTGAAAAGCAAATTGATGTTATCTTCGACAACAAACTTTTCGCAAGTTATCTGACAAACATGGAAGGATCGCCCATTATTTGGCCGATTATCGGACCGACCGGAAAAAAAATGACACGAGATTTTCCAATGATCGAACGCGAAGATAAATCGGAGGCAAAAGATCATCCGCATCATAGATCGCTCTGGTTTACACACGGCGAAGTCAATGAGAGTAATTTTTGGAATACCGGAAAAGATAATGTTCAACATCGAACCTTTCTCAAAAAAGAAGCAAACGATGATTTCGCGGTTATTGAAACAGCAAATGACTGGATCACCGAATCAGGGAAAGTGCTTTGTCGAGATGTCAGTTCGTTTCGATTCCATGTCCTGACTGGGCCGGATGGCAAAAAAATTCATGCCATTGATTGTGAGTTCACTGTGACTGCGGCGCAGGAAGAAGTGATTTTCGGAGACACAAAAGAGGGAACATTTGCCATTCGAGTGCCAGGAACAATGGATGTCGATGCCAAAAAGCGAAATCCGAACTGGGGCGGAGAGATCGTCAATGCAGAGGGACTCCGAAATGATGATGCGTGGGCAAAACGCTCCAACTGGGTCGATTATTCTGGGCCAGTCGATGATGAAACACTCGGAATTGCCATTCTAAATCATCCTTCCAGTTTCCGTTTTCCGACATATTGGCATGTGAGAACTTATGGACTTTTTGCGGCAAATCCATTTGGCGTGCATGATTTTGAAAAAAAGAAGGAAAAAGTCGGTGAACTTCGCATGAAAAATGGAGACTCTTTTACTCTGAAATATCGGGTACTATTTCATGAAGGAAATGCAGAAAATTCAGACATTGAAAAGCAATTCCAAAAATATGCCGCCGAATAACAAAATAATGCCGCAAAATTATAACATCGCAAAATTTGCAATTAGTTTTAGTTGTAATTGTAGTTGTTGTGAAACTGCGAGAAAACTGCATATTATTTGATATTGATATGACTTATTTGGCAAGTTGGACATTGAAAATACACGCCGGAGCGGTTAGAATTGCGGAGTCTCACCGGAATCAAATTCGCAATTTTGTTCTGTCCACGCAGTCGGAGAATGGCGGTTTCGCTGGAAAAAAAGGGGACGGAGATATTTATTATACGGCTTTTGCACTTCGTACTTTGTTCATTTTGGGTGGTACTTCGACGGACGTTTTGGAGCGTGTTTCACTCTTTTTGTCGAATCAAACGCACACCTTCGTAAATGCCATCGAATTGACATCATATTTGATGTGCCATTCTTTGCTGGACTGGATTCAGGGGACTGAATCATTACTCAAATGCGACTTTATTCAATCTTCGTGGAATCGTTTTCGCCATTCTGATGGGTGTTTTCGCACATCAAAACATGCACACTATTCGAGTACATACACCACATTCCTTGCTGCGACGACGTTTGAACTTTTCGGATTGGATAATGAAAAAAACGCCATTTCCACCGAATGTATTTTGTCCCGTCAAAGACCAGATGGTGGTTTTGTCGAAATAGAAAAACTTCATCAAAGTGGTACAAATCCGACCGCAGCTGCCATTGGTCTTTGTTCCATGCAGGCCAAATCTTTGCATTTTCCAGAAAAAACAATTGATTTTCTTCGCAAAAGACAAGTTGATTCTGGTGGTTTTCAGGCCAATACACGCACACCAGTTGCCGACCTGCTCAGCAGTTGTACTTCGCTGATTGCACTTATCGACTTGAATGCCGAAAACACAATTGATAAGAATGCGCTCCGCCGCTTTTTGCAGCAAATGCGTCATATCACCGGAGGATATTGTGGTGGAATCTGGGACATGAATCCCGATGTTGAATACACCTTTTATGGACTTTGTCTCGAAAGTTTATTGGCCAAGTTAGATGATGTTTAGTCGTACATCGCTGATACACGGAAAACGGCACAAAATTGGATGTTTATCCATGTTTCGCTTTGCGAAACAATTAAGCACTGCGTAGAAAGCTGCTGTTTCGTTCAGCGAGCCGCCGATGTCAATCGGCGGGTGAATTAAGCAAAATTACCACAATCAAAAGCGACATTTTGTCACCGTTTTCCGTACACAATCATTCAGAAACAACACAGAAGCGAGCCGAGGATTTCGTGTGATTGTTAAAGTGCCAGCAACGTGTAATCACAAAGTCCCTCGATATGTCAGTGGAATGTCGCCAATTCGCAGTACAAAAATAGAAAATAAAATTTTCTGCGCCCTCTCGACGTTTATTATGGGAATGTATACAATAGTATTATTACAATGTGCCTGTGTAATATACAAAAAAACTGGGACAAAACGCCACTTTTGATCATGCAAATTTTGTGAAAATTCGCTTGTTTTCACGAAACTGCCGTTTATTGCCTTTCATTGTTTTTGTTTTTTCTTATTTTTTTCATTTTTGTCTATTCATGCTTGAAATCAAAAACCTCAAAAAATCATATCTGCTTCCAGATGGCGGCAGTCTTCCTATTCTTGATGTTCCAAAATGGGAAGTTGGAACCGGCGAACAGGTCGTCGTTGTGGGAGCAAGTGGATGTGGCAAAACGACACTGCTCCATATTATCGCCGGAATTTTGAAACCAACTTCGGGACACGTTTTGATTGATGGATGGGACACACCTATTTTGACGGAAGCAGAACGAGACCAATTTCGGGCGCGTCGAATCGGATATGTGTTCCAGACATTTAATTTGTTGCAGGGATTCACCGCACTGGAAAATGTGATGATCGGAATGACTTTTGCTGGAAAACACAGTGACAAATCCCGCGCCAAAGAACTGCTCGAAAAAGTCGGTCTCGGTCATCGCCTTCATCACAAACCAGCGCATCTTTCTGTCGGAGAACAGCAGCGAGTCTCGGTCGCTCGGGCACTTGCTAATAAACCGAAGCTGGTGCTGGCCGACGAACCGACAGCAAATGTCGATGTGAACAATCAGCAACAAGTGATTGACATGCTTCGACAGACATGTGAGGAAGAAAGTGTCGCTCTGATTTTAGTAACACACGCACCAGAAGTCGCCAGTCAATTCACTCGAGTCGATAAATTGGCCGAAATCAATCTCCTCGTCGCCAAAAAAAATGCGTCTGTTTAGTCCGACTAAACTTTGTATGTATTTTAGTCCACTTTTATCGCTGTAACAATCCCAGAAGCATTTGCGCCATTTGGTTCGTTTGTTGCAAAACAGAAATGTTTGTTTGCGCCAAAAGTTGCAGTCTCGCCATGTTTGAAGATTCAGCCGCAAAATCTGTGTCGGCCAGTTCGCTGTGTGCTCCCGATTCGATTTCAATTGCGTCTGTCATGTTTTCCATATTCGCTTCAATTTGCGTTTTCTGGAAAGCACCAATACGACCGCGCATCGTCGAAACAATGTTAGACACTTCGTCAACTATTTTCGCCGCACGAAAAACATCAGATTTCAGGTCAAATGCTCCCCCTGTTCGCAGCTGCGATAAATGCCCATTAACTCCGCCAAGTGAAATTGAGTGGACGTTTTTTAGTGCAATTCTCGCTTGCTGATCGGGAACAGCATCGGGACCAAGCTGAATTAGAGCACCGCCGCCGGTCACTCGAAATCCGATAACATCGCCACTGCGCACATTTGGATCGAGCCAAATCGACAAATCCAAATCTGATGTCGCCATCGAAACTATCCGGCCTGTTCCAATTCCCATTTGATCATTTATTTTGGCGACAACATCTGTTCCTTTCGCCATTTCTGTTACATTTCCAAATCGATCTGTGAGAGGAAAGTCTGTTCCCTGAGCAGGCAATACGGAAACAAATTCTTTGCTTCCATATTCGACAGAATAAAAAGTGAGTCCCAAATGGGCTGAATCAGTGTTTCCCTGCATTGATGCTCCGAGAGCGACATCCGATTTGGCGATTCGCAGTGTTCCAGAGTCACCGAGTGCGATTCGGTCATTTCCTGTCGGGACGATTGATGTTCCAGGTGCTGTTGCTGGAATGCGCGCCTGAAACAATTCCGAAATTTGCGGGGTCAAATTGAGAAGATCAACAATTTGCCGCGCTGTCGGCGGGTTCGCCGGATCAATTCCAATCGAAATTTGCTTTGACTGTGGATCAAACGAGATTTTTGGCCCCGCAGGATCGGCCACGACTAAAACTTGTGTGCCTTCGAAATGCGAATCGTTCTTTTTTGCGACAACTTCAAACATCGCATTGACACCATTTGCCGAAATGACATATCCTTTCGGATTATCTTCCGCCGCTTTGATTCCACCGGTCATCACCGCG
>JBOFGF010000099.1:0-2629 GCA_051649005.1 Thermoguttaceae bacterium | reverse complement strand
CAAACATGATTTTGACGGGACATTCAGGGCAAATGTGGTCGAGACACGCCGTTTCGTAGCATTTTTTTCCGACGAGCGGAAAATGTTCAGAGTACATTTCGTCAAATGCGCGGTTCGTGCGGAGAATCGTGTAATCTCGGTCAATGACGAAAAATCCGTCGTGAATACTGGTGAAAATATCATTGACGAAAGTTTCTCGTTTCCGATTTTCTTCGTCCTGTTTGACTTTCTCGGTCACATCTTGAAAATGTACCAAAACACCGGCGAGTTCACCTGTCGCGGTGTCAAAAAGCGGAGACGATTTATTTTCGATCCATTTTTGGAGGGCGGGTGAATATCCGACCGACTCCTCTTTTGTTCCGGTTTTTAGCGTTTTGGGCACTGGACAGAATTTACATGGCGAGGTGAGTCCGTGTACTTTTTCGTAGCACCTGCAACCGACGAGCGGCAATCGGTCTTTGAACATTTCTTCGGCGAATCGGCTCACTTTTTGAATACGAAAATCCTTATCCAAAAGATAAATTCCCTCGCCGGCGGTGTTGAAAATTCCTTCGAGCTGCGTTTCTCGCTTCAGTGATTTTTTGACAGTTTCGCGGTAACTGGTTTTCCCGATGATAACCGAAGCAATCCCCAAAGCCGCAAATGCAAAAAGTTGCAGTCCGAGCATCCAGCGGTCAAATTTGACCAGTTTTTTCATCTGGAATTGGATTTTTTTATCAATCACCTCAGATGATGTCAGACGACCACCAGTGGGCGATTGGTCGACAATGTGCCTCGATTCTTCGAGCCGGATGATCTCCGCCGTCGTCTGTTGTCGCCAATTATTCACCTCTAATTGCACGAACAGAAATATCAAAATTCCAGCGATAGTGGCACCAGAATAGAGCAGGATTCGATTTCTCATTGTAGGTTTTTTTGTGTGTATGTGTTTGCCATATTTTTCGTCTCGTTCGTTTTACCATAACACAACATCGTAGATGTTGTGTTATGGTAAAACAAGTGATTTTTAGTGATTTTTTCCCAGTCTTTTTTTGACGATTGTTGCCAACAAACCCGCCAACTTACGTTGGCGGCTCGCCAAACAACCGCCAAACAACCGCCGAACAAATGCCGGGGCTTATGCACCGGCTCGAAACGCAGCTAAATTTCAGTGAATCAAAACGCCCCATTTTACCAGATAATTTTAATTGCGTCGAGATGCTCTGATTTTTCAAAAAAAAATCGATGCCGATTTAATGTGATTTCACAAGTGTCTTTTAACATCCCCCTTTTCATAGCTGCGATTTTATGTAGAATAGTCAAATTACATGGTGACTGTAGTTCAATTGGCAGAGCACTGGATTGTGGTTCCAGTTGTTGTGGGTTCGAGTCCCATCAGTCACCCTTTTTCTTTTTTCGCCAGCAAATAAAACCGCCAACTTACGTTGGCGGCTCGCCAAATGTTGGTGCTGCCCGCAAACAGAGTTCGCGGCTCGTCAAAAAAATTGCATGGAAAAATCTGCGTGATCGTTAAAGTTTCTCTATTTTCCGTCCGATTTCATCTCTGAAGCATCTCCCATACTGCCTGCCACACGAAATTGTGTGTTTTCATGTTAAATTTGTGAAGGCGACAGTAAATAAGTCATTTGGGATGCCAATTGTCGGAGCAAAATGTTTACATCGGCTCCGAAATCCCCCCACAAAAACGAGGAAGCAATGAAACGGATTTCAAATGAATTGGCACGAGTAATTTTTCGTGTTCGAAGCACCTTTTTGGGAATTTTGGCTCTTTTCTGCGGATTTTGTATTGCAGTTTCGCCGCTGAATGCCCAGTCGGGTTTGTCCCAGAACAACTATTTTACACAGGGATCGACCATCTCGCCGGTCATTTTGACAGTCGCTCCAATGATAAACCAACGAGTTGTAACACGATTCAGTCTTGGTAACTTTGAACGAATGAGACATCGGCAATTGTCAGTCGCTTCTCAATTTCGGTCCCAATTCCAGTTCGGAGTTCCAGCCGATGAAATGATTTTTGAAGATGATGAAAACTATTTGACATCATCGCAGTCATCGGTTTATCGCGGTCAGTATTGCTCGCCCGGAAGTTCCTGCGGAGCTGGACTTTCATGCGGTCGTCGGCCTCGATCAGCGGTCGCCCCGTGCTCTCTCTGGATGCAAAATTATGGAGACTTTCTGAATCAGAACACGCATAATATGGTTGTTGGATACTCAACAAGTGCTTATGGATTCAATTTGGGATATGATTTTTATCAAGATTCCATGTCCATTTGGGGCATTGCTGTCGGCGGTGCTTTTACAAATATCGATGGCAAAGACAAGAGACAAAAATCAGATTTCGATTCTTTTCTGGTTTCGATTTATGGTGGATATAATTGGAGCAATTGGAATTTGCTCGGTTCAATTGGATATGTTCAATCAGGATACCAAACATCTCGGCTCAGTAATGCCACAAATTTGTTTCAAGATGCAACTTGGCATGACAATGTGCTATTTGGGTCATTCGATCTTTCGACATATTTGTGTCGCGGCGACATCAGTATTGCCCCATTTTTCAGTGGTGATTTGATCGGAAGCGAACACAAAGACGGCTCCGAAACAGGTGGTGATCGTTTTAATGTCAGCCGAG
>JBOFGF010000098.1:0-7422 GCA_051649005.1 Thermoguttaceae bacterium | reverse complement strand
GACTGCATCTCGCAGTAATAGCATGACTCGTGATTGGTATCATCTCGGACGAGTGCGATCACTTGAAGAACTGATGACCGCGATTGATGCACTCTCCCTCGATCAAATCAACGATTTTATCGCCAAAAATCCTCCAAACTCTTTTCATTGTGTAACTCTCGGAGGAAATACAGTGCGGTGAACAAGTTTGGCAAATGATTGTGTTAGAACAATAACTGCCGGATTTAAGGAATCGAAATGATGGTTTTCTACTCAACAACATCTTTCGAGTTCAGTTTTTCGCCGCGCCGGAAACTGACGGGATTCGTTCCTGAAACCAGAGTCGTTCCATGTTCCCGAACACCGGAGGTGTTCAATAATGGTAGAAACGAATTGTCCACAAACCCACACAACTCCGTCGGAGTTGAATTATGGTCACCGATATTGAACCCCGAATGGGGTTCTGAAGTTTTTGGTGTTCGTGTTTCTACCATTATTGAATCCCGACAGGATTCAGGACTTTGAAAACGTGACTTTATTGGCGGTGCTGAGTATCGCTGTTGTACAAACCGTCAATACGCTCCCTGTGGTCGCTCCTTTCCGGCTTTTATACTGAAAACGGAGACAAAAAATCAAGTGTTATAAGAAGCATTGGTCAAATAAAGAAGTATCGCCGCAATAGAAAGAGCAACGACGGAAAGACCGAGCCAGAGTGTATAAACATCAGGAGCGACTGGCGCAGCCGGAATTTTATTTGGTTTTGGATTCGCCGACGGAGACTTGCCACTGACTGGAATCGGATCAGATTCTGCCATATCCGAACTTTTCTTCGATTTTTTTGTGAAAAGTGCCATGTTGTGTCAAAGTGCAAGAGAGAAAAAAAGCGACTGGTCAATTCCAAATAACGTGATCAAGGTCCTAAATCGACGACTTTCACAGTGTCGTCTCGTTGTACAGTTCCGCGACTGTAAGAAGGAATAACTTTGGCGACCGCACTGTCGGGAAACGCTTCAATGATTTCGACCTTTCCGATGTAAGAACTTCTGTCTTCGCGTTTTCGCACAATATCAAGTTGATGACCTTTCATGACACCAGAATCGGAGCCGACCGAGACTTCGAGCCATCCATTTGGTCTCACTTCTGTCACAATTCCATCAAGTCGTTTTGGTGGAACGCCACTATATTTTTCTGGATCGGGTTCCAAATTGTGTTGGCGCAGGACTTCAATAGCATTTTGATAATCTTTTGTCAGTTGTTCAGCGACAGCACGCAGTGATGCGAGTCGAAGTGAGAGAGCATGTGACTCGTCGGTTTTTCCGACAAGTTCGGTGGACAATTTCGTCCATTCTTCTTGTGCAGTGCGGAGATTTTTTCGGAGTTCTTCGACTTCTCCGCGGAGATTTGCGAGTTGGTCATGCGAGAGTCTCAGCGCGTTTTCCCTCGTTTCTAAACGTGCTTTGTGCTCATCATCATTTGCCTTTAATTTTTTGTTTTCGTTGGTGAGATTCGAGGCAGTTTCTTCCAGCGACTTGATTTTTTCAGCTCGTCCGTCAATACTTTGATTCAGAAGAGAAAGCTCGTCTTCATACGACTTTTTCAAAGAGAGAAGGAGTTGATCTTTGTTTGTCAATTCCTGTTCTAATTTTTTTGTATTAGTCTTCCAATTGGTATGTGTCGTAAAAATAGACACAGAAAAAGCCATGAACATGATGCTCATGATGAAGATCAAGACGATGAACATTTTTCCAACTGAGTTCATAACACACTCTTCATTCTGGGTTCACGAATTGCGAACATGATTGTTAAAAAAATGACGGATCGACAAAACGTCGTCTCCCAAAACTCCGTATTCGTTCAATGTTCACTGACCGCCAATTTGCGAGCAAACGGTGAAACATTCATTGACATCTTTTTTATTGGTCTGATTCGGATTGTAAATTATTTTTTTTCAAAATATCGAGGGCATCTTCATAATTTTTTTTCAGCTGTTCGGAAACCGCACGGAGCGAGGCAAGTCTCAGTGCAAGTGCGTGTGATTCATCCGTTTTGCCGACGAGGTCTGTGGACAAAGCTGCCCATTCATTTTGAATGGAGCGAAAATTTTCTCGCAGTTTATCGATGTCTTTTCGCAATTTTTCGAGGTTTTCATGGGACAATCCCAGTTTTTCGAGTTGCGACTCCAAACTTTCTTTGCGATCTTTTACTTCACTTTCCCATGTTTCCTTTTCTTTTTTCAACTCGGCGGCTTTTTTATCGAGTGCCACAATCGTTTTAGCACGTCTGGCAATTTCATCACTAAACAAACTAATCTCTTTCTGATGCGACTTTTCTAGTGATGCGAGCCGCTCCGTTCTTTGTTTGGATTCCAGTTCTAAGACAGATGCCCGTGCTTTCCAGTCTGTCCGTGTCGTGTAAACAACAATCGAGAGAGCCATGAATATGATGCTCACAATGAAGATCACGACGATGAACATTTTTCCGACTAGGTTCATAATAGACTCTTCATTCTTGGTTCACGAGTTGCGAACATGGTTTTCCGAAACAAGGAGAGCAATTGAGACGACATCACAAATCCAGATGCACTCACATCGCTTCTGTTTATTCTAGTTGCTAAAATCCACTTTGTCAAAAAAATTCCACGAATTTCTCCCAGAAACATTTTGAACCTGTTTTCGTTCTATCGGCGCATTGTATCAGCTAATTTAGTTTTTCTGCTAAAACGTGAGAAAAACGGAGATGAAAATGAGACTTATTTTATGTGCGATTGCTGATTGTATCGATTGTAGTATTTATCAAGTTTTTTGAGATTCTGAAAGCCACGCGCAAGTCCGCCGAATTCCTTCTTCAAGTGGTGTGATTTTATATCCTAATTCTTTTTCCGCTTTTTTGCAGTTGAAAGCCCAATCAGCAAGAAATGTTCGTATCCATCCGGGCGTGAACAGCGGATACATCCCGAACCATTTGGCTCGTTGTTCAAAAAAGTGGGCCAATATCATCGGAATAAACCATTTTATTGGAATTTGCAGTCGTCTTTTATTATCGATTTTGGCAATAATATCGAAAAATTCTTTAAGAGTTGCATTTTCGCCCCCCAAAATATATCGTTCTCCCACACGTCCCTGCTCCATTGCCAAAATATGTCCCATCGCCACATCATCGACAAAGGCGTAATTTCCAACATTTTTCCCAAAATTGAAGAGAAAAGGAAATCGTCCACGTCGATAGTCATAAATCAGCCGAGTCACTGTATTCGACTCAGAAAGATGCCCTGGACCAAACACACGCGTCGGATTGACGATGACAAGTGGGAGTCCCTGTGCGATCCAGCTCGCCGATTCATGCTCCATCTGCGTTTTACTTCGTTCGTATTCTGTGAAAAAAAAGTTCGTTTCTCGCGGCTTCATTTCATCGCCGATTTCTCCATTTTTTGTTGGTCCGAGTGTGACAATAGTTGATGTCCAAACAATCCGTCGCACACCACATTCTTGCGCCGCAGTGAAAACATTTCGTGTGCCATCAATGTTGACTGAATCGTATACCTTTGGAGATGATGCCCAGCTTTTTGCATACGCAGCCAAATGAATCACGTTTTGACAGCCACGCATGGCATATTGCAATGACTCCAAATCGGTAATATCGCCAAGAATAAATTCCAATTGACCTAGATTTTTTGCCGCATAGACGGAACTATTCTGCATTTCTTTCTGTATTTCTGTATTTTTTTCAAATGTACGAACAAGACTTCGCACTGCATATCCGCGTTCAAGAAGAAGTTCGACCACTTTGCTTCCAATCAGTCCCGATGATCCGGTCACAAAAACTTTTTCTCGCATATTGTTCACTCCGATTACTCCTCAGTTGGGACAATGGTATTAGTTGAAGGCAAAACTACAAAACGATAAAAAATTCACACAAAAAAGCCGAGAAACAACCTGATGTCCTCGGCTTTTTTTATCCATTTCAGTGATTCAAAGGCGAATCAACTCGATTAGTCGAGAATATATCCATCGGAATAAACTGGTTTGACCAGATCGGCGACTCCCGGCGTTTTCAAATCGGCGAGATTCGTGACCTTCAAATTTTTAGCATCCCAATCGATTTTTTCTCCCCATTCTCCGAGTGCCCCATCCGGTCCACCCTGTGCGGCGGCCCAAACGGCGAGGTTTCCGAGAAGAATGGTTTCTGTTAGTGGTCCGGCTCTGTCAACAAAGTTCGAGTCGCAAATCGAAGGTTTTCCAGCCTTCACTGCGCGGAACAATTCGTACATATTATTGATATCATTGTTTCCTTTGTTTTCGGCATAAACCACTTCAACATTTTCCAGCGGTTTGATCGCTTCGCCGCCTTTTGCACGCAATTCATACTTGCCGCAGTAGTCGTCGGAGCTGTAAAACGCGCCTTTTTCACCGACAATAAGAGTTCCACTGTCAGAAGGTTTATCGATTCCATACTCGGCAAAAATTGCCTGATCTGGTCGATTTCCTTTGCGATCATACCAGTTAAACGGAATTTTTCCTCGGTTTTCAGTCGCAGGAAATTCAAATTCGATGAGCGAACTGGCGGGAAAACTGTCGAAATCATGCCCAGAAGACTTGGCCCGAACCCATGTGGGGTCTCTCAATTCGCAGGCGGTGAAAGGCACTGTCATGTGGTGACATGCCATGTCTCCGAGTGCGCCACTGCCAAAATCCCACCAGCCGCGCCACTGGAACGTGTGATACAAACCTGGGAAAAATTCTCGATAAGGAGCCGTTCCAATCCAGTTGCGCCATTCAACTCGCTCCAAATTTCGCTGAATTTCACCATATTTGTCCCAAATGACCTTTTCAGCCATCGCTTCTTTCCCCTTCATTTTGGAGCGAGCGTCTTTGGCAAAACTGTCCATCGTCATTCGGCGATTGGGACCCTGTGCCCAAACTGGACGATTCGACCAAACATAAACGGCGGTGGGTTTTCCAATTACACCGGCTTTCAATTGAGCAATTGCCGTTCGAGAGGAATCGAGAGCGGTCCCCTGATTACCCATTTGGGTGCAAACGCCTTTTTCTTTGGCGACTTCTGCTAATTTGCGAGCTTCATAAATTGTTCGTGTCAGTGGCTTTTGTGTATAACACGACTTACCCATTCTCATTGCCATCAAAGTTGCGGCCGCGTGCATGTGGTCCGGCGTACTAATTGTTACAATATCAATTTCGTCCTTATGTTTGTCCAACATTTCACGGAAATCAACATATTTTTTCGCTTTTTGGAATTTTTCAGCCTTTCCTTTTCCTTCCAGCGTTCCTTTGTCAACATCACAAATGGCGACCATATTGCCGAACTGGGCGGCATTATTCGAGTCGCTGTCACCTTTGCCGCCGACACCAATACAGGCGACTCCGAGTTTTTCATTTGGTGAATTGCTTTCTTCTTGGGCGTTTCCAGCAGCAGCAAAGTAGCCAGCACTGGCGACTGTCGCTGTTTGCAGGAATGTCCGACGTGTTGTTTGCAACATAATTCTATTCCTTATTTGGTTAAAACATTGATAAAACGGGGAAAACGAGCATGGTGGTCGAATCTGACAAGCGAATCACCTGTCCAAGCTGAATGAGAGTATAACAAGTGTGCAATGAAAAATCCAGTCATAAAAAATAATTTTTTAGAAAAATTTTATTTGCATCTTTTTCAGTTGCGAATCTTTTATCTGTGTGATACAATAACATTTAGTGACACTCAGTGTCCACGAGTGTTCACGATTACTTTCGATTACTTTGAAAAATTACATTGAAAACGGTGACAAAATGTCGCTTTTCTCACCGTAATTTTGTGAAAATTCGCGTGTTATTGCGAAACAACAGCTTTCCACGAAAGCTGAATAAACATCAAATTTTGTATTTATTGCTGGCAGTATTCAAAAAACATTAGACACTACAAGGAAAGTCCTATGGAAATAGTTGTATCGATTTTTTTGGGCGGCACTCTGCGCGGGAGCAGAAAAGTCAACACACCTTGTATCATCGGGCGGAGTAAAGATGTAACATTGACAATAGCTCATCCTTCAATGAGTCGGCAACACTGCGAGTTATTCATGAAAGATGACGCACTTTTTCTTCGTGACTGCGGTTCTCTGAATGGGACTCTGTTTAATGGGGATTTCATTGATGGCCCGATTCCATTTCCGTTTGATGCCACTTTCACTGTTGGCGAGTTGTCATTCAAAGTAACTCCCGCCCCAGTTTTATCGGCATCACAAATTGAGATGTCTAATCGACCGACCGCTCCTGTCTCACTGAGTGAACATCGTCTCACCGATGATGCAACTGTCGCCGAAAATGAGGCGGGAATGATTACTATGTTATCTGTCAAACCATCCACGCCTTCAAAGTCAGACAGTGGAAATTCACGCAGTTCGAGTTTAACGAGTGCGAATGTTGAAAGCGTGAATGTTGAAAGTGCGAATGTTGAAAAAAATGCCGCAGATGGTTCCCCATCTGCTGTCGAAAACACCGATTCCGCATCGCAAAACGAGTCGGCGGCGGCCCAAAATTCATCCACTAATTCAAATTCACCCGCAAATACACCTCCAAATACACCTCCCAATACACCTCCCAATACACCCGCAAAAAAAACTATCAAGAAAATTGCACCATCAAAAGTTCGCATTGTGACATGAAGAATGATGATGATGATAAAACGAATCTGTTCACTCACATAAACACACCTCCTTATAAACACACCTCCTTTTTAATGATGGGTGTCCGCTGGTCGGGGTGGTTCGACTCGCCAAGAAATCCAAATAAAACCACACCTGCTCCTCATTGAAAAGAGGGGAACTAAACCAAAACTTCGTGAACAAATAAAATAAAATTAAGGATGAATTCCACAAAATGTTACTTTTCAAAAAAAAATTTATGAATGCGATTCGGACTGGAGAGAAAACCCAGACGATTCGATTGTGGGATCACCGAAAAATGAAGCCCGGCCAGAGAAGTTACATTCCCGGAATTGGTTATATTTCCATTTGCTCAGTTGATGAAGTCAAAATCGCCGATTTAGATGATGATGATGCCAAACCGGATGGATTCGAAACAGCCGCCGCTTTGAAGGAAGAATTGTCTCGATTATACGCAACAAAATTGAAACAAGGATTTCGCGCATTTCGCATTCGTTTTTCGGTCTTCCCTCCGGCAGTGCAGGAACGAATGATCGAAGAAAAGCGAAATCGAGACCAATCGACAAAAAAAGAAGAGAGAAAGAAACATGATAATAAACAGCGTGATTTTGTTAGTCAGAAACTCAATAAATTGAAACAACTTGCAGATGCTTCCTAGTGCCTTGTAAACATTAACGATTGGGATTGACCTGTTTTGGCAAGTTGTGGTATAATATCCGTTTTCAACACACGGAGGTTTACCATGAAAAAAATATACATCGTTCGGCTTTCCGACGAAGAACAAAAAATTT
>JBOFGF010000097.1:0-3238 GCA_051649005.1 Thermoguttaceae bacterium | reverse complement strand
ACGACAAATCCTCCGTGTCCTCTGCGCCTCTGTGAGAGAAAAATCTTATTTTAACCACGAAATTCACGAACATCGACGCGAAAATCGCACGAAATGTTTTTGTATTTGGGTATTTTATTTTCTGGCGAAAGCCTTATTTGGCAAAATCTTCAATTTTGTTACAATTAACGACAAATTTCAATATATTTGGTGATAAATCTCGAATTGATATTTGTCATTTTCTTTATTTACGACACGGAAATAAGAGGATTGGACGGAGCCGACTCGGCCAGCTTTTTCGGATTGTTCCACTTCTTGTCGCAAAAGTTCCTCCTCCAGAGATTTTGGCAAAAAACGGAGAATGAGATGACCACGATGATCGACTCCCGCTTTGTCGATCAAAGTGCGGTCTGCTGCGGCGTTTTCATCTTCTTTGATCCATGTTAGATAATATCGTTCTTCCTCAGATGCCTCAATTTCTTTCACCAGAGGTTTTTTGGCAGCAAGTTGCGAGATGATTTTCACTTTTCCGCCGGGCATCAAAACGCCCAATTCGATTCCAAATGAATCGAGCATTCTGGCATATTGGTCAATTGTAAGTCCGACTCCAAAACGAACTTCCCAGCGGCGCGGCGGACCCGCTGGACCAGTTCCATCGCCTTTTGTTCGACCATCCCCGCGTTTGCCTTCAAACGAAAAGAATGGATCATTGAATGGAGTAGAATCGGTTAATACGGCGATATTTTTTGACACGACGAGATCGAGCATTTCCACTGACTCAAGAAATGTTGGCTCGTCATTTGCCATTTCATCGCCTGAATCGAGAACATTCGGATCACTTTCATTCCAATTTGGATCACCGCCGCCGACTCCAACTGGCACAATGAGAACTGCCGCACTTTTGTGCGGTGCCAACACGAATGTGGAAAGCCAGAGCAGAAAGAGAACCAAAACACCACTTCCTCCCAGCAACACAATAGTGATAAGAATCGACGCAGCGCGTTCATAAGTCGGCGACTGTGGCATGTGAATTAAGTTGTTAGACTTTCGCCGAAAAGTAAAATGCCGGCAAATATGAATTCTTGTATCCGTTCACGGAGATTGTGCAACAAACCCGCCAACTTACGTTGGTGACTCTCCAAACATGAACGAATACTAAAAATCACTTGAAATTTGGCATCGGAATTGCCATCATGGCGGCGATGGCACGCATCAGTTCGCCTTCTTTGACAGTTACTTTCCCGTCAAAATCGACACAGTGCAAAAACGATTGGTATATTTGTTTTTTTAATGTTGGTGTTGTTTCGGCCAGCACTCGAAGCGCACGATCCAAATTAGTGACAGTACATTCAGAGTTTGGGCAAATTGGATCGGAGAGGCCGATTTGCTTTTGAGCCGACTCAAAAGCGGCGGAGGCCAGTTCACGATTTTCGTGGCCTGCGAGTGCGAGATATGTCAGTGTTATCACAACTTCTTTTCGGACCGATTCGAGAGTTTTGAATTTTACCAAAAGTGGTTTTGCGAGTCCAAAATGAATATCTAAATCACGAAGCAAAAGTGATCGAATGGTGTATTCAAAGAGATCAATTTTATTGTCGGCAACAATGAGAGAATCGACTGCCGCCACAAATTGTTTGTATTGTGCCGGTGTCAATTGGCGCAGTGAAGCCATCATTCTTTGTGCAAGTGGAATTTTGGCATCTGCCGCCAAATCGTTCATGCGAGGTGATAATTTTTGGATCGACTGAAGAATGAAAGGAGTTTCTTGTGCGGTGAGAGCTGCAATCTGTTTTTGTCTAATGTCGGAATCGGAATCGAGCAGCATCATGTAAAATAGAGCTTTTGCCATTAGTGGATTTCGCGCTTCATCTGCCACATCTTCTGGAATGTTTTCCAGCGATCCCTCCGCCGCAGTAACTGGTGGCATATTTACGAGGCCCATTGTTTGCATTGCACCGGCAAGTGGATTCAATTGCCGGAATGGATCAAGAGGCATCGTCGGTCTTGAATTTACTTTTTTATTGGTTGAATCGGCCTCTGCTCTGATATTGACCGGAAAAATCTGAGACGGAAATTTGCCATCAAACGAAGGATCAATTCTCCGAATCCGCGTCGTCAAATTCGGATGCGTCGCAAACATTTCGCCAAATGAAAAAGCAGAGCATACATTTCCGAAAAAGAGATGACTTGCTTCGGCGGCATGTTCGTTTTTCACATCACTTCCAATACTTGGGCATCCGATTTTTTTGAGAGCACCGGCAATTCCGTCTGGATTTCGTGTGAATTGTACTGCTGATGAGTCGGCTAAAAATTCTCTCTGTCGTGAAATAGCCGCTTTAATGATGGCACTGAACAACATTCCGATATAACCAAGAATCATCAGCACCAGACCAGCACCCAAAATGGCAATTGCCGCGCCTGCTCCATTGTTTTTGTTATTACCACTGCCACGACTTTCAAAAGAAATTATATTTGCAAATCTCATCGCATAATATCCGACGAGGACAAGAAGTTGCAATCCGAACAATATGCCGATCAGTCGTAAATTTAGCCGCATATCTCCATTCAAAATATGTGAAAATTCATGGGCGATGACTCCCTGTAATTCATCACGAGTCAGCAGTTCCATCGTGCCTCGATTGACACTAATGACCGCTTCATTGGGAGCAAATCCCGCCGCAAACGCATTGATGCCGGGTTCGTGGTCCATGACATAAATACTCGGAACAGGAACGCCCGATGCCAGCGACATTTCTTCGACAATGTTATAAAGTCGCCTTTCTGCCAAATCAACACTGCCGGGCGAAATCAAACGTCCTCCGAGCATTTCGGCGACCGATTTACCACCGCCTGATGCAAGTGACATTGTTTTCACAAAACTGCCTCCAAAAACAATCAACGAAACACCAGAAATCGTATAAAAAAGCAAAAGTGGGTCGATAAAAAAGTTGCGTTCAAATTGCATCGCTTCTTCGTCGCTCAGTGTTCCCGCATAACAGCACGCCACAATTGCATAAAATGCAGCGATTAGTAAAAACAGGGCGACTCCATACAAAACCACCAAAAGAAAAGTCCGGTTTTTTGCTTGTTGTTGATGTTGAAAAAAGTCCATGATAGTAAAAATTTTCTGATTATGCTGGATTAAGGGGCGGTTTTTTTGTGTTTTGTACGGCAGATGTAGCCACCAACAGATTTTCCAACCAACAGTCGGCATACCGCTTGCCATTCAGTCTCTCCGCTGGACAACGCGCGCCGCCAT
>JBOFGF010000096.1:0-6207 GCA_051649005.1 Thermoguttaceae bacterium | reverse complement strand
TTGACGGTATTGAGCGTTAAACTCATCCTATATTGAGCAATCTCACCTCTTTTGGACCGTCAATACGCTCCCTGTGGTCGCTCCTTTCCGGCTCCTATTTTGTCAATTTCAGCAAAATAGAAAACTTGTTATCGGACTGAAATGTTATGCGATTCAATCTCGGCCCGCACTTGCCGATCATATTTTAGTATGATACAATGACCGAAAGCAACACCGAAAATAACGAACTGTGTGGCACACGCATTTTTCATCTTCTTATGTTATGAAAATAATGTTATGAAAATTATGCAAAAATAGTGAATAAATATGTTTGATAAAATTCTTCGAATCACCGGAACTCTCGCATTATATGGCGGCGCCAGTATGTTCTTTGCCATTCTTCTTTTGTCTGGATACCTCAAATATGCTTGGAACATTGACAATACAAAATGGATGCAAATGCTCGCCATCGCACAAGGACTCGATATCAGCGACATAAAAAAGGCAGTCGAAGAACGTGTCGCCAAGATGAGTTACGACGACGTTTTGCAGATTCGTGCAAAAAAGTTGCGTGAAAATGAATTCAGTGGACTATCTCTCGATGAAAATGTCACGCAAAAATTACTGGCGGATGAAAAGAAAATTGATGCAAAACTGAAACAGATTGATCTCCGAGAAAAGGCATTCAAAAAAACGATGCAGGACGCACTCGACAAGTCGAAAGCTGCTGGGCTGGCCGAGGAGACTCGCCTGATAGAAAATGCGGACCCTGAATTTGCGAAAGACATTATTCTCGGAATTATCAAAGATTCCGGCGACACAAATCGTGTTTTGACAATGCTTTTGTCAATGGACGAAGCCAAAAGAGGGGGAATTTTGTACGAAATGACAAAGCAGGACGAACTAAAAGAGTTATGTAATCTTCTTCAGCGAATTGGAAACGGCGAACCACTTTCGACTGTTATTGCAGATGCCCAAAAAACAGATCAGGCAGGCCAAAACACACCAATTCCAAATTCCACAAATTCGCCAAGTAGAACACCATGACAATGACCACAATAATTGGTATACAATAATCGGTATAAATGTTACAAACCAAACAAGTAAGTAAGGTGCGGAGATCGCGTCAAAAACGGCAGAAAAAACTTGCTGCAAAATTCAAACTTCGATAATCTCTCCGAAAACCAACTGACACACCGAGAACCAACTGACACAAAATTAGAAAGACATCATAATGAAAATTGGACTTGTCGGATATAAAAGCTCCGGGAAAAGTTTGTTGTTTCACTGGCTCACTGGAGTGGCACCCGATCCGTCGATGGCACATAGTTTGCAATCGGCGATGGTTCCTGTTCCAGAGGCACGTTTTGAAGCACTGAGCCAAATTTATAAACCGAAAAAAACGACTTACGCATTAATCGAAATCGTCGATACTCCTGGTCTGAGTCGAGACCAACAAGGAAATCCGGCAAGATTGGCCCAATTGCGGGAAGCTGATGCACTCGTCTGGGTCGTTCCAACTTTCGATGGTGCTGATCCGCTCAAAGAAATTGGGGCGTTCAATGCTGACACGACACTCGCCGATCTCGAAATCGTCACAAATCGAATCGAGAAAGTTATTGAGCAGAGTAAACGTCCCGTCCCCAAAACGGAGCGGGAACGATTAGAATTTGAAATTGAAACGCTCAAAACATTGCAGGAGGGACTCGAAAATGAGAAACCAATCAAGGAAGACCAATTAACACTTGAACAGCAGCGAGTTGTTCGAGGTTTTCGGCTTTTGAGTGGCAAACCACGAATGATTCTCGTCAATACGCCGGACGATGAAACGGATTTGTTGAAATATGCCAATTTAGGACAAACCGACATTCCGGCAATTGCGGTCAGTGTCAGTCTCGAATTAGAGATGGAAAAGATGGCAGAATCGGAAAAATTGGCATTTTTACAAGAAATGCAACTCCCAAGTAGTAACAAAGCGTCGATAATAAAAATGTTGCTTGATGTTTCCGGGCAAACGACCTTTCTTACAGCGGGAGAAAAAGAGATTCGTACATGGCTCGTGGCAAAAGGCGGGACCGCATTGGATGCCGCCGCCGCTATTCACACGGACATGGCAAAAGGATTCATTCGAGCAGAAATTATGAACGCCGAAGACCTTATTCGACTCGGAAGTGAACGTGCTGTCAAAGCGGAAAACCTCGTTCGACGGGAGTCGAAAGATTACATTGTGAAAGATGGCGACATTTTCCTGTTCCATTTCAGTTGATGAATTCCTGTTCCATTTCAGTTGATGAAAACAAATTTGCCGCCCCGCTTTTGGAGAAGGCGGTCGTTTCGTGAAAACTTAGAAATCTATTATTGCCATGAAATTTCATTTTTCATTTTTGACAAATACTCTGGCTATTTTGGTGTTATCGATTCTGCTGTCGTTTTTTGCAACAAGCGTTTTGGCCCAAAAAATGCCGACAGATAGTTTTCCATCGGTCGAAGAAACTATTTCGGCATTAACCGGCGATGCTGGCAAAGATTTTACATTGACAGACACACTTGATACTATTTTATCGGACCTCAGTGCGGGAAATTCTGTAAAAAACACAGAAGAATCGGTTCGTTCAGCCATTGATGAAGGGCAAAAATTGGTAACAGAGGAGGTTATTCCTGAAATCAATCTTGTAGTCGTGGAAAGTGTTGATAAGAGGACAAAACGCTATTCGCCGCGAATTGATCTTAATTTCGTCGAATTTCCGCTGCGTGATTTGACACGAGCAGTGCCATCGTTCCAAAAAGAAGACGACCAAGAATTCCCTCCGCAGGAAATCATGTCGATAGTCGAACGAATTGAGCAGCGATTGAAACTGACTTCCGTGCAGTGCAAATTTAGTGGGCGCACAATTACACTGACTGGCACAGCACCGTCGGTCCGGTCCCGCGATCTTTTCGAGATGATGCTTCGTCTCGAACCTGGAATTGACACGATAAAAAACGAAATCTGCATCGAATAGAAGTTTATGCTTTTTACTGAAGTTTTACTCAGTTTTACTGAGCATTTTACTGAAGTTTACAGCAGTATACTGCATAATTATCTCAATTGGCATTGGTGTTTCACTGGAAAAAATGGCGAGCAAAGGAAAAAATGGAAAGAACGGAAAGATTGTTACAGATTATGATGACGTTGTTCCGATAAACGAATTGGAGGCAGATACTCTTGTCCATTCCTGTTGTCTATTGCCGTTTCCTTATTGAAAGTGAATTGAACGAGGAATACCATGTTCCAGAAATTTGTACTTGCAGTTTTTATCGGTTTTGTCGTCCTCGGGTCGACGGGATGCCTTTTCCCCATTTATTCAGGCGATCCGGTGCGTCGCAACTATCAACTTCTGAACACTTCGGAAAATCTCCGTTTGATTCACGATGAGTGGGAGAGATTCTGGATGCTCGATCAACCGAGTCACATGACTCCATTCCGCACACATGGCGGCATTATCTGAGTGATTCAAATGCGATGTCGTTTTATACTGCGAAGTGCCATAAAACGACACTTCGGGGCGTCCCTTTTTGGGGAAATTGCTTTATTTTGCTTTGTTTTGTGAAATAAACGTTTTCTGTGCTGTACTTGCAAAAGTATGGTCGAAACCGCCAATTGATGATGATGCGCAGTATAAACCGGTGAGCGCATAAATGGAAATAATGGTTTGATGAATGAAAATTTCTGCAAAATTGTGAAAAAAACAAAATTGTCCTAATCTTTTTGTGGATATACTTGAATATGATGAACCATTCGTGTAGAATACGAGTGGTTCTTTTTTTGTATTCATCTTTCGTATCATCCAAGAAAGTTTTCCTTTTTTCATCTTCGTCGCACCATGCCAGCAATTTCCCTATTTGCACTGTCGATTCCTGCTTGGATTTCCGGTTTGAAATACATTGATCTCGGTGTTCTCTGCTCTTTTATCCTTTTTGGACTCATTGTGTTTTCAATTCGGCAGGTTTTTCCAAAAGTTGGTGCTGTCGCCTGGGTCACAGCAAAAGAAGCTCTGTATCAACCACTTTTTCTGATTTTACTTCTTTTCGGAATTTTTGCCCTCTTCATTTTTTTGTTGATTCCATATAACACACTCGGGGATGATATAAAAATTGTCATCATGCAGGGACTCACAGTCGTTAAATTGATTGCCGTTTTTCTGGCCGTCTGGACAGCAAGTACGACAATCGCGGATGAGATCGATGGCAAAACGGCACTAATGGCACTGGCGAAACCTCTCAGTCGCGTCAAATTCGTCATTGGAAAATATGCCGGTGTCATGATCGCTGTCTCGCTTCTTTTTCTAATTCTCGGTTCTTTCTTTCTGAATACGGTTTCGTATAAATTGGTTTATGATGCCCGAGAGTCGTCAAAAGAAATTCCACTTGCAATTGATTGTGCCCGCGCAGTTTATGATATTTTGCCGGGTCTTGCTTTGGCCTATTTTGAAACGATCATACTCGCCGCCATTGCCATCGCCATTTCGACTCGACTTCCACTTTTGCCGAATTTGACAATCACGCTTTCCATCTACCTTCTCGGAAATTTGATCCCAGACATTGTGCAGTCATCCATCGGACAATTACGTCCAGTCGAGTTCGTCGCCAATTTGCTCAGTGCGTTTTTGCCGAGTTTGAATCATTTCAGCATGGAAACAGCGATTGCCATGGGGACATCGCTCCCTTGGTATTATGTCGCCTGGGCCGCTTTGTATTCACTCCTTTATTGCACCGCCGCTCTCATCGTTTCACTCCTTTTGTTTGAAGATCGTGATTTGGCCTAATTTTCCCATAATAGCATGGCAGGAAAAAAGTCGTTCGTCCCCAAAAACAGCCTGCATATTTATGAAAGCAAAAACCAGACGTGCTATAAACGGGGACAAAATGTCGCTTGTTGTTGTGAAAATTTTGCGACAATTTGCTTGTTTTTGCGAAACAACCGCTTTCCATGAAAGCCGGATGAAACTAAACTGTTTACACTCGTTTTTTGAAATTTCCTCATAAAATCCCATATTTTTCAGATGTTTTCAGGTATTGTTGAATCTCTCGGTCGTGTTGCTGCTGTGATATCAGAACCACCCGGCTGTCGTATTGTCATTGAAGAAAAAATCATTGCCGAAACAACTTGCGTCGCCGACAGTATTTCTGTCAATGGATGCTGTTTGACAGTTGTTGAGAAAACGGAATCGACATTGACCTTCCAAGCTGGACCAGAAACGCTTGCTCGCACCAATTTAGGTCTATTGCAGATAGGAAGTCCAGTCAATTTGGAGCGAGCACTCGCACTTGGAGACCGTCTCGGCGGCCACTTTGTCAGTGGACACATTGATGGTCAGGCGGAATTGATTCGGATCGAAAACCTCGGCGACTGGCAAAATTACTATTTTGGTATTTCTCACGAATTGGCTGCTCAGATGGCTTCAAAAGGTTCTGTTGCCATTGATGGTGTCAGTCTCACTCTCGTTCAATGTGATCCGACTTGTTTTAGTGTCGCTCTGATTCCGTATACGCTCAAAGTCACGACACTCGGAAGCCGAAAAGTCGGTGACAAAGTAAATATCGAAACTGATATTTTAGCCAAATATGTACAACGACTTTGGGAGGCGAAAGAATGGTGATGGACTTACAAACATTTCTCACAAATTGCCAAAAAGCAATCGGTTATCAATTTCGGAACACGGACTTGCTGCGGCGCGGACTCACACATTCCTCTGGTGCTGACACACCATTCGACTCGAATGAAAGGATGGAATTTTTGGGCGATGCCGTTCTCGGTTATGTAATATGCACCGAATTATTCACAAGTTTTCCGAATTTGCTCGAAGGAGATATGACGAAAATCAAATCTTCAGTTGTCTCTCGCACTACTTGCCAGAAAGTTGCATCTGAAATCGGACTAAATCACTTTTTGATACTGGGGCGCGGTCTCTGTCAGGCGAACCAAATTCCCCATTCAATTCTCGCAAATGCGATGGAGTCTCTAATTGCTGCCATTTATTTAGATGGTGGATTCGAGCAGGCGAAAAAATTCATACTTCGGCATTTTCAAAAAGAGATTGAAAAAATGCTCGATGATCACGATGCAGACAACTTCAAATCAATTTTGCAGCAATATGCACAAAAAAATCATGGAAATTCACCCGAATATAAGCTCCTCGAAGTAACTGGCCCAGACCACCGCAAAACATTCAACATTGGAGTGAGAAT
>JBOFGF010000095.1:0-3253 GCA_051649005.1 Thermoguttaceae bacterium | reverse complement strand
ATGGCGGCGCGCGTTGTCCAGCGGAGAGACTGAATGGCAAGCGGTATGCCGACTGTTGGTTGGAAAATCTGTTGGTGGCTACATCTGCCGTACAAAACACAAAAAAACCGCCCCTTAATCCAGCATAATCAGCAAATTTCATCTGTATTTATGGAAATTTATGAAAAAACACACAATATCCGTGAACACATACTAATTTTTTACTGCCCCTGATTTCTTGTGATTTAGTTACAATAACAAATTGAAAGCATTTCTACAATGTCAATTCGTTTCCGGTGTATTCGTTGTCACCATGCTTTGAAAGCATCTCCCAAAGCAATTGGAAAAACGCTTTATTGCCCTGCTTGTTATGTGTCGCTCACTGTCCCCGCAGAAAGCACAATAAAAGATGGACAAACCGATTCGCAGCAGAATTTGTACGAAATCGATGAATCTCCTCTCGACCGAACCGAACAAAAAGTGCATGTTTTTTCCGTGTACTGCTCAATTTGCCACACCACTATTGCTGCCACTAAATCGCAGGTCGGAAGTCGAGTGACATGTCCAGATTGTGGCACTTCAATTCTCGTTTCAGAGGAAATGGCGAGAAAATCAGATGAAGCTCTCGATGCGAAACTCGACAAAATCATGGCAGGACTCGGAAAACCTGCGGCGGCAACTTATGGAATTGCAGATGGCACGACTCCGCCGCGCCGGTCTGAGCAGGATAAAAAATTGATTTCCGTTTACTGCAAATTGTGTCATACTCTCATGTATGCGACCGAAAAACAGATCGGCTCGATGTTGACGTGTCCCGATTGTGATACCAAAACGGCAGTCCCGCCGCTCCCAATTTCATCTGCAAAAGATACGAGTCCGAGCAAGTCATTCGAAGGGAACGCGTCTTTCGGATTAGCACACGAACCACGAATGGAACAGACCGGCTCCGGTGGACTCGTCCCAGTAATATGCAGTATTTGTGCGACTCGAATGTATGCACGCGAAAGTGAAATCGGAGGTGTTAAAATCTGTCCCGACTGTGAACATCCGAATGAAATCAAAAATGTTCCAAAAGATAAAATCGTTCCTTTCGAAATGACTTCGGAAAGTTACAGTATCAAAGACGATGGTTCGCTGACTCGGCCTCCAATTCTTGAAGCACACATGAAACGTCTCCTTGAAACGGCAATGGCAAATGCCGCTCATGAAGAAATGCAAGAACGAAGTGAGGAGCAAAAAAAGAAACAAAAACGTGACAAAAAAAAGAAGACTCGAAAAGAAATTGCTGAAGAACAAATCGAAAAAGAACGAAATAATATGGAATCGAAATTCGATGAGAAATTCGTTTTTCCAGATGTAGAAAGACCTGATTTGCCACGTTTTCCTCTCTGGACTGGCCTGTTTCGGTTTTTTTATGACCCGCGAATTCTTGCCAGAATCGTTGCTTTTATTGGACTGATGACGACGGCAATTGGGGTCTTGATCGCATTGTACAACACTCTTTTTGTTGTCATCGGAGTCATTTGCGCTCTTGGTTTCAGTATTCCCGCAATTGCCATTTTGGGGCAGATGTCTCAAATTTTATTTTCCAATTCATCCGCCGGAAACGACAAATCGACTGGCGACGACTGGATGAGCGACCATTTTTTGGATGGATGTGGTTTCACACTCTGGTTTCCAGCAGTGTTTGTTGTCGCCATGTTGCCGGGCTATTTCATTTCATATTGCACGTCCACCACATCAGGCGAAATTTATAACAATGTTTATGATTTATTTTACAATGTTCTTCTGATTTTCGGTTCTGGTGTGTTGTTCTTTCCGATCATGTTTCTTTCGAGCATGGAAACGAGTTCTGTCTTTGGACTTTTGGCACCGGGAACGTGTGGTTCACTGCGACGTTTTCCATTTTTGTGGCTTCGATTTTATTGTCTTTCGGGCATTTTGTGCATTCTCGCACTTGCTGCGGCCGAGATTGTTTATACTGTCATTCCAATATCATTTTTGATTCCCATCCTCATAACAATTGCGATAATCACACATTTATTATACATCCGTTTACTCGGCCGACTCGCGTGGACTATCGAAGAACGATTCCGCCAAAAGAGAGATGCTGAAAAATGCGAAACAGATGATGAATAGGATGTTCATTTGGCGAGCCGCCGAATAACATTTGCGACTCGCTGAACGAAACACCAATTTTGCGCCGTTTACACTATTTTTTGCAGAATGTGCGTTTTTTAGAAACTAATAAAATTTTCTAAAAAATTGCTGAAAGCAAAAATATACCGATAATCTGGACTGAAACGGAGTGTGAATTTGAACGAGGTGAAAGCAATTTTGCCAAAAAACAAACAAGTTTGACATTTTTGCCAAAAATGTCAAAATGATGGAGTCCTGCTACTTGACAAGATGATCATTTTAATTTATGATACTGCTTCGATGATGAATTGTCGAAGTGAATTTCGATAAAATTACATCGTGGTCGATCTTTGTTCAGCAGTGTCTGACAAAATTGGTCTTTTTTACAGAATCTTGTTTTTCAAGTTTTTTTGATCGTTATTTCGCTGGGAGTCTTTTATTATGGCGGTTCCAAAAAGAAAACACAGTAATGCACGCACCGGTTCTCGCCGGGCTCATGACCACAAAAAGCTGATCGAGCGACAAAACTGTCCCGAATGCAGCTCCGCAGTTCAGACGCATGTCGTCTGTCCCAATTGTGGATATTATGATGGCCGACAAGTGGTGACACCGAAAAAAGCATAATCAATATGGAATAATTGATGTCGTGTTTGGTGAGTAATCTTACATGTCATCTCTTATTGGAATTTATATCCTTTTATTTTCTGGCGTTTGGTCGCCTTTATGAAACATGGCTGCTCATGTCGCCTTATTGTTTCCTGGACAGGGTGCGCAATTTGTAGGAATGGGAGAGTCCATTCTGAATGATTTTGTTCCCGCTCAGGAGTTGTTTGCCCGAGCAAAAAGTGTGCTGGGATATGACCTCACAAAATTGTGCCTCACTGGACCCGCCGAGGAACTTGATTCGACGGCAATGAGTCAGCCCGCTATTTTTACTTTGAGTTTGGCCTATTTGGAACTACTGAAAAATAAGCAGCCGGACATCGTGGAACAGTGCGGAGCGACGGCCGGTTTGAGTTTGGGGGAATACACCGCTCTCGTTTTTGCCGGAGCAATTTCATTTGAAGATGGCCTCCGACTTGTCCAAAAGCGAGGAGAAGCAATGCAGGCAGCTTCTGATGCGACTCCCAGTGGA
>JBOFGF010000094.1:0-6854 GCA_051649005.1 Thermoguttaceae bacterium | reverse complement strand
ATTCCAGCCACAATCAGTCTGCTAACAAGTTTTCACCACAGAGACACAGAGTTCACAGAGTGTCTTGTATTCTCCGTGTTCTCCGTGCCCTCTGTGGTAAAAAATTCCGAAGTTCACAAAACTTGTTAGTGGACTGCAGCCACAATTCTGTTTCTCTCAGGAAATGTCCCTTAGTTTCCTCGTTAATATAGTGGTACTAAACAAAAAAATCACTTTTACCGAAAGGAACCTAAGCTATGGAAAGTATACCACTTTTCGCAGGAATTGACTACCATCAAAAACGTCAGAACGCCGCTGGCGTTCGTCCGCAACAAAACCCGCCAACTTACGTTGGCGGCTCGCCAAAACACCCGCCGAACAAATGCCGGTTCTGACGCACCGGCTCGATTTTCTTTGTGTTTTTTTGTCCTATTGACACCGACGTTTCTACTTGATACACTCAACAACGTGTGTCTTGTTGATGTCTCATGTGGTAAACTTCAAAGTCCATAGCAAGTTGTTTTGACGAACCAATTTGCGTTTCATTCCAAAAGTACAATACATAATGAAGTCGATAAAAAAATTTTTTATCGTGTTTTGTCTCGTTTGTTCTCTCCTCTCAACCGGTTGGACTGAAGAAACAATTGAAAAGACGGATTTCGATACAAGTGACTCTGGTATTTCTATTCGTTTGACTTACGGGCCTGGTGGACCTGCCAGAAGCATGGAGCAGCGTTCTTTTTTTCCGGGAGAAAATATCTGCGTTTCTCTGCGGATGCCAGCAACACTTATCTCGTCAAATCAATGTGATTTTGAAAACAGTTATCGCTTGGTCCATAAAACCACTGGAGATATCGCACATGTGACGGATTTTATCCCACAAAAAGGCGAGTTGTTCAAAGACGATTCTCCCTTTTTTCTGCAAAGCGGCTGCCGTGTTCCTGCTGTGATTGATGCCGGAGAGTATGAATTTCAAGTAATCGTCAATGATCGTTTGAGCCGTACTCAGTACAAAAAAAGTGAGAATGTTGTCATTTTACCAGAAACCGCTTTTGGACTGCGAAATGTTGCAATATCACACGGAATCAGTGGAACAGAGCAATGGGTTCCCGGCTCAAATCTCTTTTCCGTTGGAGAACAGGTGCAAATTTCGTTCGGTATAGGAGGCTTGTCAGTCAATGCGGCGAATGAAGTGACAGCAATGATATCATTGATTTTAACGAACGAAAAAGGGAAAGCAATCAATTTCGGCGAGAGCATGCCAAAACTTTTTCCGAATCTTTTTTCAGCGTATCGAACAGACCCCCGCGATATCGGACGAGTATGGGAAGCATGGTATAGGTTTTCGTTGAATCAAAGCGGAAAATATATCCTAAAAATCACGGTTCAAGACTTAAATGCAATCAACAAAGTGCTATCATATGAGTTGCCTATCCATTGTGTTGACATTCATCAAGAGTAACTCCAACTTTCAAGCAAATTGAGGAAATGTTATGCAATTTTCCGAATTAACACGGCGTGATTTGTTCAAACAGCTCGCTCTCGGCTCCGGCAGTTTGAGCCTTGGTGCGATGGCGGCAAACTCGGCTTTTGCCGATATTCGTGCCAGACAAGATGCTCCCGCAGGACAAGTAGTCACCGGAGACGGTGCGATGCCGTGTGCATGGAAAGATGGGAAAATCGTGCGTCCCGCGCGAGTCATTCCCCAAATTTCCGAGACCGATGTTCTTGTCGTCGGCGGCGGTGCAGCCGGAACAACTGCCGCCATTGCTGCCGCACGAGCTGGTGCAAAGGTTGCTCTCGTTGAAAGATATGGACACTTCGGAGGATTGATTACCGGCGGACTCGTGCTGAAAATTTTGTCGCACAGATCATCCGATATTCCTCTGGTCGGACGAGGATTGACCGAAGAAATGCTCCAACGACTCGAAAAAATGCCGAACGGTCTTAATCGAGATTATCGCACAGGTGAGCCTGAACTCGATGCGGAAGTCTACAAGTATCTTCTGGTTGAAATGCTTTCCGAAGCCGGAATTGATGTCTATCTGCACAGCTGGGCACTCGATGCGATCATGGAAGGCGATATTTGCCGAGGTGCGGTCTTTCAGACGAAGATGGGACCTCATGCGATCATTGCCAAACAGACAATTGACACGACCGGAGACGGCGATATTTTTGCGGCTGCTGGATGTGAACATGAAAACCGAACGTATTGGATCGGACTCGTGCATCGAATTGGCAATCTCGACAAAGCCGAGCCGCCATCAGCGACGAAAAAACCGCGTGGACTCGGCGACAGCACGCCGATTCCCGGTGTCAATTGGGTCAACATGAGTGGACCGGACGGCGACGGACTCGATGTCAAGACGCTTTCCAAACTTGAAATGAACCATCGGAAGCAGATATGGAAACAGGTACAAAGCCTTCGAAACACGCCCGGATATGAGAAGACATATCTCGTCGAAACTGCTCCGCAAATCGGTGTTCGTGTCACTCGCGTCCTGCGCGGTGTCCATACACTCACATTGGAAGACGCAGAAGCCAAAAAGTCGTTCGACGACTGCATCGGATTCGGCGGGGCCTGGGTCGGTGAACATCCAGCATGGCAAATTCCATATCGAGTTCTGGTTCCGCAGAAAATCGACAATCTTCTGACCGCAGGACGAAGTGCCTCCGCCGAACCGAAAATGTCCGAATTGATCAGGGTCATCGTGCCATGCTGGATCACTGGACAGGCCGCTGGGTGCGCCGCCGCGCTGGCCGCTCAAACGGGATCGACGGCCAGAGATGTCGATTATTTAGCACTCCGAAAACTGCTGCTCGAACAAAAAGTCTTTCTTGGATGATCAATGAGGCCGCTGATGAAACGACTCAGGATGATCGTTGTTTTCGGGATGGTTTCTCTATTTTTTATTGGACGATTCGTTCCCGTGTTGGTCGTGTCGAGCTTGGTCGCTTCGCCATTTGTCGGAGTGGCCGGTCTCCTCGGTCTGGTCTCGAATCGAGACGCAGTTCCGCAAATTCGATGGGATTCGACGACATTGATAGCTCTGGCAATTCTCATTCTTGTCATCGCGGCGTGCTTTTTGCGGCATCGCTTTCTCTGCCGGAATATCTGTCCACTCGGATTCTGTTTCGACCTCACTTCGGCAATACAAAAGGCAAGGAAAAGGTCAATACAAAGGGCAATACAAAAGGAAAGGGCAAGAAAAGTCAAACTAGACGAATCGGAAAACGAAAACAGGGGACATTTCAAGCAGGCCGCTCATCTGCTTAGAATCCTCCCTCCGATTGGAATCTGGCTCGTTTGGTTCACTTGGATTGGCATTTTGCTCGGCGTTCCCGGCTTTCTCTGGCTCGATCCGTTTGTGATTTGTTCCGCCGTTTGTCGTTTTGATGCCGTTTGGTTCGGTCTTCTTGTGCTTTTGCTGCTCGTTTTCAACTGGTTTTTACCGTTGGTTTGGTGCGGAAAATTTTGCCCTCTCGGTGGTATGCAAGAAATACTGCATCGACCAAAATGCCCCTGTTTCGATCAAACGACGCGGCCAAAGTCGGTCGAACCGAGGACACATCCACGTCGGCGGTTTCTCCGTGATTTTCTGGTCGGAGGTCTATTTGCCGGTGGATTCAACTGGTTTTTTGGCATGAATCGGCGAGACAGAACGAGTCACCGAATTATTGGGGATTTCGAGTATCAGGCTCGACTTCGGCCTCCCGGCGCGGTCCGCGAATCGGGCCTGTTTTCTGCTTTGTGTACAAGATGCGGTGCATGTATGCAGGTCTGTCCGACGCATCTGTTGCAACCAGTTTCCATTGATTCCGACTTGATTGATCTTGGAACACCGCAAGTCATTTTCAGGAATAATTGGTGCGAATCCACATGTGTTCAATGTGCGAAGGCATGTCCGAGTGGCGCGATTCGTCGCATGAACATTAACGAGAAAGCCAGTTTTCCGATTGGACACCTTGTTTTTTCATTTGAATTCTGTCGTCTTTATGACGACGTGGAATGTACAATTTGTGTGCGGGCATGTCCGGTCGAAGCCATTTCATCCATCTGGTCGGACATCGAATATCGACGAGTTCTCAGAATAGATCATTCCATTTGCACTGGTTGTGGTCGCTGTCTGGTCTTTTGCCCAGTCAATCGAGCCTCCGGCTCGCCACAAAAGCCACTTGAAATTGTGCCGAATCATTTCCGGTCAGCATTTAACGACATTCAAGTTTGAAAAACACTTGGCAAATCTAATTATTCAAGTTTGAAAAACACAGACTCCGTAATTTACGGGTTTTTTGTGTTCCATTTTTGGCAATCGGTGAATAAATATACAGTGAATCGTCATCAATTAGATGTTTAACCCGCTTTCGTAGAAAGCGGATTTGTCGCAAAACAAAGCAAATTTCTAAAAAATTACACTAACAAAAGTATCGTTTTTATGCCGGTGTGCAGTATAGATGTGCCCACCAGACAAATCCAAAACCATAGTCACCAAAGATTCACGCAGATTGATGCGTCAATTTACAAGTTTGGAAGTCGATGTCCCATTCGATCTCGTTTTGTCGCCATATAATGAGCATTAAATTCATTTGTCTGACACAAAAGCGGAACTTGGTCTGTCACTTCCAAATCAAAGCCGCCATAAATGAAGGCATCTGTCTTTTTGGGATTGTTCGTCAGAAGACGAATTTTTTTGAGTCCGAGGTCTTTGAGAATTTGAATACCGACCCCATAATCACGCAAATCCGCTTTGTGTCCGAGCGCGATATTTGCATCAACTGTGTCCATTCCCTGATCTTGCAATCGATAAGCTTTGATTTTTTCGGATAAACCGATTCCTCTTCCTTCTTGTGGGAGATAAACGATCACACCTTCTCCCGCCTCACTTACCAATTTTAGCGCACTGTGCAACTGGTCGCCGCAGTCACATCGGAGCGAATCGAGAAGGTCGCCGGTGAAACATGATGAATGGAGCCGAACAAGTGGCGAATCGGCTTTTTCGGGATGTCCGAAAACAATGGCAATCGGTTCCTGCGCTTCATATTTGACGTGATACGCATAAATTCGTGCAAGTCCATAAGAAGTCGGCAAATCGGCATCAGCAATACGTTCGACAATTTTTTCCCTCCGTCGCCGATATTTGATAAGCTCCTCAATTGTGATGCAAGTGAGTCCGAATTGTTGAGCGATTTTGCTCAGTTCTTCTCGATTAGCTCGATTTCCCGATTCATTCAAAATTTCACACAAAACGCCTCCGAGTGGAAGCTCCGCAAATCGAACGAGATCAATGACAGCCTCGGTGTGTCCAGCACGGCGCAGAACTCCCCCTTCTTTCGCTTCGAGTGGGAATAAATGACCTGGCCGAACAAAATCGGACGGAGTGCTGACAGGATCAATGATGGCACGAATCGTCGCCGCCTTTTCTTGTGCCGTAATTCCTGTTCGATTGGATGTATGATCAACTGGAATGGTAAACGCCGTTTGCAGTGGAGCCGTGTTGTTCGAAACCATTGGAGGCAAATCGAGACGTTTGCATGTTTCAGGCAAAATTGGCATGCACACTTGCCCACGTCCATATTGCAACATGAAATTTACCTGTTCGGCTGTCACCATTGATGCGGCGCAGACAAAATCACCTTCATTTTCACGATCTTCATCATCCATAACAATGACGATGCGACCATTTTTAATATCTTCAATTGCGGTTTCTATGGACATGGCGAGTGGCAAAAAATTAGGCGAGCCGCCGGCGTAAGTCGGCGGTTGTTAGGCGAGCCGCCGACGTAAGTCGGCGGTTTTTTGGCGGTTTTTTGTCGAATGGCGAGCCGCCAACGTAAGTTGGCGGGTTTATTGGCGGCGGTTGTTTTTTGGCGACGTTACAACAAACTTTCGAGGAGGAGTCGCATCTTTCTGAGTTCTGAGAGTGGGTCCAAATCGGGGAGTTGGGCTAAATCGACACACAATGAACGTCTGTAACCAATTTTGGTCAGCTGGATGACGAGTCGTCCAAATTCTATGATTCCTTGTCCGACACGAGTTTGGAACTGCGACTGCGATGTGTCCCGAAGCCGAACATGGCAGACATGTTCTAATATGCTGTCATAATCTTTCGGTTTCTCACAATTGTACACAAAAGCACTCGGATCAAGTGTGATTCCGAGTCCTTTGACGCTTTTGCAAAGACTTCCAATTGTATCCGGCGATTCGGTGATGTGTCCTTGCTCGGTCTGCAAACCGACGACGACTCCGTGACTAACACCTAAATTGGACAGTTCGCGCAGACGCTCCACTTCCTCATTAAAAGGAGTTCCCAATTCCGATGCGTGAATTGTTATGACGATGATTTTCGCTGTTTTCGCCAATTTGCAAGCAATTTTGAACGATTCTAAAAAACCCGGATGATCGGGGGGCATGTCAAAAAAAATGGAAGCCGGAGTAATCCGCCTCGAAACTCGACAAATATGCACTATTTGGTCGAATTGCTCTGACAGTTCCGAAATGCGAATCGTCCCTTCTTTGCCAATGACAAATTCGGTGTGCGTATATTCAAGATCAGCCAAACGATCCAAGACATCTGTAAGAGATGAACACGATATACAAGAAGTAGATGCAGCAACAATCACAAGACGACTCCTTCTTAGATGCGGACGATCCAGTGTGAGTAAAGAGCGAAAAATGGGCGAGATTATTCTCTCGCACGAAATCCATTATACCGCATTTCCCCTTTTTCAACAAAGGGGGCCTTTGAAATGTCTTTTTATTAATGCCACGTTTCGCCCCGTTTTGCTTTGCGAAACAATTTAAGCACTTCGCAGAAAACGGGTGTTTCGATGTTTCGCCCCGTTTTCGCTTTGCGAAACAATTTAAGCACTGCGCA
>JBOFGF010000093.1:0-3365 GCA_051649005.1 Thermoguttaceae bacterium | reverse complement strand
ATGGCGGCGCGCGTTGTCCAGCGGAGAGACTGAATGGCAAGCGGTATGCCGACTGTTGGTTGGAAAATCTGTTGGTGGCTACATCTGCCGTACAAAACACAAAAAAACCGCCCCTTAATCCAGCATAATCAGCAAATTTGAATACTCCAAATTCTCTGAGATGTTACTTGCCGGACTGTGGAAAAAGGGGAATCCGCATTTCGGAGCACTGTTCGAGTAACTTGACAACCAAAAGTCGCATTGCTCTGGCACGATGACTGATCGCTCGCTTCACTGAAGAATCGAGCTGGCCAAATGTGCGATGATATTCGATGACTTCAAAAAGTGGATCATATCCAAATCCGCCGTCTCCAGATGGCTCGAAAAGAATGCGTCCGCAGCAATTTCCAGTGCTTTCGGCGACGACATTGCCGGCGGGGTCGGAAAGCACAGCACAGCAAGTATAATGAGCGGTTCGCTTTTCGAGTGGAACGTCTGTGAGTCGGGCCAACAATGTTCGATTGTTCGCATCATCTGACGAATTGGTCGATGTGCCGTTTCCTGATTCGATGGCGGCAAATCGGGCAGAAAAAACTCCTGGGGCACCTTTTAGTGCATCGACGCACAGACCGCTGTCTTCGCCGATGACCCAATGATTCAAGTGTCGTGCCTGTTCGGTCCCCTTTTTTCGTGCGTTTTCTGAAAATGTTTCGCCATCTTCGACCACATCAATGGCATTTGGAAAGTCGGCGAGTGTTTTGATTTCGATTCCGAGTGGAACCAAAAGTTCGGCCATTTCCATCCCTTTTTTCCGATTTTGCGTTCCTAAAACGATGATTTGCATTGTTATTTGCCTGCTAAATTGCCTGTTTTTTCTAAAAATACGGAAATCGGCGACAAAATGTCGCTTCTATGTCACTTTTATGCCGCTTTTAATCGCTTTAATCGCCGGTAATTTTGTGGAAATTCGCTTTTTTGCGAAACAACAGCTTTCTACGAAAGCCAGTTAAACATCAAATTTTGTGCCGTTTACAGTATCACATTTTATCATTCCGCATCTGATCGCTGCTGGATTCTTTTTTTATCATTTTTTCGAGCCAAAATATGCGTAATTGGCAGCCGAGAAAGTCAGTGCCGCGATTCGCTTTTTGGTAGTAAGAAATGGCGGCCTCATAATTTTTGCGCAGTTCTTCGATGCGTCCGAGAATGTATTCGAGATTATTGTGCTGCGAATTGAGAGGATTGGTTCGAATCGACGTGAGAAAATCTTTTGCCGCGCCGAGCGATGTTATTTCAAAAGAAGCGACACCGAGCCAGTAGTCGGCATAAACATTGACCAGACGAATTGAGCGTTCTCCCATTGGATTCATACGAAATTCGGAGCTGCTGCGAAATTCTGAAATATCCCGATCAGAAATCCGCGCTTCTTGATAATACTTCATCGCACTTTCTTGTCCTTGAATATCCCCTTTCAAATAGAGGACACGTCCCGCCCAAAGTGGAAATTCGCATCCTGCTTCGCGGGGTTTGGGAGTCGAAAACAAAAAAGGCTGCATCAAAAGGCCCGAAGTGATTGCACCTTGTTGTATCTGCTCCCATTCTGTAAGAAATGAGTAGTTCCAGGGAATTTGCACCACTTCTTTAATTCCTTTGACTTCAGAAAAACGACGTATTTGTTCGTGCGGGTCTGTGTACAACAATACACTTTGTTCAGGTTTCAAGTTTGATTCAATCATTTTCATTCGCTGCGATGCACTTGCCGGCTGGACGAGAAGAATCGCACGAGTTTTTTCAATCATCTCTGCAGTAATTGGAAATGGCGCACCATCCGGGACATCCAATTGCTGGAGTAGTTTGTGATCAGCAATAACTTGTGACAGAGTGGCAATATCGGCGGGCTGCAAAGTGCCATCGTCGGCAAAAACGAGTCCTTTGGGACCTGGAAGTGGTGTGCTGCAACTCGGAAGAAAAACATACAATTCGCCTTCGACTAAAACACCGACTCCCCAAATCAGTGAAGTTGCTGCGTCGTCTGATTCTGGAGCGGCGAGTAAACAGGCATCAATTTTTTGGTGACGTAATAATTCGAGAAAAACCCAAGTACGATCCCAAAAATTTCCATATCCAAGAAGTGCCGTTTGCCACGGAAATTGAGCAGGTGGAAAAATTTCGACACCGGAAAGTTGAATTGAATTTCCTTGAACAGCGATGTTGCACACCGTCCAATCAAACAAATTGATGGCTCGATCAAGTGGTGATTGCTTGTGACCGCGTGACCAGTGTGATAAATCGCGGAACCAAATGGACTGGAACAAATAATTGATGTCTGATTTCTGGATGAATTTTCCCTCTTGTGTCAATGAGGCTTCCAATTTTTCTAACATTTCGGCAATTTTTTGGAGATGCAATTGATCCGATTCTAATTGTTTTGCAAAAGCTCGCACGCTTTGTGAATCCAAATGAGAAATGCCGGAAAGATTTTCAAACTTGGCTCTGAATTGATCAAGGAAATTTCCGAAATCAAGAACTTCACTCGTTCCAATCACATCAGTGAGTTTCGACATTCCTTCTGCTCCATTTTTGAGAGCGGCGATAATTTCTTGTCGTTCGTCTTGGAGCGATTCAGATTGTACAATTTTTTGTCCCGAAACATCGATGACATCATTTCCCTGCAAAATAGAAAGTATTTTCAAAACATTTCGTAAATTGCTTGCCGCACGAGACACATCATTCTGAATGATAATCAGAGGTTCAAATGGTTTCCATGATTCGTCCAAATTGCGATCTCGAATCCACTTTTCGAGTCGGTCTGCAAGTGATGTTAATTTTTCTCCGCCTGGTGTTCCTGTTAAACAAGGAGTTGCATCCAGTTCATTCAGCTGCGAAAAGGTGCGGTCAAAATCTTTTTGCGTTTGATCGAGTTCATTGGCATTCATTCCCTGCATCTGCATGAAAACAATTCCAGAACGATCTGATTTACTTCGGCAATCACATCCGAGCGAGAATCCGAACAAAATAATTGCGCAGATAATCACTCCCTCAAAACGCCAAAAACGAAAGAACACGGAACACAGATGTTTCAGTGAAAAGGCAAAATTCGGTGACATGATTTTCAGAATAAATGGCGAACGGTTTAATCCGCTTTCACAGAAAGCAGTTGTTTATCCAACAACTCCACTCCATTTTAAGGAAGGTTGTCCGAAGGGCGGGGTGTTATTTTCACAAATTTAGCACGACAAAAAATGAAATTTTGTCCACGTTCATTGTTCACAGAATATACAATTATAAGTGTATACACAGCTTTGACACATTGCTTAATTATACATTGTCTAAATCAGAGAGTCGAGCGGGGGCCGCAATTGTCCACCAAAAAGCGATAAAAACTT
>JBOFGF010000092.1:0-6016 GCA_051649005.1 Thermoguttaceae bacterium | reverse complement strand
GCTTTCGGACTGTCGTCTCATGTGCGATATTTTGGTGGAGGTTTCTGGATGCTTCCCATCAAATTATTTTAGCACATTTTCCAAAACGATGCAAGATGTCGTGCCCAAACATCTCAAATTAAGTATGCGCTAAAAAGTTACGTCGGACAATATGTCATCGACTCAAAATGGAGTCGAATAAACAACAGATAATGACCCAAAAAAACCGTGAACGATTGTCATTTCAGATGTTTTTCATTTTGGCGAAAGACTTGTCAATTCTAATTGACATCGTATGTTTTCGGCTTTTTGTTGCGGCGATTCTGCATTCAATAATTCGGAACTGAGAGCCACACGATTCAGGCCCACCGCGACAATTTGGGACACATTTTCTTCAGTAATTCCGCCAATTGCAAACGCCGGACAGCCGCCATTATTGGCATCGCCATCAATCTTTTCTGCCACCACTTCTTTGAGAAAATCGAGTCCCGGAAACGTTGAAAATACTTTGGTGTCGGACGGAAAGACGGGGCCAACTCCAATGTAATCGGCCCCACCAGAAATCGCACATCGCACCTGTTCGATGTTGTGTGTCGAAACGCCGATCAGTTTTTTGTGTCCGATCAGTTTTCGCACTTCTGCCAGTGGCATTTCATCCTGACCAACATGCACACCATCTGCGCCGCCGACTATCGCCAAATCTGGGCGATCATTCATCACTAAAATTACCTGTTTTTCTGATTGTTTGATTATTTTTCGGAGAAGTCGGCATCGATTCAGCAACAACTGATCCATCGCCGATTTGTCCCGCAATTGAAACATATCGACTCCTCCTGCGATCAGTTTTTTGGCATATTCAGAAAATGCGCTTTCGGTCTCAAAACATGGAATCAGTGCATATAATTTCGCTTTGCGTATAAGCAAAAGGATTGATTGAATGTCTTGATTCTCTGGTTTTTTCAGTATTTCAATTTGGTTTGATATTTCGTTATTTTGTGTTACTGATTCAATTGTATCGGATGTATCGGAAAATTTTGGCATCACAGAATCTGTCGCCGCCGAATTTATCACCACTGATTCGGCTTTCGCTGCATTGGATTTTTCCGCATCATAATCGATATTCACATCCATCGGGGGCAAAAAATGGTCTCCACTCATTTCAAAAATGCGTTTGTGAAGCGTGTAACTCTGATATCTGAGATGTTCTAGTTGCCGAGAGAGAGTCGGGGCAATGAGTTTGGTATATTCTTCGAGACTGCGGAGCGATTCTTGTAATCGCGCTGAATTGGAATCTAAAACATCATGCGGCGTTTTACGAATATATTCATTTTGGCCTTCTAACTCAGTGCCGATGTCATTTTGGGTTTCTCTTGCGCAAAGTCGATCTGCAAATGAAATTACAGAGAGAATTTTGCGCAATTCATGACGGAAATTTTTGACGAGTTCTGTCCCAGCCGCGTCATCAAGAACAAATCGCGTGAAATCTTCGAGAACACGACACGCTTCTCGGGCACGATTTTCAGCGGCATCAATGAGTCGAATAATCCCAGAAGTGACCAACTCATTTTTCAACGATATTTTTGCGTCATTCGCATCAAAAGCAATGGCATCATCCAAATTCGATTCCGGTCGATGAAAATCTGTCTTTATTAAATCAGAATCAATATCAGAATCAATCAAATCCGCATTTTCTTTCGCGGGCAAATCCAAACGAGGCGTGGTGATCGATTGTTCGATTCGTTCGTACAACGTCATGAAATCGAGTTGATGATCTCGGAGCCAGCGTCCGACATCGCCGTCATCGAGAGAAACCAGCAAAAGTAAATGCTCAGTTGCAAGAAGAAGCGTGGAATTGCCGGTTTTTTCCATGATTGTCGCAATTGCGCCATTTGCCGCACGAACACGTTGTCGCTGGTCGGGATGCTGAAACCGCGAAAATTGAAGCGAAATAGTTTCAAATCCCTTTTCAAGTGTCATTTCCATTCGTCCAAAATTCACTGGTGTTTCATCGAGAAAGAAGCTATTTGCTGAAAGACCGGTTTTTCGTTTTTGGCGATCTATCTGACTAGGAAAGAGCGAATAAACAGAGGATTTACGCGGCGAATAAAACTTTTTCGGATTTTGGCAAACGGAGAGTTCCAGCGATTCATCTTGTTGCGAGACATCATGCGATGATTCGTCGCAAATTTCAACAGAATCTGACTCGGATTTTCGATTTTGTTCATCTAAATTCGGATAAGAGACAGCCGAAGCTGCTTGCTCCGAAGTGGCTTCCACTTTGTATGGAGATGCGTGAATCGTTTCCGATTGAAATCCGGGAGGAATTCCATAATTCCCAACTGGAAACGAGGGGGCACTGATCGGCGACTGCAAAATTGAGTGATTTTCTATTATTTGCGACACTTCAGAATCAGCAGCGCCGGATTCCAACAGGAAGTCAATTTCAAACGATTTTTTTGAGAGTCCTGCTTCGGCGAGCCAGTCTGCGGCGCGCGATTCATCCTCGTCAAAGAGTGCAAGAAGGAGAGTCGGCGCAGAAATTCCAGCATCTTTGTGTGGAACGCGAATTGTTGCAGCACGTTCTAAAACCCTATAAGCAGCGTGTGTTAAATCGAACCTCATGGAGTAATTTTAGCACAAAATGTCTCGTGTGCAACAGGACGGGGCAGATGAATGTTGTGCAGCAATCGCTTCTAAAATGAACAGCTGATGTTTCATATCGAATGAAAAGTCTATTCCACAATTTGGCACATCTATTTATTCACCGATTACCAAATTTTGAACATACCAAATTTTGAACACCAAAACCCCGAAATTACTGAGTCTGTGTTTTTGAAAAATGAATTATTAGATGTGCCCAATTGAATTTGCTCTTTTTGGTAATGATATTGACAATGCGTATTCAACATGATACATTTGGACCAAAGAAGAATGGTTCATGTCACCGCTAATACTAATGTTTGCGTGGCTCATATTCACTGCGTACTTCATTTTTACTCTTTTTTCCGGTGTTTGAGGCAACTACTTATCAGCGAGAACAGCACTTTTTGGCGAATTATGCGTTTCACAGTATCGACACGAAAGGACGCAAATATCCTGAAATGGAGCATCCATATCGCGGCCCATTCCAGCGAGACCGAGATCGCATAATTCACTGCGCCGCTTTTCGACGACTCAGTGAGAAAATGCAAGTTTTCACTGCACATTTTGGAACGTATCATAGAACCCGATTGACACACACGATGGAAGTGGTCGGAATAGCACGAACTCTCGGACGTGCTCTGGCTCTGAATGAGGATTTGATCGAAGCGGCGGCATTATTGCATGATCTTGGACATCCACCATTTGGTCATGCTGGGGAGTCGATCCTAGATGCGCTTCTTTCTTATGATGGTGGGTTTGACCACAATGAACAAGCTCTGCGAGTTGTAGAAAAATTGGAACATAGATATCCAGGTTTTCCAGGTCTCAATCTGTCGCGTGAATTGTTGGAAGGGCAATTGTACAAAAAAAAGAAACAAGGGACACCACTTTTAGAAATTCAAATTTGTGACATGGCAGATAGTATTGCTTATGACACACATGATCTCGATGATGCCATCGAAATTGGGATTCTAAAAGTTGAGCAACTTTTGAAGACATCGCTCTGGAAAGAATCGGCAAAACGCATTCGAAGTCGCTGGACAGGATTATCGGAAGATGAATTTTCCAGCGTTCTTGTCCATGATTTGATTGAAATCCAAGTGAGCGATGTACTAATTGCCACAAAACAACGTCTTATCGAGTCGGGAGCGCAAACAGCCGAAGAAGCCAAAAGCGGCGCAATTCTTGTTGCACCAAGTTTTGAAATGGCCGAACAAAAAGCAGAAGCAGAAAATTTTCTTTTGACGAATGTATACAAACATTCGACTCTTTTGCTGCAAAGAAAACGATGCCGACAGTTCATTGAAGCTCTTTTCACTTTTTATGCCGATAAACCAGAACAATTGCCGACTCGATATCAAAGCATCTGTTTGCAGGAAGGGATCAAACGAGCAGTCGCAGATTTTTTGTCAGGAATGACGGATGGAACAGTGTGGAATCTGGGGGCAACTTTGACACCGAAAAGCCCAGCAGACCCGTCAAATTCTCTCTCCGATTGATGAATGGAATGAATGGTCAAATTGCAAATTTTCGTGAACTCACTGGCACTTCTATTTATTCACCGATTGCCAAATTTTGAACACAAAAACCCAGGAAATTATGGAGTAAGTGTTTTTGAATAGTGAATTATTAGATGGGCCATCATACATTTTTTACGGTTTCCGAATTTGGCTTCTGAATTTGGTTTTCAAATTTCAATGAACGATTTCAACGAGTGATTTCAATGAGCAAAGTTCCAATGAGCAAAGCTCCAAATCGTTGAAAGGATGATCAAACAAAAAGCAATTTGGCATTTTGTGATGTAATTTCCGCGATTTCTTCTAGTGATTCGCCTCTGAGTTCAGCTATTCTGGCGGCGACAACGGCGGCGTACATCGGTTCATTTTTCTCCAATTTACCACGAAAAGGATGCGGAGGCATAAAAGGTGCGTCGGTTTCTATCAATAATTGCTTTGATGGAACGCTCCGAACCGATTCCCAAATCGGTGAAAACTTTTTGTTGCGATAAGTGAGCGAGCCAGCAAAACTGAGATAAAACCCTCTCTGGATGCACCAATTTGCTTCTTCTGGAGTGCCACTGAATGCGTGAATCACACATCGAATATCGCCAACATGCTCCAAAGACGACTTCAAATCGTTCCAAGCATCTCGGCAATGAATCAAAAGAGGTTTGTCGAGGCGTTTTGCCAGAGCAATATGGCGACCCAAAAAATCTTGCTGCGTTTCAATCGGTGAATCATTCCAGTATCGATCCAAACCGGTCTCGCCAATAGCACACACATCTGATCGCTCCGCCAATTCGACGATCTGCTCCCAGTCATCTGCTGAAATGTTTGCTGTCTCATTCGGATGAACAGCAACTCCGACACAAAATTTGTTGGAACGGCGTGCAATTGCAAGTGATTTTTGACACGATAAAAGATTGATTCCCGGCAATAAAACACCGGTCATCTTGAATTGCAGCATCGACAGTTCAGGCAATACCAAATCTGACACGAACGATGCTGTCTCGATTCGTGATAAAACATTTTCGAGGTCGTCTGAAAATGGAGCTAAATCGAGATGCGCATGTGTATCAAAAATGGGGATCGGCATAATTTGGTAATTTTTCTAAAACACACAAACGAAAAAAACGTCAATGAACGCGCTTGCTCGATAAAACACACTGAAAAAAACGTATCCGTTCACGAGTTTTGTGTGTTTTATCGAGCCGGTGCGTGAGCACCGGCATTGAATCAACTTTTTACACCAAAATTCAATTGCCATGAAATTGCACTTCCGAATCCCGTCGGTTTCCGACGCGGCGAAAATGCCGGTGTTCACGCACCGGCTCGAAACGCACCGGCTCGCTCTGCAAATAGTTTCAGACCACGCCGAGATTTCGGTCAGCAGCATCTCGGTTTCGTTGGTAAACGGCAAGTTCGGCTGCAAATGTCGCTTCTGGAATTTTCCAAATCGGGTCTGTGTCTGTGTGTTTGTTGACGTGCTGTCCGAAAAGAGTATACAAAAATTTGAAAAGATGACGCGGCACTTTCAGATGTCCAAAGGCATCGACAAGTCGGCGACGATCCAATGACGGCTCGAAAAAGTCGGTGATTGATGGTGATTTTCCTTCTGCGGCGCACGCATTTAGTCTGGCATTGACCAAATCGAAAAGCGACTCACCTGTCCAGTCGAGCGACCGAATTAAATTTTGTTTGTCAATGCGTGCGCGCTCCTTAAATTCCGTATTTTCTCGCTCCATGAATGTCAGAAGCTGACTCGGAAGGAGCAATTTTATCCCGACATGTTCGTGTTTGAGAAGTTTGTTATCGAAAATTGGCCACACAATCAATTTCATTAATTCAGATGTTCCGTTTATGAGATATGGTTCATCGACACGATCCATTATCAC
>JBOFGF010000091.1:0-17635 GCA_051649005.1 Thermoguttaceae bacterium | reverse complement strand
GATGCTGCAAACGACAATGCTGATGGAAATACCGCACCTATTTTGCTCGCCTCCGCATCCGAAGAAATCGTCCCGGCTGCTCCTCTCTCATCGCTGAATGAAGAAGTAACACAGACCGGAATCTTCTGCCAAAAACCAGCAAAACCGCCGGCTGCTTGGTCTTTCTCGTCTCCTCTGTTCAAAGCAGCATCAGTTCCAATGGGATGGGGTGCTCCCGGCTTTAATGGATACATTAACCAAATGGGAACACGCGGTTGTTCAAGTCAAGTCGGATTCGGACCAGGAATGGGACAAATGGGCGGCGACATGTCCGGCGGACCAATGGGACAGATGGGAATGGGAGGAGGAATGCCTCCGATGAACACTTTCCAAATGGGACAAATGGGAGGCGGACCACAAATACAGCCACTTCCAAATGGAATGTTGATGGTCACAATGCCCGCTGATCATGCAAATTGCGGAATTTTCAGATGCCGATGTGGAAACACGCCGCGTGTCATGTTCCTCCCAGGTGCGCCAACTGGAATGCCCGGAATGATGCCCGGAGGCCCCGCCGATTCATCAATGATGCCATTCGGATATGGCGGTGGAATGAATGTAATGTCGCCACAAATGATGTCTCCGCAGATGATGATGCCACAAATGATGTCACCGCAAATGGCGCAACAACAAATGATGCAGGCGCAAATGATGCAAATGGCACAGCCGCAAGTCATGCCAGTCACAATGATGTCGCCGATGGGACCCGTCGTCGTTGGTTATCGAGCCATCCAAAATTCCCCAAATTATCAAAACGGAATGTCCATGTCTGGAATGGGTTTTGGAATGCACCCGATGATGCAGGCGCAATTCTTCGCACAACAGCAAGCACAGCAACAAATGCAAATGCAGTGGCAAATGCAGCAACAAATGATGCAGCAGTTGAACGCTTCGCAGCAAAATGGTCTCGCTGGAATGAGTGTTTCGACAAATTCCAGTGATGGCAAAGAAGGAGATTCGCAGGAATTACAGGCTCCGCAGTCGATTGCATCGGGACAGATGAATGGTTTCGGAAATCAATTCCCAAATTCATTCGGAAACGCTTTCATGATGCCGGGAATGATGGGAATGGATGCCATATATGCAAATCCATACTCGTTGTATGCACAACAAGCAGGTGCGCCGGGAACTGTTCAAGGACAACCAGGACAGTCAGGACAGCCGATGATGCCCCAAAATGTCGCCACAAATCCGATGATGAATGGAATGCCAGCTGGAATGCAGGGAACCATGACACCTTTCGGTGTAATGGCATTTTATCCGAATGGACAAATGGGAATGATGAATGCTGGAATGATGCCCGGAATGGGAATGATGAATGCTGGAATGATGCCCGGAATGGGAATGATGAACGCCGGAATGATGCCCGGAATGGGAATGATGGGAGGGGACATGATGGGAATGGGAATGGGAATGAACGGCGGAAATGGCATGATGGGGGGCGGAATGTCGATGTCCGACATGATGCAAATGCAAATGATGATGATGTTGATGAACAATAACAACAATCAAAAACGGACTCGTTTTCGTTTGTTTGAGCGACTTGCCGAACGTCGTGAATCTCGCAGAGGTGGACAGTCTGGAAATAACAACGATTTTCTCCAGCAAATGATGATGATGTGGGCGACTCCATACTCGGCACCTGAAACGGCAATGCGAATGCCTGCTCGAAACGCATATCCTTATGGATATTTTGGAGCACAGCCGAGTCCGATGCAGACAGCCAATTATGGCGGAAACTACAATTTGTACATGGGAAATACGTCGTATCCTGGTTTCTCTGGACTTTACTAAGAAACACTGATGCGCATCAAAAAGCCGGGGACGGCGTGTACTCACAAAGTCCCCGCAAATATCTCGAGCAAATTTCGGCTATTTTGTGCCGCTTCTTCTTCTCAGTAGTGGATTCTCCTCCTGATTGCTCTTTCTTGCCCTTTCTTGCTCTTCCTTGCTATTCCTGCTTGCTCTTTTGAAATACTTGTGTATAATTGTCTGATTGCATGGATTCAGATATTCTTGTGCAGCCATTTTTGGTGGGAGTTCTCTCATTTTATTTCTTTTTGTATGGAGTGATTATTACAATGATGTCGATGTTTGAACCGTTTGTCGGCCCCCTCTCGTTCTCGATTTTGAATTCGCTCGTCGCTTTGGGAGTCTCCGCAATTCCATTCGTACTCCTTGCTGCTTCGATGCCCGAAGGTCCAAATTCTCAGGATGATGAGGAGGATGAAACAGAAATTGATGTCGATGAAGTGAAAGCATATATTGCCAATCTCGAAAAATTGAGCAACCGCACAATCGAGCAAAATGAAGAACTCGCCGATTTGTACGTCCACTTGGCTTTTGCCTGCGACGAAGAATCCGATTTGGACGAAGTACTCGCCTTCTTGGGAAATGCTGAATCTATTCTCAAATCGGTGCTCGCTCATGGAGAAGAGAGCCAAATTCGACAACGACTCGGAAATGTTTATTTGCACCGCGCTGTTATTCTAAGCGAGTTCGATGAAATTGATGAATCACTGGCTGCTTATGAACTCGCTATTGCCACTCTCGAACCACTTGAAAAGGAGGGAGATGGACAAGCGAAGTACGACATTGCTGGAATTCGTCTAAATCGTGGTCAAATTTACCACGATCTCGGCGAATTTGACAAAGCCATGACCGATTTCGATGAGTCGTTCACCGCTTTTCGCGCCGTCGAAAAAATCACCGATCTTGATACTCGATTTTATATGGCGAAAGTCAGTGTCGCACAGGGAGACCTTTTGCGAGATATGGAAGCACCACTCGAAAAAATTATTGACGCATACAATCGTTCAATGCGACTCTTTGTCGAACTAATTGACATGGGACAAATAGAACACGAATGTGATTTGGCAAATGCTCTAATGCGCCGATGTGCCAGTACCTTCGACGATGTAAGAAAATGCGATTTTCCATCAGAACAAGAACGTGATGCCAAATTAGATGCCATTCTCGTTGATGTTTCTTATGGTGTTCAGATTTTGGAAAAACAGGCAGCATCTGGAAATGAGGAAAATCGGCTCCATTTGATGAATGCCTTGATTGTCGAAGCAGACATACTAGGAGAACGTAAACTGTTCGAGCAAGCTATAAAAGTGCTGACCAGATGCGTCACTGAGTTCGCCGACTTGATTGAAACCGATAATCTCATGTTTTTGAATCAATATGCCACTGCATTGGATAGTCGCGGATCATGTTTTATGGCAATCGATTCCGATCAATTGGCAATGAAAGACTTGTCCGAATCAATTCGATTGAGAGAAAAAGTGCTCGATGAATTTGAATTAGACATTGTTGAACAACTTTCCTTCATTTCATCACTTGCGACCACTTATGCCAGCAGGGCCAGCATCTTTATAGATAATGGCGACAACGAATCGGCCAAAAAAGACACCAAAAGAGGTCTCGATCTTGCCAAAATACTCCCCGATGGATGTGATGAAGTCCGAGAGTCAATTGAATATATCCTTCAAACTATTCTCGATCAGTTGAAATAATCAATAATGTACAGTAAATGTCAAAAAAATGAACGGTTTAGACACGTTTCGTAGAAACGTGTTGTTTTTCAAATTCTTCGTATGCCGAAATTAGAATATATTGCCAAACACGAAAATCGTCAACTTCGTGAAGCAACATCCGAACCATTTTGGGTCAGATCGCTCTTGATTTTATCGGCAATCATTTTTTTGACGCTTTTTCTACTTTTGCCTCTTGTCTGCATTTTTACAATGGCATTCAAAGATGGACTTTGGGAAGTATGCAAAGCATTCTCCGATCCCGACTCCATTTCTGCGATCACGCTGACACTTCTGACAGCAATTATCGTCGTTCCTCTGAATGTCGCATTTGGACTCGCGGCGGCGTGGTGCATCGGAAAATTTGAATTTCGTGGAAAAGGACTGCTAATAACGCTCATTGACATTCCATTCGCCGTCTCGCCTGTCATTGCTGGTCTGCTTTTCGCTATTTTATTCGGAACTCACAGCACGCTCGGTTCGTGGTTTGAAGGCAATGGAATCAAAATTTTATATGCAGTTCCTGGAATTGTCATGGTCACAACATTTGTGACTTGTCCATTTGTTGTGCGCGAACTTCTCCCAATTATGCAGGCACAAGGAACTGAGGAAGAACTGGCCGCCCGTGTTTTGGGCGCACGCGGATGGCAAATTTTTTGGCGAGTCACGCTTCCAAATATCAAATGGGGACTTTTATATGGTGCCATTTTGTGTAATGCACGAGCAATGGGTGAGTTTGGAGCCGTCGCCGTCGTTTCTGGACGGCTTTGTGGACGAACTCTCACGTTGCCGCTCCATATTGAAATGCGACATTTTGAATATCCTGAATCATGGCCTTTTGCACTCGCCGCACTGCTTGCTTCACTTGCCATTATTACTCTCATTATCAAAGTCCTTATCGAAACAACTGGCCAAATCCGGTCAGAATAACGACCTTTGTCAGAATAACGACCTTTTAGAAGTGGGCATCTCTAAAAACTCACTGGGAGCGTATCTACTCCAGTCCGATAACAAGTTTTCTATTTTGCTGAAATTGACAAAATAAAAGCCGGAAAGGAGCGACCAAAGGGAGCGTATTGACGGTTCGAGCAAAAAGCCGTTGATTTCGTCGATTTTAGCGAGATGATTTTCTGTATCGAAAAATGAGTGCTGCGATTTCATTTGTAGAATAGTGCAAGAGAAAAGCAAATTTAATGTGCGTATTGCACATTAAAACGCAATTCTGCAAGATTGCACGATGGGGCGTTGATGTTTTTTTCGATTTTGAATATACTTTTTAGAGACGCCATTAACAACTTTTTAGAGACGCCATTAACAACAACATGCAATCAATTTCAAAAAGACGAAAGAAATTTCGATGATAAAACAAGAACCAAAAAGAGCGACATGGAGATTACGCATACTGGTTACTTTTGGCGTAATTGCCGGTATTGTAATCAGTCAATGTCTGCGCAGCTGCTCATCGAGTTTGCCACCAACAGTCCGCCCTTATGTCAGACAAGCCGATGAGCGGTCGCACGATGCCGTTGACGAATCACTTGCAGAACTTCAGGCTTTTTTCGAGCAAGCCAAAGCAAATGTGCCACCTTTTGTCGATGTCGCCGTTGGTTGGGGGTCGAAATGGCGACTCATCGCCGATTATGTAGTACCGAAAGGCGGCGCGGTCATTAACCCCACGATTGGTCCATCCGTTCGCATCGGTCAAGAATTTCGACACGAAAAGTATATCAGGACGAAGTTCAACGAAATGATTTTCTCCGACCAACAACTCGCCAAAGTGGTCGAGGATACTATCGCCAATTTTTTCAAGCGTCTCGAAAGTATCGATAACAAGATGCTCGTTGATATTCGCGCCGACCTGCCTGACCTTGCTGTAGGCTCCGCACTGCAAACTCTGGACGAGCGGCATCTTATGGAAACCTACCGCGAAACGATTGAAAAGGTACAGAGACAGAGTACGAATAAGATTGGCGGCGAAATCGGTGCCGAGATTGCTTCATTCATCGCAGGGGAAGTGCTTGCTTCGATTGCCGTCCGACTCGCCGTTTCAGGTGGCATTCTAGGAACTGGTGCCGCCTCATCGTGGGCAACACTTGGCATTGGTGTCGTCGTTGGAATCATTGTCGATTATATCGTTGCAAAAGTATGGGATTGGTATGCCGACCCGAAAGGAACCCTTGTGACCGAAATGGTGAGTAGTATCAATGGTATCCAAACGCTGCTTATCGACGGAGCCTCTGCAACTGATTCAGCCGAGGCAGTAGTAGGCTTGCGCGAGCGTCTGACCAGTTATGCCATGGAGCGACAAAAATTGCGGGAAACAACAATTCACCAACTCCTGAAACCATCAACGAGGTAAAATATGAATCAGATTCTACTGTGTATATTGCTGTTTTTGATGACATGCGTTCTTTCCGCTGAAGCAGGAATCAGTTCAAAGGTTATAAACGAGTCCGTCGAAGTGGTGATGAAGCAATTTGGAAAGGAAGCAGCTAAAGAAGGTGCCGAGGTGCTTACGAAAAAAGCGACGACACTTGCAGCAAAACATGGAGATGATGGTATAAAAGCGTTTCAAAAATGCGGACCTATGGTTTTTCGTTATGTCGAAGAAGCAGGTGCCAACGGAGAAATCGTCGTCAAACTCTTGGCAAAACGAGGCGATGATGCCGTTTGGGTTGTCCAAAAAAATAATCGCGTTGCCATATTCGCTAAATATGGCGATGATGCCGCTGAGGCAATGATAAAGCACAAAGAGATTGTCGAGCAGGTCATTGAATCGCTTGGCAAGCCCGCGGCGACCGCATTGAGCAAGGTATCTTCACAGAATGCTCGCCGACTGGCAATGATGGTCGGCGATGGCGAGTTGGCTAAGATTGGTCGCAGTGACGAATTGCTTGGCGTGGTTGGCAAGTACGGCGATTCTGCTATGAGTTTTATTTGGAATAACAAAGGTGCTTTGGCGACGGCGACGGTGCTGGCAGCGTTTCTTGCCACCCCTGAACCTTTCATCAACGGGGGCAAAGATTTGGCATCCGTACTTGCCGAAAAAGTCGCCGAGCCGATCGCTCGAAACACCAATTGGACGCTCCTTATTGTCATCTTCGGCGGAATGGCTGTATTGTATTTCGGTCTGCTGCAATGTTTGAAACAACTTCGAAGTACCAAATCGCCGTAGTAATCAAGTAATTTTTCCCAATCAAGGAGAATTTATGTCGTATGAACAAGAAATTTCACCCGTTGACGCAATGGTTAGCGACAATAACGATGAATTGATAGAACAGGTGAAATCCCTTGAACGAAAATTGGACGCAATTGCGAGTACAATCAACAAACAGAATCCCACCTGACAGCTATTGTCCAAAAGTGCTGCTGCATTGCCCTATGTTGCCACGGCAAGTCCCAGTTTCGAGACGCGAGCCGCCGGTGTAAGTCGGCGGGTTTTGGCGAGACACCTGCGTTTTCGGTAATAAATAGAGATGCCCCGCAGCAAATGTCGCAGCAAATACTGCATTAAACGTCGCATTAAATACTGCGCAGTTTACCTAGTCAACTCATTCGGAATCCTTTTGCTAACTGGCAGTTTATTCCAAATAATAAAATATCTGTTTGTCTTCTCAAGAGTTTCAAGAAATGATGCCGATAGTATATTTGACCCTGAAAAACACATTGCGTGTCGGGGGGCACGTTCAGGGAACGTCAGAGACCGAATACAGAATAGTCGGGCCGGAGGTGGTCCATCGGAACTGACGCATTTTCACTAGTCGTTCCAAAGAAGATAGGTTTCTCTTCCATACTTGCATTTTTTCATCGTTTCGAGGAGTGAGTCCTTTTAGCTGCGATGAAATTGATTTATGGGTGAATTGTCTAATCTCCTGAGGACCAATCAGAAAAGGAGAGTCTATCCAATGAAGACCAGAATTTTGATGGCCGCCCTCGTCGTGACCCTTATGACGGGTGTCCAAAGTTTCGCTTCCGACTGTGGTGCATGCAGTCCATTCGGACCGTGCGACCCGTGCGGAGCAAAAAAATCTTGCGATCTGTTCTCAGGTCTCAAGAAATTGGTTTCCGCAAATCCATGTGATGCTGCATCGTGCAATCCGTGCGACGGAGTTGTTGCGTGCAATCCATGTGATACTGCGTCAAACTGTGATCCATGTGGCGAAGTCGGTTGCAATGACGGATGTGGTCCGAAATTTACTTTCGGAAAACGTTTGCGAGGATTGTTTGCCAGCCGCGATTGCAATCCATGCGACATGGCATCAGATTGCAATCCATGCGACATGAGTGGCCTGTGCAATGACGGATGCGGAGCGTGTGATGCTGCTGCATGTGATCCATGCGACATGGCCGGTGCGTGCGATTCCGCTTGCAATGGCGGATGTGGTGATGTTGCTTGTGGAACGAAATGCAATTTCAGCCTCAAAAAGCTATTTGCCGGTTTCCGTTCATGCAACACTGGCTGCAATCCATGCGACATGGCATCGGACTGCAATCCATGCGACATGAGTGGAAAATGCAATGACGGATGTGGAGCATGTGATTCCGCTGGTCTTTGCAATCCATGCGACGCTGCATGTGGCCCAAAATTCGGACGTTTGTTCGACAAACCACGTCAATTGTTCGGTGGACTTTTTGCAAAATGCAATCCTTGCAATCCTTGTGATGCCGCAGCATGCAATCCTTGTGATGTTGCCGCAGCATGCAATGCTTGTGATGCCGCCGCAGCCTGCAATGCTTGTGATGCCGCCGCTGCCTGCAATGCTTGTGATGCCGCCGCTGCTTGCAATGCTTGTGATGCCGCAGTTGCCTGCAAAGCTTGTGATGTTGCTTCCCAGCTCCCCGCCGCCAGCAACTGAGCGATGCTTCCCGAAAACGACAATTTATTATTGACGTAAGTTCGAAACTCTTTCCTGGATTTGTTCAGGAAAGAGTTTTTTTATTGTTACTGTATTTTATCAATCGTTATTATTGCTTGTAGTTATGCTTGTAGTTACTGCGAAAATATATTTTGCGGTGGCAATATAAAGTGTTTGACCATCGAAAACAGGTGCGCCGTAAATGGCATCTTTCATTGCAATTTCGGCGATTTTGTTACATTTTTCGTCGGCTTCAAAAATAAATAGGTCACCATTTGTGTTACCGATATAAAATTTACCATAGACTGCGAGCGGAGTTCCCCAAATAGGACCCATTGTATCAAACGTCCAGCAGAGACGGCCTGTTTTCACTTCGAGACAGTGCAGCACGCCTGCTAAATCGCCGATCAAGACGAATCCTTTTTCCACAGCAGCGGAGCCGATAGTACGACGAAAAAGGTCTTCAAATTGAGTTGATTTTGTATCCCGTCCTTCATATTTCCAATCGAGAATCGAATTGGGATTTGGCACGATTTTTTCGCCTGCACTTTCGTCAATCGCACAAAAGCGGCGAGGTGAAACAGATTTTCCTTCTGTGTCAACGACAATAACATCACTGACATCGAGAATGTTTCCTGATTCGATTTCATCTGCATATTCAAGCAATATAATTTGTAACAATTTGATATTCAAACATGATAAAATGGCGGGACCTTCTCCTGATTCAGGGTCTTGTCCTGTTGCAATAAAGAGTCGATTTTCTGCCACAACAGGAGTGGCAATCAATGTATTTCTGTCTCCGCGTCCATGACCTTTCCAGACCGAATTTTTTGGATTGCAATCGAACTTGGCGACAATTCTCAGTTGTTTATGAAATGATTTGTTATTTGCTATTTGTTCCGGTTTGGGATTTGTTTTTTGTTCTCTTAATAACGGGTCTTGTAATAACTGTTTTGGTAATGACGGGTCTGGTAATGCTTGGTCTGGTAATAAATCGGATAATGGATACATTGATCTGGATTTTGGAAGGTGAGAGTGTTCGTCGGTTATTTCAGCGTAATAAATCCAGCCATCTCCTCCGGGGAAAAATATGAGTGTATCTTGGCTTTTTGAAGCGTTTTCAGCAGCATTTCTAACAGTGTTTCTAAAAATGGCGGGCGATCCCCACTGACCATCTAATATATTTTCTCCTGCCAAATTTACGCTCCAAACAAGTTTTCCTGTTTCAATATCGAGAGCAATCACACATGGTGCTTCTGAATTTGCGATGTCTCTGTCGTTTGCCGCGACACCATTTGATGTTCCTGTAACAACAATATCGGAGTTCCCATCATTATCGAGATCGACCAAAACAGGTGAGCAAGAAGTCATATTGTGTGGAATAACACCATTCTCTTTTATCATGTCGAATGTCCAGATCGGCGAAGCATCGTGAGAATTTTGATCCGCAGACACGCAAACAACTTCGCATCTATTTGAGACAAAAAAGAGGCGATTTGTTTTTGAACAGAAAGCCGGATTTGAGCAAATTCCTTGTTCTGCCCAGTCGAGCACACCATCATTTAGTTTTTCAGACGAATACTGCCAGCGAAATGATCCGTCATTTGCATCGAAGGCGATAATAACACCGAGGTCTTTTTGCGGTGGATAATTTGCGATGTATCCGGTGGCATTATTTGTCCCGACAATGATTTTGCCATCAGCGAGTCGCGGAGTCGAGTATGAAACACTTCCTAGTTGTGATGCCCATTTAATGTTACGAGATTTGTCGCCGCCAATCCATTTATTCGTGCCGCGTTCAAATTCGCCGACATGCCAGTCAATCGGGGGAGAGATAGACGCCGGAGTGGCCGCATTCAGAGATGATGTCGATAAAATATCAATTGTTATCGAAACGAAAACCACTACCAAAAAGACTAACAAAAAATGTCGAGCCATGTAACTAAATTGATCGTACATGTTCATGTGTGTTTTTTTGTGTGCGTGTGTGTGTTTGTGTGTTTGTGTATATGTTTGTGTTGGCTGTGTTTGTATATTTGTGTATTTGTATATTTATTGTGTTTGTTATGTTATCAGTCATCATTCTCCCGCTGCACGAAAAAGTGGCATGATGCGATATGGAGTTTCGAGAATCATCACTGCCAGAGCCGTGCTTAGAAGTCGGCCTCCTTTGTCGCAGTAATGTGGGTCCGAAAAATACCAACTTCCCGATTCGTGCCCGCTCATCGACTGTGATTGTATGAGAAATTCTCGAATCTCAGGATTCCATTTTCGCCATTCAGAGCCGCCATAATGATGCACAGCCAGTGTGGAATAATAAGCATAATAAGGATTAAATGCGGAATTTCCATTTTTGTCATCTTCCCCTTTCTGCGATTTTTTGAGCGGACCCCATTTCGTTACAAATTCGATTCCATCATCGAGCATCACTTCTCCGGGTTCCCAGCCGAGATACATTCGCAGAAGCAGGCCAGTTGCCGTGCTTGTTTTTTCAGAATCAGGTCCGATTCCATATCGCTCTTGTCTTGGCACATATCGATATTGCCGTCCACCGTCCATCGCCACAGAATCGAGAAAATCACAGGCACCATAAATCACAGACTGCGAGACGTGCAATCTGGCAAGTTGACCGCTTTTTAGAGCCATGATTTGCCATGCAGAAGCGGAGAGGTCTCCTTGTTCGTTCGGTCTGTATCTCCATCCTCCGTCGTCCTTATTTTGAGCCATTTCAATGAAACGGAGAGCATTTTGAGATTTTTCACGCAGTAGTGGTTCTTTGCGACGACTCATTGCAAATGATTCGCAGAGTACAATTGTGGCCAGTCCATGTGAGTACATTCCCTGCTGTCCTTGTTCAAAAGACGTTCCACGCTGTGTGTCAGCAGCACGAACCAACAAAAATTCGAGTCCTTTTTTGACGACCTGCTGATATGGACCTGTTTGGTGCGTGTATCCGGCCCCCAAAAAAGGGAGAAGAGCGAGTGAAGTGGCTGCTATTCGACTTCCATGAGTCCCTTTATTTTGGCAACTGCGACATGAATCAGCGAAGTCGAAGGTCCATCCGCCGTCATTTTGCTGATGAGCGGCGATCCACTGGAGAGCAGATTCGACGGCAATTTCTCCTCTCGCACCGAGACCATCTGCGTCGTTTCCAAATGCTTTTTGTCGTCCTTCGGGAGTTCGGCCTTCAAATCCACCGCCTCTGATAAATTCACCACGTTTTTGTGGCTTTTTTGGTTCAGCGGAAGGAGTTTGAACCGCCGTATTTGAGGTTTCGGCTATTTCTTGCGGCTGATGGACAGGATTTTCTACAACTATCAAATCGGGCATTTGTTGCACTTGCACAACTTCTTGTTCCGAATTTGGTGCGGGAGATTCGCTCTGTGTCTCTTTTTCACTCTGGTTCGTTCCGGCAAGAATGTCAATTGTTGGTTCTTTTTCTGGAAATGTGAGACCTCCAAGAATATCAATTCCGCTCCATTTTTGAGTTACTGGAAGCATTAGAAAGGCCAATATCACAAAAATCAGAATATGAATAAAAAGGCTGGTTCCTGTCGAAATTGATTCTTTCGACTTTAGAAATCGAACTACTTTTTCTTGCCAAATCGTGAATTGTCTCGATTTTGACATTCTCTTTTTCTTTATTTCATCTTTTCCACTTGGTTCATTTGTGGCATCTGTGATATTTTCATCCGAATCGCCGGAATGGGTTTGAATCCAATTCGGAAAAAAAATCTGTTTCAGAAAATAAAAAAAACTTAGTATTCGCATTATCGAGGCACAAAAATATCGTTTTCGAGAGAAACAATTTCTGATAAGAGATCAAAGAATTTTGTAACTGTTCAAGATTTTAGATTTTTTCAATGCAAAATTCGCGTCCACGGCGAGCCGCCAACGTAAGTTGGCGGGTTTGTTTGTCGAGCCACGTTTGTCGAGCCACGTTTGTCGAGCCACGTTTGGCGAGCTGCCCTGAAATGGCAAGATAAATCGATGTAAATCGGCATAAATCGGTGCGGATTTTGTTGCGTCATTTCAGTGCAATCATTTTTCAATTATTTTACTCCATGAATCACGGAGCGAGACCGTTCGATTGAAAACCGGCTGGTTTGCTGTTGTGTCTGTGACATCGAGACAGAAATAGCCTGTTCGCTCGAACTGAAAACGATCTTTCGGCAAAGCATTTGCTAAATCGGGTTCTAGTTTCGCATTTCGGATGACTTCGAGTGAATCGGGATTCAAATTTTTCCTATAATCAGCACCATCTTCTTCGGGATTTTCTTGTACGAAAAGTCGGTCATACAAACGAACTTCGGCGTTCAGAGCGTGTTCTGCACTGACCCAGTGAATCGTTCCTTGAACTTTTCGACCATCCGGCGACGACCCACCGCGAGTGGTCTGGTCGTAAGTGCATCGCACTTCGACGACGTTTCCAGCATCGTCTTTGACACATCCAGTACAAGTTACATAATACGCATATCTGAGTCTCACCTCTTTTCCTGGTGTCAAACGGAAATACTTTTTCGGGGCATTTTCGAGAAAGTCACTTTGTTCAATATACAAAACTTTCGAGAAAGGAATTTGGCGTGTTCCCATATTTTCGTCGTCGGGATGATTTATTGCTTCGATCATTTCCGTTTGATTGTCTGGATAATTTTCGATGACGAGCCGAATCGGATTCAGAACTCCCATCCGTCGCTGCGATGTTTTATTGAGGTCTTCCCGAACCGCATTTTCTAGTTTGACGACATCAATCATGCTGTTCATCTTGGCGACACCGATTTCACGGCAGAAATTTCGAATTGATTCAGGAGTGAATCCGCGTCGCCGGAGTCCACAAATAGTCGGCATTCGTGGGTCACTCCATCCAGAAACGAGCTTTTCTTTCACTAATTCGAGCAATTTTCGTTTACTCATGACAGTATACGAAAGATTCAATCGAGCAAATTCATATTGATGTGGACGAAAAACGTCATCGAGATGATCGATAAACCAGTCATACAAAGGACGATGATGTTCAAATTCGAGTGTGCAGATCGAGTGTGTGATTTGTTCAATGGAATCTTCGAGTCCGTGTGCCCAGTCGTACATCGGATAAATACACCATTTGTTTCCGGTGCGATGATGTTCTGCGTGCATGATTCGATACATGACCGGATCTCGCATGTTGAAATTCGGTGATGCGAGGTCAATTTTTGCGCGCAAAATTCGCTCCCCTTCTGCAAATTTACCTTCTCGCATTTGCCGAAAGATTTCGAGGTTTTTTTCGGGAGAAAAATTTCGACCAGCACTCGGTTTCATCGGCTCACTCGGCGTTCCACGTCGCTCTCGCATTTCGTCGGGTGTCTGGTCACAAATATACGCGAGTCCTTTTTGAATGAGTTCTTCGGCCCAGTTGTACATTTGCTCAAAATAATCGGACGCAAATCGAATTTTTCCTTCGAGGTCATTTCCGGTGAGCCATTTGACATCTTCGATGATCGATTCAACATATTCTGTTTCCTCTTTGCATGGATTTGTGTCGTCAAATCGAAGGAGGAAATTCCCACCATATTTTTTTGCAAGTCCTTCATTTAGACAGATGCTTTTTGCGTGTCCTATGTGCAAATAACCATTTGGTTCAGGTGGAAATCGAGTGGCAATGAGTCCACCATTTTTTCCGGCTTTTATATCATCTTCGATTATTTGTTCGATAAAATTGAGCGAACGAGATTCGTTTGTCATGAAAAATTTATTCAAAAAATGTTAATAAACAGTAATAAACAGAAACAGTAAATAATTGTATGTTTTATGTTAGTAGTCATTTTCTGCAAACACCTCTGCAAACACATCTGCAAACACATTTTCATTCTGTTCGAGTCCAAATTGCCGGAAAACGGATTGAAGCCGCTCCGGGAGTTTGCTCCGGCGGTGAAAATCCAGCGGCAAAACGAATGATTTGTAAGTCGTCTGGCAGGAGTCGATAAGTCGGTTTTGGCACGTCGTTCATGACTAATTGGTCGATTCTCAATTCATTTTCTTTTTGGCAAACACGATTTTTCCATTCAGACAGTCTCATTTCGTCGTTTCCACCGGAATTTCCATTTGTGAACGAACCCTGATTGACCCATGCAAGTGAAACATTTTGGAAATAAGTTGGAAAATCAGAATATCCTTTCAAACGAAGCCTCTGAATTGCTTCTTCCTGCGAGCGCATTCCAGAAAAAGAAATCAAAGGAGCGTGCTCCAAAAGAAAAATGGAGTCGCGTGAATCAATTTCGACTTTCCCCATCTCCGATGTGCCAGATGAACATTCCAGTTTGGCGACCACTTGTCGCCCAAAAAACGAAACGTGATCACAAAAAATTTGTATTAAAGGAATCATTTGTGCAGATGAAATGGCATCCATCTGCACGAGTGATTTTGCCAAAGCAACAAACGTGTTCTTCAAATCCCACGAAGTTGGGGTGTTTGCCTCACATCGTAAACCAGTCGCCTCGCCGCGAAGGAGCGAATCTTGTATCCGAATTTGAATCGCCGATGAATTCGTTTCTGGGAGTGAGTGGCGAGTGGCATCATCGGCAAATCGCATCGCAGATGTCGCAGGAATCATCGGCACATGCTGCGAATATGCCGTCGATGTAATGGATACATCGGACTGATTAGAATGGGAAAGTGCGTCCATACTCACATTTGGCGACTTGATTTCTTGTGGTGAAAAAGCATGGAGTGAGTATTCCAAATAAAGTGGCACAGTGCGAAAAAAGGCCACATCATCGTGATATGCAGAATTGTCGTGCGTCGCTTTATTTCGAATCGTCAAAAGAGACCGACTTATTACAAGTCGATTTTGACCGGTCAATTCGAACAGCGTCCATCGTGTCGCCAAAATGTCCTTTTGAATTCGCATCTCAATTCCGACTCCACTCCATTCGAGATCGCTCCCGTGCAACTTGAACATTGCAAACTGATCTCGATAAGTCGACGAAGCAGTCATCGATGCGGCTGGATCAAAAACTAAAAGTGGCTCAAATCCATTCGCGGCAATAATTCGAATTCTCTTTTGTGTTATTTCCAGAGGAACAATATCCATCATTCCATTCCACTTTAGTTCGATTGTGGTGCCATCAGGTGCATCGGCCACCGCGGCGGCCAAAGTCGGAAAACATCCGGGCGTCGTTCCAATCGGATCAACAAATCGAACCGTTTGAAAAAGAGACTCACCTCGATCTGTCGAAGTTGCCACTGACATCGTGTGAAATCTTTCTGGATTGTCTGAACCGGCAAAACGCCCGGCCACTATGTCATATAAATTTTGCGTTTCGATTCCCGCTCGTTGCCAGGGAAGTGAACGTCCCGCTCCATGAATATTCAAAGTTTGTGCCACATTCCAAGAAAATCGTCCTTGTTTATTAGAATTTTCCAAATTCAATGTCAATGGAATCAGTGCTTTATTCCAATGTATCAAATCAGGCGATGAAAAATTTATTGCTGCTGGAAAAGAAGCGGGAATCCACTGCGCTTCTTCTTTTGTTGGAGTCCCCGGTAATTTTTGTTCGGCTGGTCGCACTCCTTTTACTTGTGGAAGAGGCGGCAACTCGAATCGAGAATTTCGGTTCCAATAGAAATTAAGACACACAGCCAGAAAACAAAGCATCGAAATAGAACCAATCCAGGGCAAATGGCGAATCCAAGTGGAGCGTTTTGAAGTGGGGGCCATTCCCCAAACCATTTTTCCTGGTGTCACCTGCTGCAAACCAATTCGTTTGGCGATGCTGACTAAAATGTCGAGCAGAATACTTGGGGTTTGAAATCGCTGCGCAGGGTCTTTGGCCATCATTCTTTGAATAATGGCCGCCATATCAGCCGGAACATGAGGAGAAAAGGAACGAATGTCCGGCGGTTTATCACCTTGATGTTGCAATAGTTTTTGCAAAACCGTGCCTTCTGGAAATGGCGGTTGTCCGGCGAGCATGTAAAAAAGAGTACATCCAAGTGAATAAATGTCGCTGCGAGTGTCCGCACTGCGTGGATCACGCGCCTGTTCTGGAGAAATGTAGTCGAATGTTCCGAGTGTAACTCCACTTGCAGTCAAATCGTGCTGAGATTCAGATGGATCGAGAAGGCGTGCAAGTCCCATATCAATCAATTTTGCTCGGCCTTCCTTGGTTATAAGAATGTTGGACGGTTTTACATCCCGATGAATAACACCATGTTCGGCGGCGTGTGCAAGTGCATTAACAATTTGAATCAGAAAATTGAGAGATTGTGGGAGTGGAATTGGACCATATTCTTCGACCATCGCACGCAAATTGGTGCCTTCCACATATTCAAAGACGATAAATGGTATTCCGTCCTGTTCGCCTGTAAAATAAACTTGTGCGATGTGTTCATGATTTAGTCGGGCAGCTGACCTTGCTTCGTTCATAAATCGAGCGACAGTGGCCGACTCACCAACTCGTTGACGTGGCAAGATTTTAATGGCGACCAGCCGATCCAGCGCGGTGTCTGTGGCCAAATAAACACGCCCCATTCCTCCGCCGCCAATGTAACTTTTGATGATAAAATGTCCGAGAACGGTTCCTGATGGGATATTTCCGCGGGAAAACATCTCCGAAGTGAGCGGCTGAATGGCCGGCTGTTCCAGAGTCGCATCTTGTATCAGTTCCAATTCTGGAAAATGACTCGATGGAGCAGAGTTCGATGACACAGAACCAGTGGCGGCGATGTGTGTGAACAAATCCTGCATCGACGAAGATGTTTGCATCTGATGCTCATTCGATTTTGTGTCATTTTGAATTTCCGGTAATTGAGCAGATGCTCGCATCATCAGCGAATCGGTCGAATCAGGAAGCTGCGAATCAGGGAGCTTAGAATCGGGAAGCTGAGAATCTCCAATTTTTTCAGGTAAATCAGAAGGAAAATCGGCTGGATTATTTGCTACTGAGAGCACATTTTCCTTTATTTTATCTGGAATGTGAAACTCCGATATATTTGACGGCGGACTATTGGATGATTTAATTGAAGCGTTTGTCATTGTACAATACTCGATTGTGCATTTCAGTTTTTCGCCTCTCCATTATACTGCAAAAAATTTCAGTTGCGAACACCCAGAGACATTTTGAGTACACGCCGTCTTTGGTTATTTTGGTGCCATTTAGTGAAATTGCTATAATTTATGTGAAAGTAGCCAGTCAAAAAAGAGCTGATTGGCATAAACTTGCG
>JBOFGF010000090.1:0-13860 GCA_051649005.1 Thermoguttaceae bacterium | reverse complement strand
TTGACGGTATTGAGCGTTAAACTCATCCTATATTGAGCAATCTCACCTCTTTTGGACCGTCAATACGCTCCCTGTGGTCGCTCCTTTCCGGCTCCTATTTTGTCAATTTCAGCAAAATAGAAAACTTGTTATCGGACTGTTTGTAGATGCAGAGTCGTATTTGTGACACAAAATGACACAATTATCCTTTTATGCTATTTTTGCGGATTGTGTCAATTATCGCAGATGTATTGACGATAACTATCAAAGAGGGATTCCTGCGCAGAAAATTGCGCGGGGATTTCCCATTAAACCGATCAACGTGCCAAAACGCCTTTTGTGAGGACAAAGTCATGTACCAAAATGTACAATCACATTCAGCACAATCAAACAAAGAACAATTAGTAATGGCTCATTCTGCTTTGCAGGACGGGGATTTTGCAGCTGCGGAGGAATTGTATCGACATGTTCTCCAATCAGAGCCACATAATGTGGTGGCATTGGACGCACTGGGTGTCCTTCAGTGTCAACTTGGTCAGCCATTTTTGGGAATCGAATTTTTTCAGGATTCATTGGCTTTGGATATGCCGTCCGAATTGAGAGCGACAATTTTGCTGCATCTCGCTTTTGCTTTTCGGCAAAATGAGCAAGAAAGCGATTTTTTGCCGACTCTCCGTGAGTCAGTGCGCATAAATGCACTCAGTAATTCACATGGTAATTCGCATGGTAATTCACACGATGATTTGGCAATCAACTCGCATTTTACCGGTGACTCGGTCAATTCCGCAGTCACAAAAAGTGCCAATTCGATCAATCCCGATTTGCAAGTTGCTCTCGGGCAGGCATGTTTCGATGCCGGCCTTCTCACAGAAGCACTAATCTGCTTTCGAATGTTGAGTGATTGCCAGCCGGAAAATGCTTCTGCGTGGCTCACAATCGGATATATTCACGAGCAGCAAGAAAATTACGACGATGCAATTGTCGCACTAAAAAATGCTGAAAATTGCGATTCAGCTTCGCCGGATGTCTGCTTTCATCTTGCTGAATCACTGCGAAAAGGAGAGTATTATGAAGAATCTATTCCATATTATCAGCGGCTTCTCTCTGTCGGAACCGAATGGACACACGCCGTTCACGGATATGGTAAATCACTGCTCGCACTCGGTTATTTTGAGGATGGCTGGGATGCGATGGAATTTCGACTCGCCTGCACTTTCGGAACTTGGGGGCAACATTTTCTTCCAAATTGGCAATCAGATCACATTGCAGCGGCACAAAATGGCGACGAATCTGCAAAAACACCGCCGTCGAAAACGGTTCTTGCGTATGCAGAGGAAGGAGTCAGTGCGGAAATCATGTTTGGTTCATGTTTACCCGATTTGATTAATGAAGTGGAGCAATGTGTAATCGAATGTGATTCGTCGCTTCATGGAATTTTTAGACGTTCATTTCCAAGAGCCACGATTGTCCCATTAACGCATACTGAAGTTGGTGGGGATTCTGCCATTTTGCAAGAAGAAAGAATATGGAAAAATGACCAAAAGCAGGTGAAAAACGAAATTGCAGGAGGAAAAAAAGGCGAATCGACTTATATGTCAAAACGAGAGGAGCGATTTTCGGTCGCCCCACAAAAGCAGAATGAATGGAACCTTTCGATAGATTCACAAGTGGCAATGGGAAGTTTGCCGCGTTATTTCAGGCGTTGTCACGAAGATTTTCCGCTCCGAAAAGCATTTCTTGTTCCCAACAAAGAACGTGTTTCGTACTGGTCGAATCGACTTATGGAGCAGGGAGAGGGGAGTAAAATCGGCGTTCTTTGGCAGGGAATGTGGACGGCGGAGTCGGAAAAGCAGAGGACACTTCCATCAGACGAGTTACAAAATCTTCTAATGAAACATGCCAGTCATGCTTCTTGGATTTGCTTGCAACATGGGGGGCGACAAAAAGAAATTGAATCGTTTCGCCGAAATGCTCATGTTCACATGCGACTTTATTCAGAAATTTTTCAGTACGATCTCGATGAGATGGCGGCTCTTCTGTGTTCGCTTGATTTGGTGATTACACCGCCGGGATATGTTGCCCATTTGGCCGGTGGTCTCGGCGTGCAAACTTGGCTCGTTTTGCCATCAGAAGCCGACTGGAGATGGAATCTCGGAAGAATGGCCCGTTCGACAGAATCTGTTCAAATCATGGACGAACCATGTTTGTGGTATCCGACATTCCGCATGTTTCGGCAACATCGAAATCAGGCATGGTCAGAAATTTTTGAGCATCTCGACAACAAACTAAATGAATTTTTGAAGCGGGATAATCCCATCGCCGAGCAAGATGTGACGACACTTGCTTTTCCGAAACAGAAAAATTTTTGGCGAAAAGAGGCTGCATAAAAAGAGTTATGATTTGCGCCGTCATCGGTTTGATGTTTAGACCGTTTTCGCAGAGAGCCTCCTGACTCAGGCAGAAGGTTGTTGGTTGTTTCATAAAAACATGTGAATTTTCACAAAATTTGTACGACCAAATGTGATTTTTTGTTCTCATCTATTGCATAGTTTTGACATGTTTGATCCACGTTCCACAAAATTGATTCGATGCGAGATTTGCAAATTCGAGTATCGATATGAACAAAGCAGACGGCAAACATCAACTTGCTGTCCGGCATGTGGAAATGTCAATATCATTTCCATTTCAAAAAATGTTTCTGGGGCGGCGGCGGAAAACTGCGGTTCAGAAGGCGTTTTAGGAAAGTTGCAAACGCAGCACTGCAAGAAAACGAAGTGCCAAAAGTATTTTGCTGGAAAAGGATGCTCGCTTCAATTCGATTCTGATATTTCTGAAACAACAATAGAATTACCATCTGTTTTATCGAGCGAAACGATCAATTCCATAGTTTCAAAAAGAGTAAAATCTAAAACGACTAATGCTCGCTCTTACATTTTGGCAGGGACAGTTTTAGTTCAGTGTGTGATCTGTTTGATGGCAATTCTATTTCTCGGAAATGCCGCGATTCGTGGAATCCCACACTGGGCATATTCTGGAGAGACACATTCTAACTGGTCATGCTCTAAAAATTCCTCGCCATCAAAGGAGGAAATACTTGAAACGAAATCTCAAAACAAAGCGGATTCAGATTCTTCTTCATCAATAATAATTGGCACACCATCAGCTGTTTCAAAAGAGACTCCGGCAGTGAAAATAGCCGAAACCAGTTCGACAAAGAGCGATTCGTCTTCAAAAAATGGAGAACCATCACCAAACACACAAGATTTTCTGACTTCATTTTTGCCAAATCCTCCCATTGTTCGCACGTCTCCACTTCCTGCTATCGCATCAGAACATGCAAAATCATACCAAAACCAACAATCAAAAACAACTCCTGAAAACACTGATTTACCAAAACGAATCGCTGCAAATGATACACAAAATGAAGTGGTAAATCTCCCTGATACAAAAATATCAGCATGTGATGAAATCGAAAATGTTACAAAATTAGTGGGATCGTCCCAGCAGATCAATTCTGATAAAAAAAGAGATGTTGTTACAAAGCTAATAGATGAATTGACATCGCAGACTACTTTTCGATTGACGAGCGCAGAAGCGATTTTAGACGAAGCAAAAAGCCTCATCACATCTAATCCAGAATTGTGTCTTCAAGAATTATTACATGCTTTTTCGGTCTATGAAGAGATCAACGAGGAACCGCCTCAGAGCTTTTATTGGTATTTGAGTCGCGTCTATGCGTCTCTGAATTGGGGAGAAATGCTGTTTGATAACAGTTTGCCTGTCGAATCACTCGAAATCAGCCGAAATAGTCGATGGCTTCTGACACAAACAAAGGACAACACCATCTGGGTTTGGGATTTGTTACAAAATACTGATGCACAAGATGAAATGAACCGCGTCGGATTCCGACTTGATCGCGGCGAATCGCCTTTCCTGAACGTCGTATTCACTCCAGATTATCGTTTCGTTATTGCAGGTCAAACAAATGGACGGATTCAAATTTGGGATATGACTTTGAAAAATCCTGCGGATTCGGCAATGACGCTTTTGGATGTCGTCGCAGGTTTGCAGGAATTGAAAATCTCTCCAGATGGCCGCTGGCTCGCTGCTTTCGGAAAAATGAATGAATCGGAAGTAATTGCTGCTTCACAACAATTTCTCCGTCCGCTTCCTATTTCTCCCATTCAGAATTGCACCGAATTGGTCAGTTACACAAATCCACATGGCAATTTGGCTCCAGTAGATTTGCGAAACAATGCGGCAAAAATGCACAACGAATCACTTAGAATCCCACAGAAAACGAATTTTGATCCTTTTTCTAAAACAGTTAAAGCAGAAAAAATTTCCGACGAAACAAACTCGATTCCTGAAAATGCCGTCTGTTTGTGGGATTTACAACAACTCGAACTGGGATATATTCCGCAGCCGATTTTCATTTCAGGACATCGTGAATCAATTTTATCGATGCAATTCAGCCCCGATTCACGCTGGTTTGCCACTGGAAGTCAAGATGCCACTGCACGAGTTTATGAACTCGATCAAATGAGCGAATCTCCGAATGCAATTGTTTTGCGAGGACACCAACTCGGAGTGATCGCACTCGCTTTTGATCCCAATGGAAACTGGATCGCCACTGGAAGCTGCGATAATTCCGTTCGTGTGTGGTCGCTCCGCGAATCTCGAATCTCACCTGATTCTGTTGCACTTACTGGACATCTCGGATGGATCAGCTCTTTGGCAGTCGATTCGAGTGGAAAACGCCTTTTTTCTGGCAGCTTCGACAGCACAATTCGTGTGTGGACTTTTTACAACGACAATATCGATTCTGTTTCGGAAACAATTCCACAGATAATCACTGGAGAACAGGGAGCAATTCAACAAATTCTTCTTTCAGAAGATGGTAAAAAACTATGTTCAATCGGAAGCGATTTTAGTTTATGTATCAGAAATATAGACGGTTTGCCACACGAACAGTATTCCGTACTTTTTCGTAATAGAAATTTACCGATCAAACGAATTGCCATCACACCGAACAGTCAGTGGCTTTTGTTCAGTTACACAAATAAACAAAATCCAGAAAACAGTGGTGTGCGTTTGTGGCCACTCTCGCTTGTTGACCTAAAAAACATGGCGACTCCGTGAATTGTCTCCAATCACTGCCCCTGAATTTGTATCCGTTCGCGGAGATAGTTAAACAATGTACGAGCATATATCCATTTGGGGGACGACTTGTGATTCGCCAGTCTGCAAGTTCTTCACTTGGCATGTTCCATTTTCCCACTCATTTTCGCCGATAATAAGAGCAAATGGAAATCCTTTTCGATCCGCGTATTTGAGCTGCTGCGCCAATTTTTTTGGTTCAGGAAAAAATTCGATAAACGCTCCTTTTTTTCGTAACTTTTGTGCCAGTGCGAGATATTCTGTCCGCTTTTCTGCTACAAAATAAAGGAGAATTGCCTGTGATGGTGTCGATCTAACTTCCAACATATTCAGCGATTCAAGTGCGGCAAGCAAACGATCAAGACCAAGTGACGCACCAACTCCTGGAAGCTCCTGTTTTGTGTATAATCCCGCCAAATTGTCATATCGACCGCCGCTGCAAACACTTCCAATCGACGGCAACTCATCCAAAAATGTTTCATAGATAGTTCCCGTGTAATAATCGAGCCCACGAGCGATTGACACGTCTATTACAATTCGGTCTTCAGAAACGCCGGCCCCAGTGACTCCTTCGAGAAGCTCCGCCAATTTGGCCACACCTTCTTCGCCCGTCGCATTTCCCGATAAAATTCGATTCAGCGACTGCAATATGGAATCGTTTTTACCATGATTCGTGCTTTGAATTGCTGTCAATTCGAGAATAGCCGATGCCTGCTCGGATGTCAAACCAGTTTGCTCGGTCATCTCTCGCAAAACACTTTCTGGCCCGATTTTCCCTAATTTATCAAGAGACCGCAAAATCGGGGTCGATTTATCGAGAATGTCATATTTTTCGAGCATTCCTGTCAAAATAAGTCGATTATTGACGTGAATCTTGAAACGATTAAAGGGCTTTTTCGACTTCAAATCAATTCGTTCCATCAATTCGTTGATTACCAGTGCTGTTTCAACATCGGAGAGAATTGATTTCGTTCCAATTGTGTCGAAATCACACTGCATAAATTCCCGATATCGACCGGCCTGTGTGTTTTCACCGCGCCAAACACGTCCAAAATGGTATCTCTTAAAAGGCATCGGAAGTTCCGCAAAATGCTGCGCTGTAAATCGTGCCAATGGAATCGTCAAATCGAATCGCAGTCCGACATCGCGGCCTCCATGATCCTGAAAACGATATAACTGTTTATCTGTTTCATCACTCCCTTTTCCGAGCAAAATATCGATATATTCAAGTGCCGGCGTGTCAATCGGCGCAAATCCGAACGACCGAAAAACTTGCGTCGCCGCTTCAATGAGTGATTCACGCGGCAACATCGTTTCCGGCAAAAAATCACGAAATCCTTTTAATGTACGAGGTGTAATCATTCAGGGTCTGTGGTGAACGTCTGATTGTGGATAAAACTAAGAAACAAAAAGTATACCACTTTGTGTTGGAATTGACTACCACACCCAAAAAACATCGTCTCCGTTCACGGTTTGTACGGCGAGCCGCCAACGTAAGTTGGCGGGTTTATTCGACAGTTTTGTTGCTGATTTATGGAAAACACAAAAAAACCCGCCGGCGCATACTATTTTTTATTTTTATCCTTGTTTTTCACTTGTAATTTGCAATAAGTGGAATATAATGCGAATACTTTTATCCGGTTTTCTATGAAACGTAAATAAACGTGAACACATAACAAATTTTTTCACGAAAGGAATACTTATGAAAATGACAAATTCGCAAAACATGACGCAAAATGTTAAAATGGGGGAGGGGGGCGGTTTGCACCGTCTGGTTTCGGCTTTTACTCTTGTTGAACTTCTGGTGGTCATCGCCATCATTGGCGTTTTGATTGCACTTCTTTTGCCCGCCGTTCAAGCTGCCCGAGAAGCCGCCCGACGAATGCAGTGTACGAATAATCTCAAACAAATGGGACTATCCATGCACAGCTTCCACGATACAAACGGCCACTTTCCAGAATCAAACGACACAAAAGCGGCAGAACAAGCTATTCTGAGTAATACTGCAATTCCCTCCAGCAATCATTATCAGATGCGGAGATGGGGATGGGTTTACCAAATCCTTCCTTTTATCGAACAGGGCGCGAAATATGATGTCATCATGGCCCAAATAAATAATGGAGCAGGTCCCTTCGGACGCATTACTGGAGCCACAGACACTGATATTAATGCTCTTTGTTGTCCTTCTGATCCAAACGCCAAAGCAGATAATAATGGCACTGCCCGTCTCAGTTATCGAGGATCGCGCGGAGATGTTCGCGCCGGAATATCAATTGGATCAGGCACAGAATCAAATATGCGTGGGATATTTGCGAGAGGGCCAAATCCGCGGACAATGGCATCAATCATTGATGGCACGTCAAATACGATTATCATTGCAGAAAGCACATGTTATCCTTCTGGTGGCACAAAATCAATACTCGGTGGACTGGCAACAGGAATCACGAACGCCTCTGATTTTACTCCGAATGAGTGTTTAGTCACCAAGCAGGGAAAGGAATTTGGGAGTACTGTGAGCTATTTTCAGAACGCCGTAGATGGTCCCGGTCAGCGATGGCATGATTCTGAAATCGTTTTCGAATACTTTTTCACGATTCTTCCGCCGAACAGTCCGAGCTGCGCCGGTGATGGTACTTGGCCATCTGTGACAAATACACTTATATCTGCGAGCAGTTATCACACAGGCGGTGCGAATGTAACTCGGGGCGATGGCTCGGTTTCGTTTATCAGCGACACGATAAATGCCGGAACCAATTTAGCAACGAAGGCGGCGAATGACACAAACTCGGGCGTTTCACACTGGGGTGTTTGGGGAGCACAGGGAAGTATCAATGGCGGCGAATCGGTCGCACCATGATTGGTGGCCCCGTTTCACATTGCGAAACGTGGTTAAACGTGGTTAAACGGGGACGGCCGGTCTTTTTTACATTTTTATTTTCCATTTTTATTTATGTTACCGATTCGCAATTATTGCTCCGTGTTGCTACTATTCGTTTTGGCATCGCTGGGATGTGGTGATTCAGGCCTGAAAACATCGTTCGTCGAAGGAATAGTGCGACATGATGGCTCACCACTTGAAAAAGCATTTGTGACTTTTTCGCCCTCTGAATTAGGAGGCCCCGAAATGATGGCATCGGGAGTTACAGATTCAAATGGACAATATCGACTCACTGTTTCTCAGGGAGGAAAAGTGAATGGAGGAACAACACCGGGCAAATATCGCGTTTCTATACTGAAAAAGACGGAGTATCCCATCCGATTGGATCCGCCGCCGCCCGGTTATCCCGATGCAACGAAAATACCGATTTATGGTTTAGTGATTCCGAAACATTATACAAATCCAGCGACATCGGAATTAACGGCTGAAATAAAGTCTGGAAGCAATCGAGGACTCAATTTTGATCTCACAGGATCGGGAGATAAGAAGCCAGCCAATTTGAAGTGAGTATCGATCTGCGATATAATGTCGATATAAAAATGACGTATATGTACGAAACGACTCCGGCAGTACCACCAACTAATTTGAGCGGAGCGACTCATTTGGCTCAAAAAATTCTTCTGGCTCCTCTTCTTTTTCGATTGGAAAAGAGTATGATTCACTGAGCCAGCGAAACGCATCGACCTTTTTACAGCGGGAAGAACAGAAAGGCATCATCGTTTCTGGTGCGTTCACTGAAAATTCACGTTCACAAATGGGGCAATTGGCCATGATTCCGTATTTTGATGGAGAAAATCTGTCGCAGGACCCGATTCACGGATATGTTCCGTTTTCGGCGCATCGAGAGTCGCAGGACGAAGTGACCGAGCGAGATATCATTGATTCTCCGTGGATGCAGCGGCTTCGTCAAATTCATCAGCTGCAAACAGCTTGGCTCGTCTTTCCGACGGGAGAACACACACGATTTCAACATTCAATCGGGGCAATGCACCTCGCTTCTCGGTTTCTGAATCAATTTTACCAAAGTTTGCTCGATGTTTGCAGTAGTACCCGTGAAAATGCAAACAAAAAAGATGATGAAAGTGCGGCACAAATTGCCGACGAAAAATTGCCGAGTCGTGGTTATATGGAATCTCTGGTTCGAATGGCGGCATTGCTGCATGATGTCGGACATGGGCCATTTGGCCACTTTTTCGATGCCAAGTATCTTTCTCAATTCGGTCTGAATCACGAAAAACTGGGCGCGGAAATTATTCAGCAGCAACTCGGACCAATGTTGAAACGAGTTCGCAGAAACCCAACAAGCGCGCTGGAAGTGAATGAAACTCTCGATCCATCCGAAATTGCTTTTCTTATTGTCAGACCAGGAACATCTGTGCAAAATAAAAATGGCGAACAAAAAGGGAAAATAAATCCACCGCTCTGGTTAAAACTGCTTCGTTCTTTATTTTGTGGGCTTTATACAGTCGATAATACGGATTTTGTGCTTCGAGATGCGTTTATGACTGGTTTCAGTTCGCGCGCTTTTGATTTGGACCGACTGCTTCATTATTCTTTTTTCACCGAAAAAGGATTGACCGTTCATCAAAAGGGATTTTCGGCACTTACACGTTTTCTTGCTGCCAGAGCGGATTTGTTTCGCTCAGTCTACTTTCATCGCACAGTCCGCGCCATTGATTTGACACTTTCAGAGCTGTTTGCAGAAAGTCAAAATATTCTCTTTCCGGGAGAGAATCGTATAAAAAAATGGACATCTGACGTGCATGATTCATCAGCAAATTCACCATTTTCGCCTGAAAAATCGGAATTAGACAGTCGAAATCCGCTCAAAAATCTCGATGACTATCTCCATTTTACCGATTGGTCGCTTTTGATTGATGTTTCAAATTGGGAACGATCTTCAGATTCTCGCAGACGCAAATTAGCTCCGGCATGGAACGACTTTGTGCAGCGAAAGATTCCGATTTTTATGGCGGCGGAGACGACGACACTTTTCTTGTCGAGTCAGCGCGAGCGAACCAGTATTTTCTCCGATTCAGCGACATTTGAGAAGGCGATTCGAGAAGAATTGCCGCCAGAAGATCGCCAAATTCCATTTATAATCGACATTGCACGCCATTTGCATCGTCCTGACACAAAAGGAGCGAGCATGGCACAAAACTTTTTATTCGAACCGGGAACGGATACTATTAGATGTCTCGAAGATGAAGAGCTTTTTCGGCATATTCCGCAAAGTTTTCGTATTTGCCGCATTTACACAAAAAATATCGAATCAATTCCGAAGCTCGCCAAAGCACTCGATTCACTTGTTCGAGGAGCGACCTCCGACGACGAGACAAATATGTGAAACAGGCCACAATTTGGTCATTCGGACACATCTATTTATTCACCTATTGCCAAATTTTTAACACAAAAACCTCGTCAATTACAGAGTCTGTGTTTTTGAAAAATGAATTATTGGATGTGCCCATTCAAACTTCTTGCAAAATGCACAATGTCTGTGAACGCATACTGTTATACTGCACACCTGCATAAAACGATACTTTTGTTAGTGTCATTTTTTAGAGATTTGCTTTGTTTTGCGAAACATCCGCTTTCTACGAAAGCGGGTTAAACATCTAATTGATGACGATTCACAGTATATTTTCTTGAATTTCCAATTATTTCTCGAAGACCATGAACACTTCCGACATCAATGCAGCAAACATTAAACCACCGCCACTGGATTCGACGGCGCAAAATGGAAGTGGTGAAATCCCTCCAATTTTACACAAATTGAAAAAAGAATCTGAAAGTGTCGAGAATTTCAAACCGAAAACACGATTTGAACGAGAGCTTCGCACGGAACTGGAAACCAATCCTGCAAACGAGTCGAAACAGGAAGATGAATCAGGTTCGCCAATTTTGATTAGTTTTCACAGACGACATGGAAATGTCGAAATGGATATGACTCCGATGGTCGATGTCGTATTTCTTCTCCTCATTTTTTTCATGATTACTGCGTCGTTCGGAATGCAAAAAGCAATTGAAATTCCTGATTCGGACGCAAATTCCAGTGCGCAGCAGGTTCGTGTTCCAGAAAATGATGAGACAAATTGCATATCAATCGAAATCACATCGACAGACGACATTTTAATTGAAGGGGAAACAGTCTCCACTTTGCAGGAACTGATTTCCATTTTGCGCGATTATAAATATCAGCAATCGAACAGGCGCACTCAAACAGCCCAGATCGCCGCCGCATCTGAGGCATCGCATGGAATGGTGGTGCGTGTTATTGATGCCATCAGTGCAACAGGAATAGAAACGGTGAAAATAAGCACCGCCGAATGAGAGGACACCTCTAAAAACTAAAAACTCGCCACTGACCACTCACAACTGCCCACTGGCGGCGGATTCCCAGGGATTTTGCCAATCTCCCCAATTATCGATGTAGTTTTGATATGCGTTTCGTTTGTCGGTTTGTGAGATGATCCACTCTTTTGCCTGTTGGACGAGTTGCTGTTCATCTTCGAGAGTGATTTCTCCAGTGAGGAGCATTGTTCGAAGAAAGACAAAATAAGTATCGAGAACATCGCAGCAGCAGTAATCATTTATTCGAGTAAGTTCGCCGGCATCGAATAAATCTTGCACCATATTTCCCTGCGTCTCAATTTTTCCAGGTTTTCCGAGAATATTCGCAGCCAAATTGAGGCCGCCGGTCATTCGAGATGCCCCGTAATTTGTGAGAATGTCGCACAAATCGATATGTGATCTCATGTTATATCGATTTCGCGGCTGCTCATACGACTTTGCTTTTAAGGCAAACCAAGCAGGAATAGAAATCCCATATCTAAACGCTGAAAGTTCGAGAAGTGGAATGTCAAATCCACGTCCATTAAAGCTGACCAAAGTCGGTTGTTTATATGCAGACCAGCCACGCCAAAATTTGCTGCAAATCTCGTGCGGAGAAAAACGGGGATCATCGAGAACTACCACATCAATGAGCGAAAAATCCTCGGCCACCTTTGCAATCGCAACTGAGATCGGAATCTGAAATGTATATGGAATAAAATCGGAATCATTTTTGGCCATCAATTCATCTCGATATTTTCGCACCGACTCTTCTGGCGAAACAGCACCTCCGAAATGAACTTTGGAGACCAGTGCCGCATCAGCGACACTTTCAATATCGAACACCAAGTATTTTGGGGGGGACTGGTTTGTCATAAAATGTCAAAAGAAAACCAAATTTTTGGTCAAAAGCACTATGCGAATGAGTATAACAGATCGTTTTTTCTAATGCACGTCGATATAATGTGCATCGCCATAAAACGATGCTTTTGTTCGTGTTATTTTTTTAGAAATTTGCTTTGTTTTGCGACAAATCCGCTTTCTACGAAAGCGGGTTAAACATCTAATTGATGACGATGCGCAGTATATTGCCGAATTTTTTGCTTTTTTTATTCTTATTCTTCTTTTCGGTAAACGGCGGGACTGATGTATTTCCACGGCGTTTGATCGCGCCCGAGAGTTTCAGAATGACCAATTAAGAGATATCCACCATTTACTGTGTGCTTGTACATCCGATTGACCAGTGCAATTTTTGTCGGATTATCAAAATAAATCATCACATTTCGACACCAGATGCAGTCGAAGGGTTTCTTAAATGGCAAATTTGTTTCCATCAAATTGAAGCGACGAAATAGCACTTCTTTTCGCATCTTTTCAATCACTTCATATCCTTCGGGCACTTTTTTGAAGTATTTACTCAAAAAGGCGGGAGGAATGCCTTGTATGCGAGTGTTGTCATAAAATCCGCGTTTGGCAGTGCTCAGTGCTTTGTCAGAAATATCTGTCGCCAAAAGGCCACAATCCCACTTGCCATATTCCGCGCCAAAATACTCCAACAATGACATGATGATCGTATATGGTTCTTCGCCGCTCGATGAAGCCGCACACCAAATCCGAAGGTCATTGCTGTTCATCTTTTTATGTCGCTCTGTCATCCAGGGCAAAATCGTTTGACGAAAAAAATCGAAGTGATCGCTTTCTCGGAAAAAAAATGTGTGATTGGTCGTTATTTGATTTGCCAACTCGGTGAGTCCCTGATTCGTTTTATCAGCAACCAATCGATCATAATACTCTTTGAATGTCTTCAGTTCGTGTTGTCGCAGTATTTTTTGCAGTCGCCCCACAACGAGACTCTTTTTTTGGTCTGTGAGTGTGATGCCAAAACGACTATAAACCAAATCACGAATCGAATGAAACTCCGAATCTGTGATCGGCATCATTTGGGTCATAGAACCAATATCATCGTCGTCAGATGCACCAGCAGAAAACGAGGCATTCGCAGGACTCATAATAATTCAGTACCAAAAGAAAAAGGAACGAACGAAACGAAAAACCGAATGGTTTTTTGTCCCCAGAAAATCTCCGTTCCTTATTTTATCATGTCAAATACATTTTGGCAAGATGGAACTCCGGTGCGATGACAATTATACCAGTCCGATAACAAGTTTTCTATTTTGTTGAAATTGACAAAATAGGAGCCGGAAATTGCATTTCCGAATCCCGACGGGATTCAATTATGGTAGAAACACGAACATCAAAATGTCAGAACCCCATTCGGGGTTCAATTATGGTGACCATAATTCAACTCCGACGGAGTTGTGTGTTTTTGTGGGCAATTCGTTTCTACCATAATTGAACACCTCCGGTGTTCAGGAACATGGAACGCCTCGCCGAACAAAACCGTGAACGGATACATAAATAAAAATTCATCTTGTTCACAAAACTTGTTA
>JBOFGF010000089.1:0-3775 GCA_051649005.1 Thermoguttaceae bacterium | reverse complement strand
CTTCTGTCGATGAGTTTCATGCGTGGATCGATAAACAGTGCGAATTGCTTGATAAAATGCTCCCTGAATGTAAAAAGCATGGTGTCTGGGTCGTTCTCGATCTTCATACACCTCCCGGTGGACGTTTGCCGCGAAAAGATGGAAGTGCGATGCGACTTTTTCAAGAAAAAAAGTGGCAAGATGCGTTCGTCGATGTTTGGGAAAAATTGGCCACTCGATATAAAAACGAAGAAATGATTTGGGCGTATGACCTCTTGAATGAACCTGTCGAAGGAGCAATCGCGGACAATATCGACTCATGGAGAGATTTGGCGATTCGCACCACTCGTGCCATCAGAAAAATAGATCAAAAACGTCCAATAATCATCGAACCGGCTCCGTGGGGAAGTCCCGAAGCAATCGAGTGGTTTGCACCATTTGATCCAAACGAATTTAAGAATATAATTTACAGCGTTCACATGTATATTCCGCATAATTTCACACATCAAGGTGTTTATGAATCGCCAGTTGGTTTCAACTATCCGGGCATTATTGACGGAAAAGAGTGGAATAAAGCTGCACTAAGAGAAGCACTTCGTGCGCCGATTGAATATGCTAAAATGTTTCAAGTGCCGGTTTATATCGGAGAATTTAGTGTTATTCGCTGGTCTCCCGGTGAAAGCGGCGAAAAATACTTGAAAGATGTCATTGAAATTTTTGAAGAAGAAGGCTGGGACTGGGCATATCACGCTTTCAGAGAGTGGGATGGATGGAGTCTCGAACATGGAAATAATAAAGATGACCACACTCCAATGTCGAAACCAACTCCGCGACTCGAAGTCATCAAAACCTATTTCGATAAAAACGAAAAGTAAGTTTAGAACCCCACTTTCATAGAAGGCGGTGGTTTCGCAAAGAGTCGGCGACGAAAATGGTGTTCCAATGTAGTCGCCGGGTGGATGTTGGTTTTTCAAAATTGAAATACATCGCAGAATTCGATGGATCGATTCAAAAAATACTATCAGCGTTTCGATTGGGATGCGTCCGGGCGGCTTTTGTTTTACAGTGCCGTCGTCGGTGTTATGACTGGACTTGCGGCTGCCCTCTTTTTTGAAGGTTTTCTTATTGTTGAATCGAGTGTCAGTCGCATGTATCACTCGGCAGGAATAGAATTTCCGCAGCCAAATAGTGATTACACGGCGAAAAGCGGCCCCGGTTTTGGTGAGGCGTTTCTGAATGCAGAAAGACATGATATTTTGCCGGGTGGTCTTATTGTTCCGCGATATTGGATTCTTATTCTCCTGATTCCAACCTGCGGCGGTCTTGTTTGTGGTTTTCTAGTTTGGTCTTTTGCTCCCGAAGTAACAAATGAAGGGACGGACACGGTCATCCGTACTTTTCACAATCGAAATGGATTACTGCGCGCACGAATTTCCATCGTCAAAATACTCGCCGGATTCTTTTCTCTGGGATCAGGTGGTTCTGCGGGATGGGAAGGACCGATCACTCTTTGTGGCGCAGGAATTGCCAGCAATTTTGCCCAATATCTTCGTTTGAGTGTGAAAGATCGACGCATTCTTTTTTTGTCCGGTGCAGCCGGAGGAATCGGTGCCATCTTTCAAATTCCACTCGGCGGCGGATTTTTCATCGCAGAAGTATTATATGCGACATCGGCCATCGAATTTACCGCCATTTTTCCCTGCGTCGTCGCATCATTTATCGGTTTTGCAACATTTCGATTGTGTCATGGAGGTCAGACTCTGCTTGATCTTTCCTCAAATGGTGGAATTCACCAGCTTTTCGAGAGTCATCCGATCTCCGACATGACAATTTTTCTTGCTTTCGTTCCTTTTGTGGCTCTGGCTGCTCTCTTTTATATTGTTCTTCTGAGATTTCTGAGGAATAAAATTTTTCGCAATTTGTCGATTCCTGAATTTATTAAACCCGCTCTCGGTGGATTGCTTCTCGGCTGTATTGCACTTGTTTTTCCACAAGTTTTCGGGAGTGGCTCTGCTTGGATTCAGCGGCTTGTTGAAGGGCAACTCCCATTTTACCTGATTTTGATACTTTTGGTTCCCAAAATGCTCGGCACAGCACTAACTGTTTCGTCTGGTGGAAGTGGCGGACTTTTTGTCCCATCTCTTTTAATTGGCGGACTGATCGGCGGAATACTTGGACATGTGGCAAATTCAATTTGTAATGCACTCGGATGTCCCGAACTGGCTCCCCAAATTCCAGCTGCGGTTTTGGTCGGAATGAGTATGTTTTATGCAGGTGTGGCAAAAGTTCCATTGGCATCCGCTCTAATCGTATGTGAATTGATTGGATGTGATTACACGCTTCTTATTCCATTTTTTCTTTTGAATCTTGCCCATTTTGCGGTGCAATCTTCATCGCAATCAATTTATGAAGAGCAAGTTTTAGCACCAATTGACAGCGAAGCTCATTTCGGAAACTATTCGATTGACTTGCTTAAATCTCTTTCGGTGAAAGATGTATGTTTCGATGTTTCTGGCTCGTCTCATCCATTTATGACAATTCCTGCAAGTGCGACGATGCCACAAACGGTGCGACGAATCGCCTCAAATCCAGACTCGCTTTTTCCAGTTATTGATGATGCGGAAAAATTTCTCGGAGTCCTCCAATCAAGTGATGTATGGACTGTTTCTCGAAGCCAAAAAAAATGGCTTATTGTAACAGCCGCCGATCTGATGCAAAACCTCGACATCGCAGTCTCGCCCAGTGACACATTGTATCAAGCTCTCCGCCTCTGCACTTTGTGGCAAATTTCCGAGATTCCTGTCATTGACGCGAGTGATCCAACACATTTACTTGGAGTGATTCGCAAGTGCGACATTATATCAGCATATAATGCGCGTTTGGCAATGTGTCAATGGAATTAATTTCGGCAATGATTTTGTTTTTTATTTGCATTCGAGGTGTTTTGATGTATGCGTTCACGTTTTTCGATAAATACAATTTCTGTTGTACAAACCGTCAATGCGCTCCAGTTGGTCGGTCCTTTCCGGCTTTCATTTTGTCAATTTTATAAAAATCGTAAATTTGTTGGCGGTCTGGCTGTTGTACAAACCGTCAATGCGCTCCCGTTGGTCGCTCCTTTCCGGCTTTCATTTTGTCAATTTCATAAAAATCGTAAATTTGTTGGCGGTCTGACTGTTGTACAAACCGTCAATGCGCTCCCGTTGGTCGCTCCTTTCCGGCTTTCATTTTGTCAATTTTATAAAAATCGTAAATTTGTTGGCGGACAGGGATTTATTCCGGTCACCATTCACAAAATGTTGCTTTTTTTGCACAGAAACATATAATTGAGTGCAGACAGTAATACATATTTTCCGGCAAAATCATTTTTGTTACAAATCATGCAACCAGAACAACTTGGTCCTTTTCAGATCAGTCGCATCCTCGGACGAGGAGGAATGGGGACGGTCTATCTCGGAACACATGAAGCTACAAAAGAAATTGTCGCCGTCAAAGTTCTTCCATGCAGTATGGAAGATCACGAGCTTCGACTTCGATTCAGTGCAGAGATTGATGCTTTGAAGCGTCTGAACCATCCAAACATTGTGCGTCTTTTTGGATTCGGTGAGGAGGAGGAGATGCTTTATTATGTTATGGAATATGTGGACGGCCCAAGTTTGCATCATCAATTACGACAAAAACGTCTATTTTCGTGGCAGGAAGTGGCCAAAATCGGACTTGAAATGTGTGCGGCACTCAAACACGCCCATGATCGGGGAATCACACATCGTGATGTAAAACCAGCAAATATTTTGCT
>JBOFGF010000088.1:0-9014 GCA_051649005.1 Thermoguttaceae bacterium | reverse complement strand
TAATGTCATCTGCCTGAATGAGTTTTTTTTGCAAAAGAGGTGCCAGTGGCAAAATGGCACTCGTCGGATAACAACCCGGATTTGCGATCAAACTGGCGGAGATAATCTCATTTCTAAAAAGTTCAGGGAGTCCATACGGAACTTTTCCAAGTCGCTCTGAATCAGGATGTGGTTCGTTGTACCATTTTTCAAAAATGTCTGCCGAATCGAGTCGATAATCAGCACTTAGATCAATGACTTTGGTATTTCCTTTTAGAAGTCGTGGTGCGATTTTTGCAGTCGCAGTATGAGGCAGACAGCTGAACACACAATCGGCTTTTTCTGTAATTTCTTCGGGAGTAAGATTTTCGAGCGGGATATTGAGACGGCCAGTCAAAAATGGATGGACTTGGCAGACGCTTCGTGTATCTTCTCGACTTGTCAGAGCGACGATGTCGGCATGTGGATGATTTAGTAAAATTTTAATCAGTTCCAGCGCGGTGTATCCAGTGGCTCCAAGAATGGCAATTTTTTTCATTCGACTTTTTGCAAAATTAAGTTTGACCCGAATTTGTAGAAGGCGGTTGTTTCGCAAAAACAGCATCACAAACCACCTCCTCGTGCGGGCACCTCTCCTTAAAAAGGAGGGGGTGTTGTTTGAAGGTTTTAATTTTTCCTGTTTTTTATTCTTAGTTCAAAACGACATTAACGTTTTCTCCCTGTTTTGGCAGAGCAACATCGAGAGTCTTCGTTTTATTTCCTTTTGTGACCGTGATTTCATAATCGCCCAGAAAACCACGAGTTGAAAATTGTCCTTTTTGATTCGTTTTTCCTTTTTCGCTTGTCCACCAAGTCTTTTTGACGAGGTCCAGCCATGTTTGCCCAGCAGGCGTGATCGACCAGTCGGCGCGGTAAAAGGCGGCATCAGGAAGCCAGTGCGACTTCCCCCAGAATCCCCAAGTTAATACAGCATCCACAGAAGGATGGCTGAAAGCTGTGATTAGTACATCTCGAGTAAAATCTTTTTGAAATGTTTCATCAGAAGCAGTCACATCAAATTCAGTAATAGAAATGGAAAGTCCAATTTTTCCGAATCGGTCCAGTATTTCGAGCATACGTTCTGGTGGGGTCGGAGTTTCATAGAAGTGTCCCTGCATTCCCAAACCAGTAATCGGCGCACCATTTTCTTTTAGAAATCGCAGTGTTTTCTCGAAGTGATCTTGGTGTTTTTTATCACGGCCACCAGACGACAAAATTGAATAATCGTTCAAGTAAAGATTGACGTTTGGATCACATTCTCTGGCAATTTGAAACCATTTGACCATTTCCGTGTCGCCAAGTATTTTCATAATGTCATTGTTGTCAAATGGCTCGTTTATTACATCCCAGTCAACCAAGTTTCCTTTCATCGTGGTGACTTCATCAATAATGTGTTTATTGATTCTTTCTCGCAATTTTTCGGGTTCTTCTGCAAGTTTTTCAAGGTCTTTCGGAGTGTGTTTCCAAGAAGGCCAAACGAGACAGTGACCACGAACTTCAATGTTTCGATCCCGAAGCCATTTGGTGGCACTCAAAATTTTCTCATGGTTTTGTGGATTGTCCCAGCTCTGCCATTTCAAATCATTTTCAAAGACCACTCGAGAACAATTTTGCTCGATGAATTTTCTATATTGTTCGCCGTCGGCATCATTTTGGAGAATCCGACTTGCGACGACAGCACTTCCCCAGCCGAATGCGTGTTGCTTCATTTGCACAGAAACATCGGCATCTGAAATCGGTTTGCCGTTTGCATCCAAAACGGTGATTTGCAAGTTTCCTTTGCGAATTTTTTCGATTCGTTCTTCGGCATCTTTCCGCCATTTAGCATCGGATGATTGACCTTCATAAACAATCGGCGTTTTTGGCAATTTTTGAATATCAAAATCTTTTCCATAAGAAAAAACCATGAAATCGGCGATTTCAATATTCTGTTTTTGAATGCCGAGATGAAAGCCTGCACTGGCTCCTTTGGCCTCCAAAGTCTCTTTCATTGTGAACGAGAAGACATATTCTTTCCATTCACGCCCGAGTTCAGCATCACGACTGAGTGATTTGGTGTGCGGAGCCACAGCTTTTTCGCAAATGACGCGAATAACTCCAGTGCCGGACGGTGCCAAAGCACGGGCATAAAAACGAGCGACACAAACTTCTCCCTTCTCAACTTTTCGATTGAGAGGAAATTGAAACTGGAGTTCCCATGTATTTTGTGGATCGGATTGAATTTGGCATCGAACGGCACTTGTGAGACCGAGTGCTTTGGAAGCAGAGTCGTCCAGTTTTACCGTTTGAAATGAACCACACTCCGCCGTGCGTTTCGAGAGGGAAGCAATCGGATCAGGGGCGAGAACTGGTAAACCACCATCTGGAATCGCGCCGACCGCCGACATTCCGGCGATGAATAATGATGCGAAAATGGAATGTAAAATCATGGAAATCAATTTGGGAAAAGATGTAAAAAAATGCGAACTATCGACTATTATCTGTTAATTTGTGATTGACCAATCAAGTTGGTCAGTAATCATCCAGCGATTTTGCGTTCCTTTTTCCATCTCAAATTGGAAAGACACTGGCTGATAAATCGGTTTATCGAAGACCAATCCTTCGGACGTTGCTCCTTTGGTTTTCCAGTAAATCACCGCTTTTAGATTGACTTGCGCACTCGGCGGAGATGTTAGTGAATTTATCATTATATCCAAATTACGAATTTTTACCTGTGTGAGATGAAAATTTTGCATGTTTTTTTGGGCAATACTCCGCGTTCTCTCCGCATTTGGAGCGATAAATTCGAGAACGCCCTTCGTGTCATCCGCCTCCAGTGAAACCGCAAGTTGACTAATCGAACGTGAAACCGACTTCAAATCGGTTTCTGTCAAGTAATAAAGGGAAAAACCTGTCGCCAAAATAAGTACGACACACAAAAAAAACGAAATTCCTACTTTTATATTACGACTTTGCAAAAACAAAATCAATCCAATCACTCCAACAAAAAGAGAGACGGCAATCCAAATCCATATATTTTCTAACAAAATACTCATGTTGTTTCAGCTAACTGGGAACATTTTAGTGTTCCGGGCAATGTTTCAGCGAGCCGGGCAGTGTTTCAGCGAGCTTTGGACATTAATCCACGGATATTATGCTATTTTATCGAAATGTCATCCTGATCAAAATGTCATTCTGATCGAAATGTCATTCTGGTTTACGACCAACGAAAATATAATAAGGCATTTTGAAGAATGGATTCGGAAACCAGGGAATCCGCGCAGTGTGTTCTTCAAAATTGAGTGGCTGAAATTTGCGATGCAAGTAAGGAACATGATCAGGCGAAGGAAACACATTGTCGGTCGCAAACCAATGCGGCCAAAAAACTCGTTTCGTCCAACTGTGTCGATTATGTCCCTCTGCTGGATACTTTCGGGAAACATAAAAATCAACGACCCCTATTCGTCCGCCCGGTCTGAGAATTTTATACGCATGATCAATTGCTGCAAACCAATCTGGAATCATCGTGAGAGAATATGAAAAAGTGACAGCATCGACGATTTCTTCTGGAGGAACGTATGTCGTCGCATCTGCCTCGGCAGTGACAACATTCGTCCACGCTTTCTGAGCAACACGACATTCGGCAACTTGGAGGAGCGAACTAGCAAGATCGACGATGGTAACTTTGCCGAGCCGAGTAATATCATCGCCAAAAAAGTGGAGATTTGCGCCCGTTCCACCTCCCATGTCGATCCAATTATATCCATCACACGCCTCTTGTTGGAGCATTTTTTGCCAAAGCTCCTCCCGACCACGCAAAAGACGCCGCCGAAAATCGTCATAGTCATTTGCCTGTCCACTGTAAAAACTGTCCATTCGTTCTGCATGGTTTTTGCCACGAACTGGTCGAACAGCCATGTGATAAATCACTTTCAAATCACCCAAAATTCCCATAAAAATTTCTCCCTCGCCAGTAAGTTTCTCTCATAGCTACGTTTTTGTCAAGTCGGGTCTCAAAAATGTTATAAAAAAACGTCCATGAATCGTCAATGAATATAAAATTTTTTTTGACACATCCATAATATTGCACATATATTGCCACAAACCGGTGCCACAAACCGGATTGGACACATCGGACACAAAAGAAAAAATAGTTGGTGGGCAGCTTCTGGGGGGGGATTGTAAAAAATTCCGAACAGACTAGAATCAGAGGACTTGTTTCTTGAAAGAGTTTAGGTTTTCCAAAAGGGTTGGTTCTTTTTTTGCAATAAAAATCATGTACGCGATCATCAAAGACGGCGGACGGCAGCACAAAGTCGAAGTCGACAAAAAACTTCTCATAAATTATCGAGGCGAACTGGAGCCGGGAACGGTCATCGAGTTAAATGATGTTCTTGCCATCGGGACAGACGAAGAGACGAAAATCGGTCAGCCGACTCTCGCTGGTGCAAAAGTTGTCGCAGAAGTTGTATCCATCGGAAAAGGACCGAAGCTCATTATCGCCAAATTCCGTCGCCGAAAAAATTCCAAACGGAAAACTGGACATCGCCAAATTTACACGCTCATCAAAATCAACGAAATCGTTGGTTAGTTTTGTTCGCATCGAAATGTGGTGCGAATAAAAAATCTGTGTGAATCGAGTTGGATGATATGAAAAACGACTTTTTTCAGGAGAGTGTACTTTTTGTGCAGTTCTCCTTGTTTTTTTGCGCACAGCATTGTAAATTGGCTGTTTCACCTGCTTTCATAGCTGTTTCTCCTTCTTTCGTAGAAAGTGAAAAACTGTTATTTCGCAAAAGCAGACTGCAAACAACTCCACTCATTTGAAATGAATGGAGCAATTGGCAGGTTTTAATTTTTTACGACTTCTTATTTCACGTCGTCCAGTTCCACCCAGCGTTTTTCGGTCGCCGCGATCATGGCCGCTTCGAGAACTCGCTGCGTTTGATATGCGTCGTTGAAATCAGGGAGCGGCACTGTCGGTGTTTGCCCAGCCAATTTCAGAGTGATGTCATAAGCCATGCTGGTAAAACAGTGCTCGTATCCAATCAAGTGAGCATCTGGCCAATAATTTGCGACATACGGATGGTCTCCGCCGTGTGTACACATGATCGTCGTCCATCCTTGCACGCCGCGCGGCCGAGTGGCATCGTAAAATTGAAGCAGATTCATACTCTCAAAATTAAATTTGAGCGACCCTTTGGTTCCATTTATTTCAAAACCATTTGAATTTTGATTGCCGGTCGCTTGTCTGGCCGCTTCATACGAACCGACTGCGCCGCTGTTGTATTTGACGAGGAACAAGACCGCATCATCGACGGTGACATCACCTTTTTTGATATTTCCTGCTTCGGCTTTTGCATATCGCATTTTTTCATCAGAGACGATTCCTGCGCCCGAATCCTGTTCGATGATATTTCGCTGTTTGACAAATGTTTCTGAGATGGCACCACAAACGGTCTGCACTTCCAATCCGGTGACAAATCGAGTCATGTCGATAATATGTGCGTTCAAATCTCCATGTGCTCCACTTCCGGCCAATTCTTTTTTGAATCGCCAAGTATATGGGACGGATTCGTCGGCCCAATCTTGCAAATAGGTGGCACGGACGTGTCTGACTTCGCCAATTGCACCGTCTTTGACGAGTTTATGAGCAAAAGCGACGGCCGGTGCGCGTCGATAATTGAACCAAACGAAAGTGTCAACATTCGCTTTTTTTGCGGCTTCTGCCATTTCCCTTGCTTCGGCGAGAGTTCCGGCAATTGGTTTTTCGCAGGAGCATGGTTTTCCAGCGGCGACGGCAGCTTTTGCTGGTGGTGCGTGCATGAAATTCGGAGTAACAATATCAACTAAATCAATTTCGTTGGATTTGACGAGCGATTCCCAGTCGGTCGAAGCGTTTTGCCATCCCCATTTTTTTGCAAATACGGCGGGATTTTCAGATGTCATTCCATAAACAGTGTGTTTGACTGGTTTGACTGGTGGATCGAAAAATTTGTTCACTTGCCCCCACGCATTTGAGTGAGAACGACCCATGAAACCTTGTCCGATCATTGCAACATTGATTGTTTTCGTCATAAAATTACTCCTCTAATTGTTTTGGTTCCGAAACATAAATGGATTTAGAAAAAGAGATATGGAAAAGCCGTCGCACGGTTCGCCGTCAAACGGCCTGTCAAACGGCCCATTTCTATTTCTATCAATTCTACAAAATAAAAACGGAACAATCAAGCAGGAGAAATGCGATTTCAGAATACTCCAGTCCATTAACAAGTTTACGATTTTGATTAAATTGACAAGAATAGAAGCCGGAAAGGAGCGACCGAAGGGAGCGTATTGACGGTTTGTAAAACAGCAAATACTCACGATGACATCAGGTCCGCCTTGTTATTTCACGTCATTCTGAGTAAAATGAGGAGTGCTATTTGAATGTTATAATTTTTTACTGTTTCTGACCAACACTGAATGGTCTTCACAAAATGACTATTGAACGTGGACTTGCTCACTATTTGGAAATAATGCACTGGGCTGGAATAACCGAGTTGGCCAAATCGAGCCATCTTCCGCTTCAATATCAGACAAATGCAAATTGTTTTGCGGAAGCTGATTTATCTGATACAAAACTATCCGACAACAATTCAGATTTGGCATCCATCTCTGCTTCATTGTGTAAAAATGAGACCGAATTCCCAGCCGAGCAAACACCATTCCCGGCAGGACAAACGCATAATTCTGATCTGGCACAGTCACCTGAATCACGACAATCTGATAAGGAAATACAGTCGAATATGTCAAATACAAGAGCGAGCAGCAAGACACAGAAATTACAATTGTTGGCCAATGAAGTCTCACTGTGTTGTAACTGTAACGAATTGTCGGCAACACGAACACAAACCGTTTTTGGTGCCGGTAATCCGAACGCCGATCTCGTTTTTCTGGGAGAAGCTCCCGGATCGGAAGAAGACAAAAAAGGGGAGCCGTTTGTGGGGCGAGCAGGGCAACTTTTGGATGACATCATCACAAAAGGAATGAAATTGAGACGGGAAGATGTGTTTATTTGTAACATTTTAAGATGTCGTCCGCCTGGTAATCGAAATCCTCTTCCTGTCGAAGCGGCGGCATGTCGCCCGTTTTTGGATCGCACCATCGATATAATCAAACCGAAATTTATCTGCTGTCTGGGAGCAGTTGCTGCCCAAAATTTACTTGGAACCGACATATCCATCGGACAATTGCGGGGAAAGGTTTTAGATTATCACAGCATCCGCGTCGTATGTACATATCACCCAGCATATTTGTTACGAAATCCAGCCGCAAAAAAACAGACATGGGAAGACATTCAAATTCTCATGCAGGAAATGAAAATTCCAATTTCCGTTTAATCTGCTTTTGTTGAAAGCGATTGTTTCGCTCAGCGAGCCGCAGATGTCAATCGGCGGATGAATTGAACACCGTTTTCAGTAAAGCGATTTTTCATAAAACAGTAATGACAAAAAAGATGAAAAATGATGAGAAAAGAGGAAAAATTGGATCGGTCATTGAAGCCATTTGTAACAATTTTAGGAGCAGGGCTGATGGGGACGGCAATTGCTGCGGCCCATCTGCGGGCGGGAATCGCCGTGCAACTTTTCGATACTAATTCACTTTCGCTCGATGTTGCTCCAAATCGAATTGGTGAAGAATTGCGACTTCAGTTGGTCTCATTCGACAAGTCGCTGCTGTCGGTGACAAATTCGCTCGAAAAAACCGTCGATTCTTTCATTATTATTGAAACGATTACAGAAAAACTTCGGGCAAAACAAAAATTATATTCTTCACTGATCGAGGCTTTCCAGAATAAACAAATGGATTCTGAAGTCGGAATTTCCGCATCTGCTCCTTTTTTGTTCACAAATACATCGACTATTGCTATTTCGACATTGGCCACTGTTTTGCCACAAAATTGGAAGGAGCGATTTTGTGGATTTCATTTCTTTCATCCAGTTCGAGTGCGATCTCTTCTTGAAATAATTCCGCACAAATACACAAATTCCGAAACACTCACAGTGGCGGTCGATTTGGCCAATCGCATCGAAAAACACCCCATTTGTGTGCAGGACGGCCCAGGTTTTTTGGTCAATCGAATACTGAATCCATATTTAACATCCGCTCTCGTTCTGCTCGGACTGGGAATTGATTTGAAGCGAATAGATCGTGTGGCAACTGAGTTCGGAATGAAAATGGGACCTTTTCGTATCATGGACGAAATTGGTCTCGATGTCGTGATGCACGCCGGATGGGTGCTGTCCCAGGCTTTTCCTGAACGAGTTGAAAAATCGACAATTTTGCTCGAATTGATTCGAATGGGACGACTCGGACGCAAATCAGGACATGGTTTCATGATCTATCCGAACAAAACTTCGTGGGACGGCGACGGAGAAATCGACCCACTCTGGTCCGAATTTTTTCATGCTCCGAAAAATATCCCGTCTTTTTCCGATGATGAAATCGTGCGTCGCCTTTTCTTACCGATGTATGAAGAGGCACTTCGGTGCCACGACGAACATGTCGTCGATCAATTAAGCGATGCCGATTTGGCATCAATTCATGCACTTGGTTTTCCCGAAGAACGTGGTGGAATCGTACAATGGGGAAAAACAATGTCGTGAAACAGTAATGTCGTAAAACAATGTTGTGAAACAGTATTGTAAAACAGTTTTGTGACAAGTGAATGTGTTTACAACATGATAATCGTCATATCAAGTCTGGGCGACAGATTTGCTGTCTTCCGGCCAAAGTGTTTTGACCTATTCTCCGAAAATTAGCGTTTGTTTCGTCATTCGTTGTATCGTTTCGATTTTCAGTCGCAAGTATTCCATCGGGCGATTTCCTTTAATTCTGTTACAAGAACCACACAAAAGCTGATAATTTTCGTAATAATCGCCGCCGCCTTTCGATTTCGGGACAATGTGGTCGATCTCCAAATTTCGTAACTCAAACTCGCCGCCACATGAATTGCACTTGCCTTTCTGTTCCGA
>JBOFGF010000087.1:0-10953 GCA_051649005.1 Thermoguttaceae bacterium | reverse complement strand
CGTCCCACGTCAGCGATTCGATATTCGGAGCGAGTTCAACTTGTGAATTCATTGCTTCGTCCCAAGTTACGATATTTCCTGATTCCGCCGCCATTCGTCCCAAAATACCCACCATCGTGACATTGCAGCATCGTTCTGTCTCGTTGATCGGTTTATCGTTTCTGATGCAGTCAAAGAGGACATCGTGTTCGATCTGATATTGATCGCGTCGCTCTTTTTTGTCGCCATATTCCCAAATGATATTTTCGGGAATCGGCTGAAATCCCTTATAAATTTTGGGATTTGCCACACCTTCTCCGATGACCGCACAACCATTTTGTCCGTGAATCGTCGATTGGAAGCAGTTCCATGTATTGTTTTGATGACGACCCTGTGCGAAAAGTCGTGTCCCATCAGGAAATGTATATTCGACTCCATAATGATCAAAGAGTTGATCTTTCGAGTTTCTCACTTGTCTCCCGCCCATTCCCTGTGCGGAAACTGGCCACGCATTTTTTGCCCAGCAACAAACATCGAGATTGTGAATAAGCCAGTCGAGTAAGAAAGAGCCATTCAACCAAGTGAAATTGCTATAATTGACCAGTTGATGCGCCAGTTCCGTTTCTTCTGGTCTTTTGGGAGATAAACCGAGAGCACCATGTTCTCGATAAGCCCAGCAAGTCACACGTTCTCCGATGATTCCTTGGTGCAATTGTTCGACTGCCTGCTGCAATGGAATCGAGTGGCGACTCATCAGTCCGCCGACCATTTTGAGATTTTTTTCTTGAGCAATTTTTCCATTGTTGATCATCCGTCGTACTCCGGCGGCATCGACGGCGAATGATTTTTCCATGAATACATTGACTCCGTTTTTCACCGCATATTCGACGTGCAAAGGACGAAAAGCGGGTGCTGTGGCAAAAAGTACCACACCTCCTGGACCGACAGCATCAACTGCATGTTTATACGCATCGAGACCGATAAATTGTCGTTCTTTCGGAACATCGACACTTTCTGGAAATCGTTCTGAAACTCCTTTGAAGACTCCATTTACTTTGTGTTCAAAGACATCTGCAAGAGCGACGAGTTTTTTGGGGCCATCGGTCGAAAGTGCCTGCATGATCGCACCGCCGCCGCGTCCACCGCATCCGACAAGTGCCACTTTAATTGTGTTTTCCTCGGCGGCATGAACACGAGGAGTTAAAACGGAACTGGCGGCGATTGTTCCTGCTGCCAAAATACTGGTCGATTTCAAAAATTGACGTCGTGATTGCATGGAAAACCTTTCCTGTTTAGGGGACATCGGCGATTTGCCGAATTACGAAAAACGGACACATTTGTGCGTGAGTCAATTTTATCACACCGAGTCAAGTGATGCAATATATTGTATCCGTTCACGGAGATCGTGTGTCTTTTCCGCAAATTTCCACAAAAACTGCTAAAGGGCACATCTAAAAACTCACTGGGAACGCGTACATCCTGTTCGCAAACACTTAAAAACAAGGCACTTGCAGGCGAGACGTCTGCGCTCACAGCAATAAATAGAAGGCCATTATCTCTCTGTGTCTCTGCGGTAAAAAAGCATTTTCGAACGCCGTCGGCGTTCAATAACTTGCGGATGAACCAAAACTTTTACCAAATTCTTCTTGACAAAAATTTTTAGTTTAGCTAAGCTGCTAACATATTGAGATTGATAATGACAATTACAAAAATACTGGAATTGACGTAATTTAGCACCGATTCCACAAATACAATACGCATACAAAAGGAGACGACATGACCATCTCGGATAAGCCAAAACGTGACAAAAAAGCTCAACGAGGCGCGCAGGTCGCCAAAGTCGAAAGTTTGGCGTAAAATACAGTGTTCGTGTTTTTGAAAAATGAATTATTAGATGTGCCCAGCGAATGTCCGTTGTTGAAACCGTTAATCGGAGGAGTGCTCTCATGAAAAAATGCGTGGTTCTTATTGGATTCGTCTGTTCTCTTCTCAGTGCCATCATCGTGCGAGGTGAATCGCCATCTCTGCGACTGGCCGACGACGGCAAAACGTCTTACACGATTGTTTTGCCTGAAACGCCCACTCCCGTCGAACAGACTGCGGCGGCGGAGCTGAAGACCTTTCTCGATGCCGTCACTGGTGCGACGTTTCCGATTCGGCATGAAAACGAACTCGATGTCAATGACGGCGGTCCACGCATGTTCGTTGGTGCGACCAAAGCCGCCGCGAGCCGATTTGCCGATCTGAAACCGGACGCATGGAAATACGATGAAATCGTCTTAAATACGGCGGGAAATGACCTGTTTTTAATGGGGCATCCGGTGCGTGGCACGTTGTATGCGGTTTATACCTTCCTCGAAGAGAGCGTCGGTGTCCGATTTTGGACGAGTACGGAAACATTCGTGCCTGAAAAGCGGACATTGCTCATCGAACCGCTCGATCTGCGGTATTCGCCGAAACTGATTTATCGGGAGGCGTATTATCGAGACGCACATCGATCGCCCTTTGCAGCACGCATGAAGTGCAATGGAAACTCGAATCCGATTCCGCCCGAATTCGGAGGACATATTCGATTTCAGTATTTCGTTCATTCTTTTTTCCCCGTGTTGCCGCCGGAACGGTATTTTGACAAACATCCAGAATGGTACAGCGAGATCGACGGCAAACGGCGATGGGAACACGCGCAACTCTGTTTGACGAACGACGAAATGAAGGCGGAGTTCATCCAAAACGTCCTCAAAGTGCTTCGGAAAAATGCTGACTGCAAATTCGTCTCTGTCAGTCAGAACGACTGGCATGGTTACTGCCTTTGCCCAAAATGCACGGAAATTGCCGACCGCGAAGAAAGCCAGTCGGGGCCGCTTCTCGAATTTGTCAATCACGTCGCCGAAGCCGTCGAAAACGAGTTCCCAGATGTCTTTGTCGAAACGCTCGCATACCAATACACACGAAAGCCGCCGAAAACGATCAAACCTCGCAAAAACGTCGTGATTCGTCTTTGCACCATCGAATGTTCTTTTGTACAACCGCTCGATTCCGGTGAACAGAATCGCGCGCTCCGGGACGACATGGAAGGATGGAGCCGCATCGCCGACAATCTTTTCGTCTGGGACTATGTGACGAATTTTACATCATACATGCTCCCGCATCCGAATTATCGTATTTTGGAGTCGAACATCCGCTTTTTCGTCAATCACAACACGATCGGCCTTTTCGAGCAGGGGGACGCGGGCTGTAACACGGGAGATTTCGTGCGGATGCGAAACTGGGTCGTCTCGCATCTCCTCTGGAATCCCGATCTCGATCAGGACAAACTCGTCGATGAATTTCTCGTCGGTTATTATGGCCCCGGTGCGGCCCCGCTTTTGAAAGAGTATTTTGCTCTTTTGAGTGATCGCGCGGAGACATCGGGGGTTTATCTCGGTTGTTTTCGTTCAACGGCGACAGACTGGCTCGATGCGGAAACGCTTTCCAAGGCGACCGACTTGCTCAATCGCGCCGCCGAGCAATGCACCGATGATGCGACGCGCACTCGACTTCGCCGTGATCGGATGCCACTCGATTTTGTCTGGCTGAACGACTATGAACGGATGAAACGGCGAGCAAAACTGGCTGGTGAGGCGTTTTCCGGCCCCGATCATCCACGAGAATCCGCGCAGGATTTCGTGGCACGCTGCAACGAATTCGATTCACGAGTTTCGTGGGAATGGGAGAAACCGGACGAATTTGAAAAATTCAAACAGCGGCTCCTCGATCAATTTGGCTCACCGGCTCCGAAACCAGAATTCTGTGCCGACATTTCAGATCGTTCTTGGATTGATGTGCAAAACCACGAGTTCCGATGTCACAAACTTGGCGAATGGACGTTTCAGATTGCCGACGAAAATGCTTCGAACAAGTCGGCGACGAAAATGCCGGGCGATCATTTTGAGTGGGCAACATCGTATTTGTTCGATCCGACTTTGACGATCATGCAATCCGCACATCCTGATTCCGGTCAATCCGCCGTCGAAGCTCGTTATCGAATCCTCGCCGCCGTGCGATGTGATGCCGTCACAAACGATGGCCCCGCAATGACATTCGGCGTGTATGACCCGGACGCCAAGAAAGGAGTCGGATCACGATCCGTCCCCGTTTCAGAGATTCGCGGAGCCGATTATCACTGGATCGAACTTGGGCCGATGCCACTGAAACCGGGCCAATACATCTGGTTCGCACCACCCAAACGCCCCGGCGAAGTCGATGCCGTGTACATCGACCGCTTTGTCGTCATTCGTGAATAGGCAGGATGACAATGGCACCTCTAAAAAGTATATTGAAAATCGAAAAAAATAGCGTCCCCTCTTGCAAAATTCTACAAATGAAATCGCAGCACTCATTTTTCGATACAGAAAATCATCTCGCTAAAATCTACGAAATTAACGGCTTTTTGCACAAACTCAAAACGCTCCCGCTGGTCGCTTCTTTCCTGCTTTTATTTTTGTAACTCGTGTGAATTATTGCAACAAAATAAGAAATACAGACAAAAAAACCTCTGGTAAAATCTCACGTCAAAATGAGTTTTTACCAGAGGTGCGCAATTGTATTCCAATCGGATTCTCATTTATAGCCGATACCAATGTGCGAAATTGTAACAGGGCGACCGATGGAAAGCCCCGGTTCGACAACAAGCGACAAATGACGTTTGTCCTTAAACCAATGCAATTTCGATTTCAAATCAATACACAAAATATCGGGAACATTTGTTTCGGCAAGTGCCCACGTCTCCTTACCATTTGTGATGCGAAATCGCGTTTTGCCAATCGCATCGGTTAGATTTATTAGGAGAAAAGGTTGCTCGGTGAAATCTATCTCACCCAAAGCAAGTATGGCTCGTCCGTTTCCTGATTTGACTAGCTCTCTGTTTGCGATGTTATACGAATCGAAGAACTGTTCACGAGGAATGATTTTCACTCCATTGTCTGTCGCTTCAATTTTTACGCCGTCTTCTTTCCACTCTCCGATGATATTGTCGCGGCAAATTGAAACTGTTTTCTGGCATCCTTCGAGAAAGAGCGATTTGATGACGGCGCGGTTTTGCGAATCTGCAAAAGTAATTTTTGCTGTTCCTTTCACAAAATCGTCTGGCGGAACCAGCGTTATCGTTTGGCTGGTTTTTGAATACGCAGGAATCTCTTGATAGATAAAATGATCAACACTTGAAGTCCAACCATTCGGCAGTTCCCATCTCACTTCTCCTGACGGCATTGGAGTATCGGTCGCATTCCGAACGAAAATCTCGACTTCCAAAGGATTGCTCGGAGAAGCAAGCGTTGTCTGCGTTCGGACATCAAGACGGCCAGCCTGTTGACCAAGAGCGATAAAATCAGGCATTCCAACCACTTCATACTCATCTTTCGGCAGTAGGTCTGTTACCATTTTGAGAACGGTCGGTGACCAGCGTATGTTCAATGTCAAAAAGAGTGGACGCACCTGATGCTCCTCGGCGACGGCAATAATGCGGTCAGCAATTCCCTGCGCCGATGTTTCAAGAGACGTACAATCGACACCACTCATCGGATTGTCCCACAGGCTGAAAAGTCTTTTTTCAGGAAAGAACACTGGAACACCTTCCTCGGTCCAATAGTTGATTTTGTTACGTTCATCTCGCCACGCATTGGGAGTGAAAAGCTGCACAGGTGGAAGATCACACGTCTCTTTTTGTACAAAAGGTCGAAACGTATGTTGGAAATACATGCCCGGAGCGGCATCCCAAAAATCCAGACCGCCGCATCCAAAAAAGGCGACACTTTCACGAACTTTTCGTGCGTAAATATCCAACATTTCCGGTGTCATGGCAGACATACTTGTGTAACCAGCACCGCTGGGACCAAACCAAAATGAGTCATTCTCCGTTGCTGTTCGAGCATAATACTCCATCATTGCCGGAGCCAAGCGAGCCAAAAGGCCATTACAGGCCCATGTGTTCGGAAACGATCCACGATGCGGATCATGCCAAAGACCTTCTTGCATATCGTGAATCATATACAGAACATCAGCGGAAGCGTAACCGAAATTAACATAAACTTTATTTTCAAGATTCTGAACTTTCCGAACGGCTGGAAGTTTGATCGTCGTGTCATGAGGAATATGTGTCCAAAATGAGATATTCCGGCACAAGTGTGCTTGTGCATGTCCAGCTGATGCGATTTTGTGAACGAAATAACTTTCATCCTTGGCCCAACATCCTGTGATCAATGCGGGAGATTGCAAAGAGCCGATGATTTTGTCGAATAATGGAAATGGCTCCGCATAAGGATTCTTTTCCATGTAAAAGCAAAATGATTTGTGTGAGGCGGCACGATCAATGGTCGAAATTGTAAAATCCTTGGCAAACATCATTTCATCTGAAGCACATTGAGGCAACAAATTCTGCACAGCCCATTCAGCAGCTTCTTCTTCGTTCTTCATATAGGAATGTTTTTCTTCATCTGTCAGGTCTTCAAGAACCGGAAGATTACGCATCCAGTCCTTTCTTTCATGCTTAAATGGCTCGATCTGATTACCGGATTCGTCCAACAGCCGAACGCTTTTGACAGTAATTGAACCTCGTGGAGATGTCGGATGAATCTTGATTTGAGCATAACCAGATTGTGGTTGAAACTGTCCCGAATTTTTCATATCAAAGACAAATGTTCCCGTGTCCTGACGGTCTCGCGTGAGGACGACACCTGAGCCATTGTTGAACGTATCGATTGTCGTTCCCATATCGACGGAAAGCCCCCATGAACCTTCCGAATCGACATTAGAAATTGTAATCTCAATTTTAGGCGTTTGTGCCAAATCGAGATAAACCCATTTTGAACGATAATCTCGAAGCTTTTTGCTGGCGAATTCGTCGGCACGTCGTGAGAAAATTTTAAGACCTTGTTCTGTTTTTTCCGCAGTCGTAAACATTTCCGCCCAACCATTCATTGACGTGTCGGTCGTCCAGTAGGCGTATTGTCCCAAGTGAAATGAATGTCGATTGATCACATTCCGACTTGCGGGCAGTGCATCGGCAAGGATTGCAAGATCGGCGGCAATCCATCGAGCATACATTCGCGGCTGATTCTTGAGCCAAGAGTCGTAAACGATGATTCCTTTGATTTTTGGCGTGCCATCAGGATTTTTTTCTGAACAGAAAAAATCAAGTGCATCGTCAAGCGACTCGAATCGGGTCCACTGAATCCCTTTGTGTTCGGCAAGGAAGTCGGCAAAGACATTTGTCGCCGACGACGATGTCAGATAGAGCCGAGGTTCTTCCCGATTGACGATACCTTGAAGAACGCCAATCAGGTATTCCTCTTCGAGCGAACATCCTGCGACATCGAGCAGATATGACTTCCTTTGAGAATTATTTCCTTCTGCGTAACAAATACTGGTCAATGCAAAGAAGAACGTCGCCAAAGCGACCGCAAGATATTTCATGGTCGATACTTACTGAAAAATTGGATACTGAGACAAAAATAGGTTTAGCTCCGTTTCGCTTTGCGAAACAATCAAGCACTGCGTAGAAAGCGGTTGTTTCGTTCGGCGGTCTCATTTTGATCGCTTTTCGACGGTGAAATTATAATTATTGCCTTTTGCAGGGACAGTACAAGTTATCGGTGTCTTTTCGGGAAGTGTATATTGTTCCTCGAGCACTTCTTGGAATGGCACCGAGGGCACAATATCTTCTGCCAGAGTGCCCGGACGCGGCGATGGCGGACGATAACCCTTCATTTCTTCCATGACACCTGTAACATAAACTTTGTAAGTTCCTGGGAGCAAGCCATCATTCAGTTTGGTCGAGCCGACGACGAAGGTGCCATCGGGATTGATCGTCCCTCTGGCCAGTTTTGTCTCGGAAAGAAAATTTACTGTTCCTTGTGGAACGGGAGTTCCATCGGAAAATGTTACCGTTCCATGAAGGGGAACTTTAGGACTACAGCCGATTGCTGTGCCAAATACGAATAGGAAAGATAACGAAATAAAACAATAAAATAAGTTTTTGTGCATGGCTATGACAAATGAATGTTGTTAAAAGTTACGGTAATGAGACTGACACACCATCATCCATGATCGAAAGTGCTTGAAGAATACTGAATGGCGTATCAGCAGCAATTGCTCGTACTGAGCCATCGCCAATTAAAAACGAGCAAACGCCAAGATGCGAGCTGCCAAAACCATAAGTATTCGTGGGTTTGCTAAGAGTTTCTTCATGTTCTCCGACTCGTGCAATGGGAAAGAAATGGTTTGAAATCAACGAGCCATCTGCTCTAATCCATATACCGGAGATGCAACGTGCGCTACTCGCTGCATACGGCGAGTCACCTGTTCGCAAGTAAGAGCAATCACCGCCATTTTGATCTGTATTATCACATAGCTCGAACCGATTTCTCGGAATATGTTTTTCCCCAACAAAAAGTTGGTTACTGAGGCCGTCCGTCACCGCCGCGAATGTGACTTTGTATCCGACACCTGTCCAGTTAGTCAAATTTTCAATAGTAGCGACTCTAAATGGACTGGCTACTTTATTGTTACGAATAAGGTCTTCGGTAGTATTCGCCCAATTACCATGTCGTGTCCAAATTTGCTCCGCTGGCTTTGTGGAAACGACATACGCATAATCACCTCGCGGTCCAGGTGCTGTCACGGTTGTATCGGTAGTCGATATAAAGACAAGCAGTGGGCCAGCACCTCTCCTTGATGGACATCGGTAAAATGGCACGCTTCCCATCGCATTCCGTTCTTCATCGGTCAAAACGGTATTCCACCAAGTCCTGTGAGTATTATATTTGTTACTGCCGCTGCCTGCTATGATTAACTCATACAGAGCTTGTTGTTCGACAAATGGAAAAATACATCCCCACATCGTCACACGGTTTCCATCGTAAATATTCGATGGCGGCAAAGCACTGGCCGTATCATGAAAATTATGTACGGCAACTCCGATTTGTTTCAGGTGATTCGTACACTGCATTCGCCTTGCCGCTTCTCTCGCAGCTTGGACAGCAGGAAGAAGCAGAGCGATCAATACGCCGATAATTGCAATGACGACAAGAAGCTCGACCAGTGTAAAAGCACGAAAAAATTTTCTTGAAAACATGTCTCACCTTTCAACTGCCAAAGAGCAGTATAAAATAAAGTTACAGAATAACGCGGGATTTCATTTTGATTTCATTTGATGGCAACGCAGTGTCGTAAATCGTAAACTGATCAAATGTTCCATTGAGATTGACGGCGGGATTGGTCCCTATTGATTTTCGAGGAAACCAATTTCCAAGTGCAATACTGTCCAAAACGGGTTCTCTCGAATGCTTGATCGGAGCTGCAAAGACGACCGATCCATTACAATAGAGTGTCACCATGCGGCGGTTGGAATCGAGCACCGCAACAAGGTGAACCCATTTACCTAATAAATCGTCGGTCAGTACGACTGGCGATTCGTACATAATGATTTGATTTATTGATTCACGAATTCCGAACTGCATTTTACCTTCAGATGAAAACTGCCACAAAATGCCGCCCGGCAATTTTCCATCGGTCATTACCAATGGATTGCCCAGCATTTCCAGTCGGTCGATCATCACCCACATTTCCATGGAAAATGTCGCGGAGGTGGGAAGTGCGTCGATTCGGACTGCATCGGACCATTTTTTCAAGGAGAAACCTCGCCGGCCTTCTGATCTGCCCTCAATTTGCGTTCCGCCTTCCAAGAGGATATTCTTCGCCAACGAATTTGAGTTTAGATCGAATAGAACAACTGGAGTGGCAAACGGAACAGGAAGGTTTTGTCGATCCGGCTCGTTGATGAACTCTTTTTCATTCACAAGCTCCCGAACTTTCTCTTGTGTAACGAAACGGTCGCGTTCAAGTGGAGTAGGACTCACTGTTCCTGTTTGGCCGGGCTTTGTGGTGACGGCTTCGCCTTCTGAAAGTTGCCGAAGACGTGCCGCACCGCTCATTATATCGACTTTTCCTCGTACAACATGAACTGCGACGCTTTCTGGAGCAACATCCGCCAGAAATTTTGTTCCCAAATCAATGACGTTCAGATGAGGTGTTAAAAGTTCAAAACCGACTCCTTGTCGAGGAACTGTAACACTTAGTGTGCCTGAACGACAAAATAATTGGTTGTCTCCCAAAAGGGTTAGGTCGGCAGGGCCTTCAACGACACAGCGAGTCCCCTTTGAAAAGAGTATCTCCATAGTCCCAGATGCGAAGGAAAATGTACATTGCCGCAGTGGCTCGCCCACTCTGATCGGCTCCATACTGGTTTGTTGCTTCAAATCAATTGATTCGCAAACAATGGCAACTGTTCCTTCATAAGGATTTACGAACCGGGACTGATCGAAAGTACAGGGGGGCCAAAAAAACAGAAGCAAAAGTCCACATAGACAAAGAAAACCACTGATTCCCAAAATACGTCGATCTGTAGAAAAACGGAACTTTTCTTTTTCTGTCAGTGGTGCTCTTCCTCGATATTTTCTTTGAGGGAAAAAACTCCAATTTAGACGCAGGGCATTCTGAAATGGATCGTTCAAGGCAAATGATTGAACATAAATCTGCATATCTGGGTCTGGGTCTGCCAGAACACGCAGAAAGTAATCCATCTCAAAATTATGTTTTGCCGTCTCGTCGATTTCTGGATGATTTTCAAGCAATTCAAGCAGTACACCGGCTTCTTCTTCGGTGATTTCACCAAAGAAATACTTTTCGAGCAGCTCTTCTGCGTGAGAAGGAATGTTAGTGGAGATGGAGTCGTTCACGTTTTTAGAGCGTTTTAATAATTTATGTACGCTACAATTGCAAAAAATTTTTCGTCCTCAACGCCGTAGCGACTGTGTTCCAAGTCAAGTGCAAAAAGCATTTTTTCACAAATTTTAGTTAAATTTTTTCGGCGACAGCACACTGCGTCCGCCAACAAGTTTTCGTTTTCAAAAGTACATTTAATATCGTTAATAATTTTCG
>JBOFGF010000086.1:0-7086 GCA_051649005.1 Thermoguttaceae bacterium | reverse complement strand
GGAAAAGAGAGCGATTTGATAGAACTGGAAACACTGGCGCACCAAGTGAAAGCTGGAAGTCTCTGCGGACTCGGAAAAACGGCTCCGAATCCCGTTTTATCAACACTTCAGTATTTTCGTGACGAATATGAAGCTCATTTGAAAAATTGTTGTCCCGCCGGAAAATGTGCCGCACTGACCGCATATTCCATTCTTGAAACGTGCAATGGATGTGCCATTTGTGCCGGTATTTGTCCAGTCGGTGCAATTTCCAAAACTCCATATCAACGCCATTCCATCGACACGACTTTGTGTACAAAATGCGATGCATGCAGACAAGTATGTCCACATCAGTCGATTCAGCGCGGCAGTTTGCCGAGCAAGTATGCTGAAAACGGCACAAAATTGGATGTTTAGCTTCTGCCGTTTAGCCCGCTTTCATAGAAAGCGGTTGTTTCGCCAAAACAAGCAAAATCGTCACAAAAGTTATAAAAGTAATAAAACGTCAGTTTTGTTGAAATTTTTCATTTTAATTATGTGTTTGTGCCGATTTGATTCTTGATTATTCCGATTGATAGTGTACAATCCAGAATGAAGCTGGTGAGTTTTTGTACCAAACTCATAATTTCACCATTCTCGAATCAGACGATTCACGAAGCAGAGTTTTTCGTTTTATTTTGCCGAAGTTCAAATGACATCATTTCAACCTCTCATCACAGCTGCCTTTTCTAACTACTCCGCTGGTCGGACGGCAGTTGCAGACCGCGCTTTTCATGCGGCCCGAAAAGAGAAAGAAACTCCACTCGACAAAATTCTCAGTGAAGCTATTCGAGAAGGAATTAAAACCCCGCCAATCGACCTAGATGCGGGAAAACCGAAATCAGCATCTGGTGATGTTCTCGATCTTTCAGTGTTCTCTCTTGAACAAAAAAGCACTGAGCAAAAAAGTACAGAGCAAAAAATCGACCAGACAAAATCAGATTCGGCAAAATCAGAGGCGACAAAATCAGATGCGGCAAAGTTGGATGGCAGTATAACTCCTCGTTCCAGTGAAAGGACGGAGAAAGCACCAGAAAGTGCCTCTGCCAAAAGTGCAGATACCAAAAATGCCGCCGAAAACAAAGATGACGCTTCAAATGCCATTTCCGTTGACGAATCGAGTGCTTCCACCAGATCATCTGATTCACTTAGTTCGGAAACATCTGCGGAACTAACGCCCGAAGAACAAGAACAAATTGACAGTCTGAAATCCCGCGATACTGAAGTTCGAACACACGAAGCGGCCCATGTTTCTGCTGGTGGTGCGTTTGTTACTGGAGGTCCGTCATACACATATCAGACAGGTCCTGATGGAAAGAAATATGCAATTGGTGGAGAAGTTGGAATCGACACTTCGCCGATCAGTGGCAATCCAGAGGCGACGATTCAAAAAATGAGGACTGTCGCTTCTGCTGCGATGGCACCAGCTTCGCCTTCGGGCCAAGATTATAAAGTTGCCGCCGCTGCTCGTCAGCAAGAATCACAGGCGCAAAGAGAGTTGGCTCAACAAAAACAAGATGCTGTACTCGGAACAGACACATCGAAAGATGGGAGCACGCAAAATGACGCACCAGAAGAAGCCAGCTCGATGCAAACCGATTCAAGTGCTGCCAGCTCTAATAAATCCACTTCAAATAAATCCAGTTCTAGTAAATCAAGCTCTGATGGTGCCAAAACCGAATCCGCCTCGGTTTCATCAAGTAATTCGGCCATTGATTCAGCAATTGCTGCATCAGCAACTTTGAGCACATCGAGCATCAGTGCTTCATATCAGGCGCAGAGCAACATGAGTGCCCAATCTTTGACAAATACAGTTCAAATGACGAGTGGACAGAGTGATGCTGTTCGATTTTCGGCATTTGCATGAACGAATTTTTTAGGCGAGCCGCCGGTGTTAATCGGCGGTGTATTTGGCGAGCCGCCGGCGTAAGTCGGCGGTTGTTAATCGCCGGTTTTGTTGCTGTATTTACGGAAAAAACACACAATTTCCGTGAACGCCTCCAAATTTGCGCTGTTTAAGTACATGTCTCACTCTTGGTCGCTCGTCTCGTCATCGAGATCGAACAGCCCTTTTTTGCGCGGAATCAGCCAGCAAAAAAAGACACCACCGAAGTATAAAACCGTCAGTGGAACCGCCATCAAAAGCATGCTCCCTGGATCGCCCGGTGTCAAAAATAAGGCAAGAACGAAAATTGCCAAAACAGATATGCGCCAACTGGAAAGATATTGGTGCAACGAAAAAATACCGACTCGCTCCAAAACAAACATGACCAGTGGAAGCTGAAAACTTGCGCCGAAACCGACCGGCAACATCAGTGCAAAACCAATCCACTCACTGATTCGTGGGTCTGGATCGATTTTCATCCACGCATTGAAACCGAATAAAAAGTCGAGGACAAACTGAAAGACGACAAAAAATGCGAATAAGGCTCCTCCAACAAAAAGAATTATGCTGACAGGAATAAAATAGTAAATGTATTTTTTTTCGTGCGGATATAATCCGGCGGCCACAAACGACCACAAATTATACGCAATAAAAGGAGAGGCCAATACGACTGAAATGACGAGGGCCGCTTTGATATAAATGCCGAACGCTTCATAAACGCCCAGTGCGCGGGTGCGTGTCATCGGGTCGTCTTCGATTTTCTTGAAAAAGAGGATACGAATCGGCGATTCATCAAAGTGGACGGTATTTCCATAAGCAAATAATCCACCGAGAAGTTCGCTCCGCTTTTTTTCGATTTGCTTTTTTCTAGTCAATAAATTATCGACTTCAGTCGGCAAAATCGATTCATCGACATCTTCTCCGGCTGATAGTCGCCGCTGATTTTTTTGTCGATCCAACACTCTTTCGAGTTCGCCCGGATACAAATATAACTCCACTGGCATCATTTTTTGTCGGATCGGCATCGAAACGATTTCTGGCGGCAATCCTTCCAGTCGCAACTGTTCCGAATCGGCTTCGAGTTTTTGTATTGCCCTCTGCGAGTAATACTTGGCGAGCGACTGTGTAACTGGAATCTGAATGTATTCGACGACCTGAGCTGCCAATGCAAAACCACCGATCAGTCCGATGACGATCCAGTAAAGCGAATGAACGAGACATCGCCGCAACTCATCGAGATGATCTCCGATGCTCATCGACGTTTCCGAAAAAAGGTTGTCATCTTTCATTGCTGCGTTCTCAGTGAAGTTTATCCCCGTTTTGAAAAAACGGTTTTTTTATATGTTTAGCCAGCTTTCGTAGAAAGCTGTTGTTTCAATCTCATTGTATACCAACATCGATTCATTTTCAAGATGTTTAGCCCGCTTTCGTAGAAAGCGGTTGTTTCGTTTATCGAGCCGCCAACGTAAGTTGGCGGGTAAATTGAAAAAATTGCTTCATTTACCGAACAGTTGGCTTTGTCCGAGTTTCGCCGTGTCAACTATGTTGTTCGGAATGGTGATGCCGCTGAACCAGCTGATTTTTGGCTTCGTGTATTCATTGATAGTATCCTGAAACGATTTCGATTTATCTCGATTAGTTAGTATTGGCGGTGGTCCATACGTCGTTGTGTTTGCCCAAATTGATTTACCTTCTTTTTCAATATCAATGCGTGCTGTCTGCGTCCGAACTGTAACTTCGGAGGATTCGCCTCCAAATCCTCCCATCACTGAACGATATTGGATTTTTTGTTCCTCTCCTGAGACGATTTTTAATACAATCTGATATGGAGTGTCGCTCGCAATTTTCCATTGATTTTTCTCACACTTTTCACGAATGACCTTTTCTATTTCTGCTCGATTTTCGACAATACTGGAATCAAGTTTCAACGAAACCGACGATCCTGGCGAGAGAAGGTACTCTGTCGACGTGGAACCTTTCGACCCATCAATCAACGCTTTGGGAGGAATGACTGCATCAACGAGTGAAGCTCCTGATTTCTCAGACTCGATTTTCCAGAGTATCTCACCGAATAATGTGAAGTCTGCATGAAAAAGTCTGGTGTATTTCCAAACTGGCATTTTTTCTTGCAAATCAATGAGAAAGTCTTCGGCCAACAAATATCGATTTGTCACCCAAATCGGCGATCCTGACCCGATTACTGTCATACTCGACTCCTGTAACTTGCCGTTTGTGGCATCCCAAAACCGGAGCGAGTCCATTCGCCACTGACAAATTTGCTTCCCGTCGGGAGAAAATGTTGCGCCATCTGGACTGGACATCTCTGGAAAAACACCTACAACGTCACCTGAAACGGCTTCGATCAACACGGTTCCTTCTTTCGTCGAAAGCAAAAAGTATTTCTTGCCCGGTGAAAAGACAAGACTTTTCATGGCCAAACCGGAGCCTTCATATTTCCAGCAGGGTTGTCCCGTCGCCACATTAATCATAAGCAGACACATTCTACGAGACAGAAAAAGAACATGTTCGTCATCAATCCAATATGCGGCAAAAATGTTTTTCTCATCTTTCATAATGCTTTTTCCTGCCATTTTTGCAAATGGAAAACACTCACCGATTTGGACGAGTTTGCCATCCGATGTCACGTCGAAAAATACCGCTTTATCTAAGGTGTCCGAAGAACGTGTACCTTCATCTTGACGAACCACGATTCGATTTCCCGAAGGAGAGATGTCCAGCGGAACGAAAAGTTCCTTTGGCTTTTGAATTGAAACCGCGCGGCCTGTTGTAAGATCACCCACAAAAATTGCCGTATCTCGACTACCGAGAAGCTCACCTCGCTGGACTGTCGTCAATACTTTGGTCGGTGGATTTTGGCTGAAATAGACCGGAAATGTATACAAGCTTTCGCCGAAACGGTTCACGGAAAATGGAAAATTGACCATACGAGGCCTTTTGGAAAATTGAACCGGTATTGGGTCTGCTTCAACAGACCAATCATTATCTCGAAAACGAAGCATGATCGAAGAAACTTGGTCTATATTTATTTCATGGGGAAATGGGATGGTTTCGACGGCATTTTCCGGTGTCTTGTTCGGCGGCGTTGATGTTGTTTTCTTGGGGGGCGAATTTTTAGATGAATTGGTTTTAGGCTCCACTTCGCCGCCAGCGAAGATATTTTCTTCGTCTTCTCCGGCAAATGGATTCGCGTCAGATTTCCATTCTTTCAGAAACTGAACATCTTCATCGCTCAGCTTATCAACAGGAAGGGTGAGACTTTTTCCATCTTGTTTTTTGATTTTGACATTTTTCCCATCGTATTCAACGAGAGTGGCAACGACCTCAAACTTTCCGGTCTTGTCGGTCCAGGTTCTTTCTTGTGAAAAAACAATTCCACAGTGCAACAATGTAATGAGAGATACAAAGCGAAATACAGAAGATACACTACTCATAATTAGACTCCGGTGTTAAAAAATGAATAAGCACTAACTTGCCAGCCATATTTATACCACATCTCGCAAACAAAGTCCAGCATATATGTTTAGCCCGCTTTCGCAGAAAGCGGTTGTTTCTTAGGCGGTTATTTCGTTTTCAAAAAAAATTTTAGAATTTCCACAATCCCCCTATTGACCGTTTCGTATACTCAGATATACTCTTTAGACACTTGACGTGCGACATGGAAACATGACGCAGAGCAAAGAGTGGAAAACGAAAGAAAATAAAAAAACTTTCAACACCCCACTTGACGCTTCAGATGATTCGGTTAGAATTATTCGCGTTGGTGAAATGATCTTTGACAATTAGGTAATGATGAAAATGGCAGGTAGGTGGTAACAACGTACCACAGACCGGCTCATAAAAAATGTTTTTCGATAAAAGAAACACTTTTGTGAACTCTGTAAATAATCTGATGAGGATTAGTGATGAATAATAAAGTCCTCCGCCGGGTCGACCTCGGGGAGGCATCCAGAGAGAAATCTCTTTCATAGTTGTCTTCGTGGCGAGCATTTGACGCAAGTCAAATGGTTAATTTGCTGCGATAAACGATATAAATTGAAGGGTTTGATCCTGGCTCAGAATGAACGTTGGCGGCGTGGATTAGGCATGCAAGTCGTACGGTGGTAGCAATACCATAGTGGCGAAAGGGATAGGAATACATAGGTATCTGCCCTCAGGACGCGGATAGCTACGGGAAACTGTAGGTAATACGCGATAATATCTCCGGATCAAAGGTGAGATTCCGCCTGAGGATGAGCCTATGCCCTATTAGCTAGTTGGTGAGGTAATGGCCCACCAAGGCTATGATGGGTACGAGGCGTGAGAGCGTGTCCTCGATCACTGGGACTGAGACACTGCCCAGACACCTACGGGTGGCTGCAGTCGAGAATCTTCGGCAATGGACGAAAGTCTGACCGAGCGACGCCGCGTGAGTGAAGAAGATCGTCTGATTGTAAAACTCTGTAAGTTGGGAGGAAATGTATGGGGGTTCTCCCCTGTACTTGACCTATCTTCAAAGTAAGGACGGGCTAAGTTCGTGCCAGCAGCCGCGGTAAGACGAACTGTCCAAACGTTATTCGGAATCACTGGGCTTAAAGGGTGCGTAGGCTGTTTGCTAAGTGGGGTGTGAAATCCCTCAGCTCAACTGAGGAATTGCGCTCCAAACTGGCAAACTTGAGGAATGTAGGGGTAAGCGGAACTTGCGGTGGAGCGGTGAAATGCACTGAGATCGCAAGGAACACCGATGGCGAAGGCAGCTTACTGGGCATTATCTGACGCTGAGGCACGAAAGCTAGGGTAGCGAACGGAATTAGATACTCCGGTAGTCCTAGCCGTAAACGCTGAGCACTTGGTCGGGGGGTACTCCATAGCCTCCTGGTCGTAGAGAAATTGATAAGTGCTCCGCCTGGGGAGTATGGTCGCAAGGCTGAAACTCAAAGGAATTGACGGGGGCTCACACAAGCGGTGGAGGATGTGGCTTAATTCGAGGCTACGCGAAGAACCTTATCCTAGGCTTGACATGCGGGATACCGTCTCCGAAAGGAGGGCCGGTTGCCTTCGGGTGAAACCAGCACAGGTGCTGCATGGCTGTCGTCAGCTCGTGTCGTGAGATGTCGGGTTAAGTCCCTTAACGAGCGAAACCCCTGTCACTAGTTGCCAGCACGTAATGGTGGGGACTCTAGTGA
>JBOFGF010000085.1:0-4029 GCA_051649005.1 Thermoguttaceae bacterium | reverse complement strand
CGTGCTCGGCATGATGCGGGCAATCGGTGAAACAATTGTCGTACTGATGGCGGCGGGAAATGCCTCGAACTTTCCGGTCCCCTGGTATGATTTCACTCAGATGTTCACCGGATTTACACATGCCGTCCAAACGATGACTGCCGTTATTGCACGAGACATGGGAGAAACTCCCGCCGGATCAATTCATCGCTCTGCACTTTTTGCGGTCGGCTTCGTGCTCCTTGTTTTTACTTTCATGCTGAATTTGTTGACAGAGCATCTCGCATCGACTTTTCGCAAACAAATCACAGGACAGGAAAGTCGTGAAACGATTTTATCACGAATACTGCGGCCAATCTCGGCTTTCCTCTTTTTCGTTCCCAAAAAGGTGGGACAATTGATTCATTTCTGTTTTGAATTGATGGCGGCTGGACTGATTCGCCAAATGGGACAGGCGGCTCATCTTCGGCTCCGATTTGGAATTGATGCTGCGTTCAATGTATTTGCTGGACTTACAATTGTATTCATTGCCGCCGTCCTTTGTGTCGTAATTGGCCCGATTTTGTGGGGTGGAAGCGAAGCTGTCGTATTTCGAGGAACAGTCGAACATCGGCTTTTCATTTTGCAGCAATTCGGACGCGGAGATGCAAACAAAGTCGCAAAAGAGTTCGAATCATGTTTTCGTATCAGAAAACCCGTTTATGAAATGCTTGATAATTTTGCGTGGCTTGCTCCCGAAGAACGTGTCGCACAGGCCGGAAAATGGGACAGGGCGGCGCGCGAAAATTTTGCCACATCACAAATGCACCTGATGAACGAAAGCACATCCGAACAATATCAAGCAGACATCGCTCGATTTGAATCTGCTTCAAAAAAAATGCGGCGTACATTTGAAAAAATGTGTCGCGCAACAGAAATTGACGAAGTGAATGATTGTGCCAGTGACATCATAAACACATACAAAGATTTGGGAATTGGCAGTGTATATCTCACCGAAATGGCAGATTCTGCACGAGACTATGCGCGCTCCACAGATGATTTTGCAACACAAACGGGCACTAATGATCTATCGATTCGTGATTGTGTAACACAAATAGATGAGACTTTGACTTATGGTGATATTTATAGGCAAATGCGGAGTATCATCTGCGGCAGTGAAGGCGATGGATGTATTTTGGGACCTGAATTTCGCGGTGATATGACGAATCACTTGCCTCCAGAAGTCAGATATGGAGCAACACATTGGTCTCGAACGCTGGTATATCTCAACAATTTTAATAATGTTTTTGTGTATCAAAAACAGTTTGATGAAAATGGAAATCCACTCGGAAATATCAAAACAAAAATTCCGCGAGTCAATATCGTTTCAGAAACACCATTGTCAGGACTGGGCAAAATCATAACATACACAAATGATCACATCCATGAAATGCTCGCACCAGAGTTGACATTTTATGGATTTTATTTCATCGATCCATCGACAGCTGGTCACTTTCTCGGCGGAGTCGGTCCTGAAATTTTTGGCACGATACTAATCACACTGATCGCTGTTTTACTGTCACTTCCAATTGGTGTTTGCACGGCGGCATATCTGGTCGAAGCTGCAAAAGATGGAATTGTTACAAAAATTATTCGACTTTGCATCAACACTCTCGCAGGTGTTCCGAGCATCGTTTTTGGACTATTTGGACTCGCCATAATTGTCGAGATTTTCACCGGAAAACCATGTGTCCTCGCCGGTGGAATTACACTCGGACTCCTCGTTTTACCTATAATGATTCGTGCAAGTGAGGAAGCAATCCGATCCGTTCCTCACACGTTCAAAGAAGCATCACTCGGTCTCGGTGCTTCGCCGGGAAGATGCTTTTTTTCAGTAACACTTCCAGCTGCACTTCCAGGAATTTTGACCGGGACAATTCTGGCAATGAGCCGCGCAGCAGGAGAAACAGCACCCGTTTTGTTCACTTGCGCTGTCGCATCAGGTGGACTAATCAGTTGGGGAGAGAATCCACTCATGCAGGCGACACCAATTTTATCATACTCCGCACTCGACATTGCCACTGGAGACCGACTCGCCAAACTCGTCCCATATAACCAATTTGGCCTAGTTGCAACTCTCATTATCCTCGTTCTTATTCTCAATACAACAGCAATTATTGTACGAAATCACATCTCGAAAAAATTGAGAGGCTGATTTTGTTGATGTTTGAAGCACTCGCTTTCGGCAATGTCAAACAACTAAATGCTTTGCTCATTATTAAATCATGGACAATCAAAACGCAATAAATAAGGCAGCAAATAAAAATGACAGCACGACATTACAACCTGTCATTCGCAGTGAAAAATTTTCGCTCTTTTATGGCAAAAAATGTGGTGTTTCGTCTGTCTCAATAAGTATTTTCCCAGCTTCTGTAACAGCAATCATCGGTCCGAGTGGATGCGGCAAAAGCACGTTTTTGCGGAGCATCAATCGAATGAATGATCTGATTCCCGATGTGCGAACAGAGGGACTTTTGCAAGTTGGTGTACATGATATTTACGATACAAAAACAAATCTCGTATTATTGCGACGAAAAGTTGGCATGGTTTTTCAGCGTCCGAATCCGTTTCCAAAAAGCATTTTCGATAATGTTGCTTATGGACCTCGATTGCACGGAACTCGAAAGTTTCATGACATTGAAGCGATTGTCGAAGAGTCCCTCCGCCGCGCCGCAATTTGGGACGAAGTCAAAGACACGCTCGGAAAATCCGCTCTCTCGCTTTCGGGAGGACAGCAACAACGACTCTGTATTGCAAGAGCTTTGGCATGTGGACCAGAAGTTCTCCTCATGGATGAACCATGCAGTGCCCTCGATCCGATTGCGACCGGAAAAATTGAGGAACTTATCGTCTCGCTCAAAGAAACATACACGATTGTTATTGTTACACATAATATGCAGCAAGCCGCACGAGTCAGCGACAAAACGGCCTTTTTCTGTCTCGGAAAAATGATAGAATATGGCGACACAAACATGATATTTACGAATCCAAGTGTCAAACAAACCGAGGATTATATCACAGGTCGTTTTGGATAAATTTGAAGAATATAAACTCCGATTTTCATTCCGGTTTTTGTGAAATCGGACAAAACTGCGTCAATTCAACAGCGACAACTAAACAGCATCAATTTCCATGACAGAACAACTGATTAAACGTCTTGACAAATTATTTCTGAAACTAAATCACATGGGACTTCTCGTCGAACAAGCACTGTCGGACGTGCTGTTTGCGGTGACAAACTTGTCGCGTGATGAAGCAACTGCGGTGATTGAAGGGGACGAAATCATTGATCACCGCGAAGTTGAAATCGAACGTGAATGTATTCGATTGCTCGCCCTGTATCAGCCAGCCGCCATTGATCTTCGGCGTATTTGTTTCATTATCAAAGTAAATAACGATCTGGAAAGAATTGCCGACTTGTGTGTCAGTATGGCAAAACTGCTTGTTACACTAATTGAATCTGGCGTTTCAATGTCATCATTCCCCACTTTTCAGAGGCTCTGTGACTCAGTGTCAGACGCACTACATCAAACGATCCGCCTCGTGTCACTGCCGCCACACAATTCTTCGCCAACTGATCCGACAAACTCGAATGACACGCCCAGTGGAATTTACGATGAATCGGCTTTGATTAGGCAGTCGCGCTGGTTGATACACAATGACAAGGAACACGTCGATGTCTTGTATCGGGAATTTTTGAACGAGATTGTGACCGGCGAAAGTAATCGAGATGTGCCGCGTCTTTCCGTCGTTTATGCGGCAACGTCAATTGGTCGTAATTTGGAGCGAATCGGAGACCTCTGCACGAACATTTCCGAGGACATGATTTTTCTTGCGACAGGAGAGATTGTTCGTCATACCAGCGCGGAAAACGTCGATGGCAACTCTTAGAAATATCATTCTGAATTTTTGCGACTCATCTTGTATCAGCATCAAAAATGTGATACACTATCGTTTTCGCCATTCACTTTTGGACTTTTTATGTCTGTGAAAAGCGATAAAAACAACACG
>JBOFGF010000084.1:0-5078 GCA_051649005.1 Thermoguttaceae bacterium | reverse complement strand
GCTTTCGGACTGTCGTCTCATGTGCGATATTTTGGTGGAGGTTTCTGGATGCTTCCCATCAAATTATTTTAGCACATTTTCCAAAACGATGCAAGATGTCGTGCCCAAACATCTCAAATTAAGTATGCGCTAAAAAGTTTGATGATTTTGCCAAATAACAGCCGCAGTTGAGCGAAGTTGAGTGACGATTTTCGCGTGGAAAATGGATGCGTTTGCCCGTGTTCGCCCCAAAAACCGTCAGTACGGCACTGTCGTGCCTTCCTTCCGGCTGTTATTTCGTGAAATTGTTGGTGTGCTGGTATGCAATTAGACGAGCATCATCTGTAATATCTACGAAAATTGCCAGATGGCGAGTCGGATGCGATCTTTCAATGTTTTACCAAATAATACGGCGGCTGGTTCATAGCCACAGTGCATTTGGCAATGTTCACAGCGTGGGTCATTTCCGTATCCGATTTTCGTCCAATCGGTATTTTTTATCAATTCTCGAAAGGTTTTATAATGTTGATCAGTTATCAAATAGCATGGACCTTTCCAGCCTTTAATATTACGAGTCGGATTTGCCCATGCTGCACATGGAAATGTGCGTTCGCCACACAAAAAATCGAGATATAGTGGTGTCGTGGTCAAACGAAATCGCTTCAATTGCGTCCGAATATCACAAAATAGTTTGTGAGTATCTTCCCGAGACCAAAAAAACGAATCGGAATCGGCGAGGTTCTCCGAAATTGTACTAGAAGGGGATAAACGAGGCGAGTCGCTTTGTGATTCCTGTTCCATCCGCTCTTTTTTGACGGCTTCATATCCATATCCAGGCGCGATCATCATGCCATCAATGCCGACTTGTTCGAGATTTTCGGCCAATTCGACGAGATCATTTAGTTTTGTGTTTTTGTAAAGAGTCGTGTTTGTATAAACGAAAAATCCAGCTTTTTTTGCTGCGACAATTCCACGAAAAGTTTTCTCATAGGTTCCTGGTTTTCCGGTGATTTCGTCATGTATTTTGGCAATTCCATCGAGATGTACATTCCAAAACAATTGTGTTTTGGTCCGTTTGTTCTTTTTTGACAGTTGTACAAACTCATCGAGTTTATTTTCGAGCAAGACACCATTTGTGCATAAATAAATGTGTTTATTTCGTTTTAGTGTTTGATCGACAAGTTCGATAATTTCAGGATAAATGAGAGGTTCGCCGCCGCATATACTGACAATCGGAGCCGAACACTGATCTATCGAATCGAGACATTCGGACACAGACATTTGTTTATGAAGAGTGTCCGAGTATTCACGAATACGTCCACAGCCAGTACATCGTAAATTGCAGGCGTGCAAAGGTTCGAGCATCAACACAAGAGGAAAGTATTTTGTGCCGAAAAGAGATTGTCGTAACAAGTACGATGCCATTTTATATGTGAGAGAGAATGGAAATTTCATCTAATAATCTGAAAAAACGTGGAAAAAACGTGCAACTATGGAGCCGTAAAAAATAACATTTACAAATTATGTCTGTCAATACGCATCGACTCCATTAGCGAATACATAACAGATATACGGAAAACGGAGACGAAACATTGCTTTTGATTGCGGTGCTTTTGTAAAAAATCGCTTGTTTTTGTGAAACAACAGTTTTCTAAGCAGTGCATAATTGTTTCGCAAAGCGAAACGGGATAAACATTCAATTTTGTGCCGTTTTGAGTATAATGGCAACAAAAAAAACCGTGAACGACTACTATATTTTTACTGTTTCTTATACTTTTCTTATTCTTTGCTCTCGTCTATGACAAATGGAACAGCATCACACCATCCGATTTTGACGCGAGACAAATACCACGATGCACCTTTTTGTGCATTTCCTTGATAAAACAAGTACGTTTGACCATTGTCATCAACAAACACACCGGGATGACCACTTTCTGAAGAATTCCAAGAATCTTTGTTTCCATTGGGAATGAATGGGACATCCCAGAGACGAGTCCAATTAATTCCATCGTCACTGTGAGCGACACCAATTTGCTGTGGATTATTGTTATATCCACCTGCATAAAACATGACCAACGTATCTCCTCGCTGGCAAACTGTCGTCGCTTCAATGCACTTTGTCTCCCATGTAAGAAGTGGCTCCAAAATCGAGTTTGTACACGCCTGTGTCCATGCTGTGGGGCCGAGGCGATTCAGAGGATCGTCCAGACCTGTTGGATCAGCAGTTGCAACAGCGATTTTTTGAATTTGTCCAGATGGATCGCGAGTGGCGCAATAAAGAAATAATTTGTCTTTGAAAATAAACGCATCAGCATCAATTGCTCGTCCATTCGTCCATTCTCCGTGCGGACGAAAAATCGGATTTTGAGGATGTGGTGTAAAATTAACACCGTCATCAGACCACGCATAACAGATGGCATCGTTCGGACCATTTCCATAAGTCTGATAAAAAAGATGAACTCGATCATTCCAAACTCGTGCGCACGGAGCAGCTGTTCCCTTTTGATCACATTCTTGCATTGGTACAATCTGTTTCACTTTGCGCCAATTAATCAAGTCGTCACTTTCTGCAATCGCGCAGGTCCAGCCATATTTTTGCGGAGAGATCGTATTTGGAGGGAGCGAAAAATACATCAAATATCGTCCATTAAAACGCACGACAGTTGGGTCTTTGGCAAATGGTTTTCCTTGTTGATCGAAATCCGCCCACTGCATCATTGGTTTTTTAATTGCCGCAATTTCTGGTGATGTAATCCATTTTGCGTCTTGTGCCTGCGTTTTCAAGAGAACCGGAGGATTCTCTGCATGTACGCACGAGAGCATGAGAAAACAAACGCAGAAAAATACTAAAAAATGTCGGGCTGTGTACATCATTTACTTTAGTTTTGAGTGTAAGAGTAAATTTCAGAAAAACGTGTGACATGGACATTGAATTGCTGAGACCATTTTTGAAATGTCTCACTCATAACATCTTGCCATTCTCCAAAACGTGCAGTCGAACGCCAAAATCGTTCATCTGCTTCGTGTAATGAAAGACCAGTTGGATCGAATCTTGTTGCTGGATGAATGTTGACGAGGACATTTTTCGGCAAATGCAAATCGTCGGAATGAATAGAACCTGCGAGAGATTCAAAGAGAGCAAACCAAGCGGGAAGTCGAAATTGGCCCGTGTCCAAAACGCCAAAATAGGCAATTGAATCGCTTTGATTCGGATTTTTTCGATATTGTTTCAAAAATAAGGAAAGGATCATTTTTCGGGCAATTCCACCGGGAAACCATGCAAAACACCGATGTCGAAAACGCAAAAACGAAACGAAAGATTCGTCTGGAATTCGCAGATAAATTTGTCGTTTTGCCGCTTCGATTTGGCATAATTCAAAGAGACCTGGAATTGCATGAATGTGCTGGTGAGAATCAAAAAAACGGAGATTCACTTCGTGGTCGTCGCACCATTTCAGTTGCGCTGCAAGTTCTACTTCAATCTGTGCAATAATTTTTTCTCGATTTTGTGAAGCCAATTGCCTCCACAAACTGACAAACGAATGACGAAAACATCCGTCCGGCGAAACGAGCAGTGGGATTTTTTCCGGCGATGTAAGTGCTTTTCCACTTGTCAAGCAAAAATGGAGTCCAATATCAATTGCGAGATTGTTGGCACGAACTTCCTCGATAAATGCTTTTGCAAACGGCATATTCGTCATCAGACTGGCAGCCGAAATGACATTTTGGGCCGATCCAAGACAGATCGCTTCATTCACGAAAGGTGCTATTCCAGCATCGTCCGCATTAACAATCAAACGAATCATTTGGGTTGCTCCAATAAGCCAGCTTTCGTAGAAAGCGGTTGTCTCGCCAAAACAAGTGGATTTTCACAAAATTACCGAGATACAAAACGACATTTTATCGCGGTTTTCTGTGTAAACGGAGTCATTTTTTCGTCTCATCAGAATCAGCAAAACCGATTCGTTCATCGATGACATACGGAGGCCTCCGTTTGGTTTCCATGTATATTTTACCGATATATTCGCCGATTACGCCCAGTGATATTAACTGAGCACCACTCAATATAAGTACTGTAATCATTATTGTTGGCCAACCGGGCGCAGTACCACCCAAAAAAAGTGTCTCGAAAAGTACTTGGCAAGCGAAGAGAACACCAAGTAATGCCACACTTATACCAAAGTATGATATCCAACGAAGTGGTTTTGTTGAAAAACTTGAAATTCCATCCAGAGCAAATGTTACCATCTTTTTCAAGGTATATTTTGAAACACCTGTTTTTCTAGCTGCTGCAAGATAAGGAACACCTATTTGCTTAAATCCGAGCCAGCTTACCATTCCACGTACAAACTTTGAATTTTCCGGCATTGAATTCAAATAATCAACCACTTTGCGATCAAGAAGGCGAAAATCTGCTGCTCCTGGAACAAATTTTATGTCAGATATTTTATTTATCGTTTGATAGAACAATTCTGAAGTTTTGCGTTTAAATAGACTGGTGTCATCACCATACGTTCTTATTGTGTATACGACATGGTAACCAGATGACCAAAGAGCTACCATCTCTGGTATCATTGACGGAGGATGCTGCAAATCAGCATCCATTGTAATCACAGCACGGCCAGAAGCGTGTTGCGAGCCAGCAGTGATGGCAATTTGGTGACCAAAATTTCTTGAAAAAGACAAAAATTTGACCCGAAAGTCACGTTCATGAAGCTGTCGCAAAACCATCTCAGATTGGTCTTTGCTTCCATCATTAACGAAGACGATTTCCCACGAAAGACCGATCTGTTCGAGCTGATTCGATACTGACTCGTAAAACTCGACTAATCCCGCTTCTTCATTATAAACGGGAACGACAATTGAAATGATGGGAGAATAATTCGATGCCACAGCTGTATTATAAAATGAATCGGATTTGAAAAATGTCTCACCTTGAAAAAAGTCTCACCGTGTTATAAGCCAACTTATAATTTATAAGTTATAATAGCTTTGCATCAATTTTTTGATTTCCGCAAATTTTTCGACCTCTGCAAAAAACGATCAACAAGCAGCCCGACTCATGGAGTTCGACCAATAGACGATATTTTAGCTAATTT
>JBOFGF010000083.1:0-31157 GCA_051649005.1 Thermoguttaceae bacterium | reverse complement strand
AACTTTCCGTCGATTGTTCACAGCCGACGTGGGTGACTCGCGTCCAACTGGGGCCATCGAATGAAGCCGCAAATCGAGTTTATTACGGACATGGTTATTGTATCGAAAAACCGGTCAAATTTTCAGCACACGCAGGTGGACACGATTTATCGACCTCACATGTCGGCATGGAATATCCCGCCGGAGTCGCCGTTCTTTTGGCAACAACGACTCCGCCGACACAATTTTTGGTCGATTCCTCTAAAAATTTGGCCACTCTCGATGTTCGGCCCGGAACGACTCTTTCACTTCTGCCCGGAACAAAAGGAATGTTCGATTGTGCAACTCGTTATCGCGCCGTGAATCACTTGAAAGCCGCCCCCGGATTTGCCACGAAAGCAGGACGTTTCTGTTTCGATATTTGGGGAGGATCATATAAAAATCACAATGAAATCGTGGACACGGCAATCAAATATGGACTCACCGACTCGCTGTTTGTCAATCACGTTTGGCAGCGTTTTGGATACGATAATCGACTTCCCGATATTTGGCCGCCGAACAAGCGATTTGGCGAGCTTTCCGAAATGAAGGAAGCTCTGGATAAATGTAACAAAGCCGGGATTTTATATGGGCTTCATGACAACTACATTGATTTTTATCCCGATGCCGAAGGTTTTTCGCCGGACGTTCTTTCGTTTGAAAAAGATGGACAGCCGCGAAAAGCGTGGATCAACACCGGAATAGATGCCCGAAGTTATCAGTTTCGCCCTGATACCTTTTTGCCGTTTTTGAATCGCAATCTCGACATGATGCTCCCTGAATTACCACAAACATGTTATTTTGTCGATGTTTTTGCATCAATGCCGCCGGTCGATTTTTATGACAAAAATGGCGTTTTCCACAGTCGCGCAGAGACTCTCGATCACTGGAATAAATGTTTCGATGTGATCAGGGAACGTCTCACTGAAGTCAGCAAAGACAAGATTCAACTTGCAAAAGACGATGTGAAACCGTTTTATGCACCAGCTATTAGTGAATCAGGCGACGACTTTTTGGCAGGACATCTGGATGGCTCCGATTGCCAATTCATGTTTATCGGACCGGGCCGCGCCGATTTCCGAAAAAATCTTGAATGCGCTGACTGGGCGAGAGTCCCCTGGTTTGATGCGGTAAATCACACCACTTTTTCGCTGCATGGCGTCGGTTATAGTGGGCGATATGAAGCAGGCCGAGGACGTTTGACGCACGGAATCGAAACGGATGACTATATTTCAGCTGAAATGCTGACAGGGCACGCAGCAATGGTCGATTATGGATCATCAGGGCGCGGCGCAGTACGAAAATACTGGCTCATGCAGCCGACGATGCGAGAAATTGCGTTCCATGAAATTGATTCCGTCGAATATGTCGATGGCAATATACATCGCCTGAAAATCGTTTGGAAATCGCCCGATGGCAAAAATACAACCACCATTTATGTAAATCGGGACCAAACGGACTGGCAATTGCCTCCACTCAAATCGCTCAATTCGCTGAAAAATTCAGACATTGCTGACAAAGATGCCCGCATGACACTTCCGCCATTCGGATTTCTTGCGACCGGTCCCGCCGGAGAAGCTGCAATTTTTCGCGCCCAGTCCGGTGACATCGCTGAATTTAGTGCCAGTGCTGACCGTTCTCGCCTATTCGTAAATGGACGAAATAAGGGCGTTTCTAGTCTTTCAAGTCTTGTTCCAGCATCCGTGAATTTGCAGCCAAATTCGTTACAAAAAACGGGAGACAATCAGTTCAAAATCGAGCTTTGCTGGGATGCAACTCCCGGGGCACCACTCGATTACACGATTTTTGTCCATTTAGTTCCGGGGGACTGGAAACCGGAAAATAAAAAAGATGGCATTATCGTGACAGCGGGAGCCGAGAAAAAATCGCCTGTGCCACTGTGGAATGGAAAAATTATCACCCAATCGACACCAATCCACATCCCAAAAGAAGACAAAAATGATTCTTATCGCATTCTTGTTGGAATGTATAATGCCGGAAAAGATGGACACAGGGCCACTCTGCTCGGACAAGATTTTGAGTCGCTCAGATATAGTGTCGCCATACTTCATGTCAAAAGAGACAATGCAGGAAATGTTACAGAAATGACAATTGTGCCAGATACTGGTGCGGCAGAAGACCCATTTGAAATGTCATTGAAACGACGTCTTGCACCTCCCAGTCGGCCAATAAATTTTGGCTCGCTTGTGACAAAAGGAGGATTCGTCATCGAGAAAAAAGATGGCAAATATGTCTCGAATCCACTTCCTGACGAGCCGGAAATAGAATGGAATTTTGTGCGATGAAAATAGGTGCCATCAGAAAAACGTGGAAATCGATTTGAAAACCGATTCAATGGAAAAAAGCATCAAAATAAAGCCAAAATGACTCAGGACGACTCTTTTATCGAAGTGCATATCACGTTTCCGACGGAGCAACTGGCGTGCGATGTCGGAACATTTTTGGTCGAAGAGCATCTGGCCGCCTGTGCCCAAGTTTCAGGGCCGATGAAAAGCATTTATTACTGGAATGGAAACCTCGAATCGGAGACAGAATTCCTCCTCGTCCTCAAAACTATTTCCTCTCGAATGAAAAAAATCATTATTTGCGTCCGAGAAAGGCATCCATATTCATGTCCGCAAATCACAGCCATCCCAATTCTTTCTGGAACCGACGACTATCTCAACTGGATTTCGGAGTCAGTATGCACGCAATAATGAGAGTATGAATCTAAATGTTTTTACTACTTAGATTTTCGCTCGGCAGATATCCCCAAAGACATGATTTGCCTGCGAATCCAGGGAGAAAACATTAAACGAGATTTGATCATTTTCAGTCTTAGTTGCCAGAAAAGTCGGCGCAACTTTTTGCGATAAACCAATTCAGAAAACGAGCTTTCTCCACTTCCGGCAACATTTTCTGGGATACTTGTGATACTTTCGGCGGCACTTTCGACAATATGGCCCGCAACATTTTCCGAAGATTTGCCTTCTAAAAAGGACTGGGCAAGTGAGATGGCACTCATAAGTGCGGCCCCAATTCCTTCCGCCGAACTCGGACTGATCAGGCCGGCGGATTCGCCGACGAGAGATATGTTGTTATTTCCAAGACAGATGGAATCAATTGTGGTGGGGCGAGCAATCTGTGCGGCTTCTCGAAAAAGTGGAGGTGGAAAATGGAATCCCATTACTCGGAGTTTTTCTTTGAAATACTCAAATTTTTGGCGAACAGAGATGCCAGATGAAACTGATCTCACAGATGAATGCGATTTTTCAGGTGAATTTGATTTTCCAAAAGGAATTGCGGAGCCCAAAACGATTCGATCTCCTTTCGGAATTATCCACGAATAAAAGTCAGTCATATCCGCATCAAAAATGCCAATATAATTTTCTAAATGAGGAAATAACGAAAATGACGGATATGAGGAACAAAAATCACATGGCATCGGGTTTTTACGAATCCGTGCCAAATATGCCATTGATGGTGCCTCGTCATCAATCTTGACTTGCGACGAATCGAAGTGTTCTTGAATTGAAGTATAATACTTTGGAGAGGGACAATTGGCAAAAAATTGTCTCCGAACAAGTGAAAAAGCACCATCCGCTCCGATCAAGTGCCGCACTTCTGCCGTGTGCATTTGTTTTTTTTGGGCGAAATGTATACGAAATGGCGCAGAACACGGATTTGTTGCCAGCGATTCAGCAAAACGAAATGTGGCAAAACGGCGAATATCGACCGAATCCGGGACAAGAGAAATAAGCCACTCATCAAAAGCGGCTCGATTGATATTAACATAAGAGCGAGAATAATGTCGAATCACTTTTGATGCCAAATCAATCACGGCAACATATTTTGGCTGCACAGAAACTTTCACTTGTTCGGGCAATTGCAGTCCCAACGAGACCAACATTTTCTGTGCTTCTGGTGCCAAAATCCCGCCACAACATTTTGGACGACTTTTGTCGAGCAGCAGGACTCGGCCACGATTGGCAAGTAGGCGCGCCAGTGTCGCTCCCGCCGGTCCTGCTCCAACTATTCCAAAATCATACATGAACGATTCAATTTATTCAAACGAAGTGATTCCAGAGCGATTCAACACATTGTTTTCTGAAGCAACAAGATTCACGAATTTTAGTAGTGCTTCAATCACGCCGCCTGGAACCAAAATAGTGGAAGTCGCGGTGGTTCCTTTGACCGTCATCGAACCTGTTATATCACTTTTTGAGTCGATTTTGACCAAAATGTCAGCGACTTTTTTCAACATATCAATTGATTCGTCATCAATACTGCCAATATATTTTTGAATCAATTCGCCAAGTGGTTTCAGTGACATCGAAAACATCGGTTGTTTGACGGCAACTGGTTTGGCTGTCGCTTCGAGACCAGCTTTGAAGGCTTTTTCCACAGCATTTTTATCGAGACCAAAAGCGATGGCGATTGCTTCGTCTTCTTGAACTGCCCAGATGACATTGATCGATGCACCTTTCAGTGAAGCTGGCAAATTTTCGATTTCAGAAAGATCGAAATTAAATGCTGAAACGCTGAAATTATTGATTACTTCGACATCTTGTTTGAGACATTTCTGCAAAATAGCACTGACTGCATCATTGTCGCCAACTTGTTCAACGACTTTGTCAAATAACAATTCAACAATTGTTTCGAGAGCAGCGGTGTCTCCAATAGTTGCTGCGATCATCAAAACGCCGTCTGCGCTCAGTGACATGGCAGAATCAATTGATTTTTTATTGAAAGTAGCTTCGACCACTTCCATTACTGAACCAAGAATATCAACGACCAATTCGGCATTTTCGTCTTCCGACTCTTCAATTTGGGCTTTTGCGCCATCAATCACCAACTGGAGAGCTTTTATAGATGTTTCTGCCTGATCTTCAGGAATATATGAAACAGAATTAGATGAAAGAATGGCCCCTTTTTTGCCTGCAAAACCCGCGAACATAGTTTTTGCTGATGCAATTAGATCAAATTGGGCAGCATATTCAGTATCTTTGTTCGCTTCGATTGTCATATTAAATGCCAGATCGGCGGTTTTGGGATCAAACAGAACTCCCATGTAATACGAGGCAATTTGTTCGTGTGCCAGTTTTAGCTGTTCGAGCGACTGTTCCATTTGCGCGGCAACTTGTTCTCCTCCCTGTGCTGCGGCGATCATCATAAATGGGGCCAGTGTGCCTTCAATGGAATCCCAACTGGCATTTTTCAAGTCGAATTTTATTGCAAAAACATCCTTTTCCATTCCAGAAATGTATGTTTTGTAGTCATTGGATTCGATTTCAGCACCTGCGGATGCCAGAAGCACACCTTCTTTGAGCTGCGCAACTGAAAAAACGCCAAATGGAGTTGCCAACATGTATGTATCTTTGGCACCTTTTTTGAACATCTCTCGGAACGGAGCCATTCCCTCATTCTTCAAAAATGCAGCCAAATCGCCGATTGGCAGAAACAACATCGGAGATTGTAGTTCCTCGCCATTTGATGGCACAACTATAACAAGAGGAGTTTTGTTATTTAGACCACTGAAGTTTGCCAGCAATTTGGTGGTGTTTTCATACTCGTTTGGCATGTTCCCCAAGTCAGTAATTTTTTTGCTGACTGCGAGAAGTGTGTCAATGTCAGCCACTTTGACTGTCATAAACGGTTTCTGTGCGATGACTTCTGGGGACATTGCCGAAAAAAATGGCAACGAGAGACAGAGGCCCAAAACGATGGACAGGGAGCGGCGGAACAGGTTTGTTGTCATCTGGGGTCCTTTTTTGTAAATGTTTTTTAGAATGTGGTCATTCAAAGAATGACTGCGGCAAGAACGACACTGGGATTTTTGTGTTGTTATGAGTGATTGAAGATTACCACGAATCTTTCCAACTTATCTCACGGCATTAATAGTACCAGATTTTTCGATCTTATGCAATATAGGGATTCAGAATGACAATAATTTATTTTTGCTGCGATACTTCATTGGTGTAAGATGTGAGCTGAATAGTGGTTCCCTGTAATTCAGGAAAACGTGGGTCAATATGGACAACATATCCAGCGTCACTGTCGGTGTCACCAGTAGTATCACTACTTTTGATACTTCTGAGATTTTTGTTCAGATTCGATGCAGGCGGCGTGAGTCGCTGCGCCAGTGGCATCGTCACTGTTTGTGGTGGTGAAAGAGGGCGTGGTTCACTCAGCATTGGTGTTTCTTCAAGTGGAAAATTTTCGTGGCCCGATGAATACTCTCGGCCAGACTGCACAGAAGAAACTTGCACGGACGAACGAAAAGGCCACAAAAATGAAAACGGTTTTTTGTTCTGGAGCGATGGATACAATTTCGGATTGGAGTAAGAAGTACTCGCCGGAGTTTCCCATTCTGGTGCGACTCGCGGCGTTCCCTGTTCATATTCGTATTGTTCCGTCGAAGAATCAATATCATAAAAATTTCCAGCGACATTGCACGATGAAAGTGAGCAAGACGGCATTTCCTGAGACGAATAATTTGTGGAATAATTAGCCGAATAATTGGCAGAATAATTGGCAGAATGTGATTTTCCGCAGGAGCATCTGCCGAATTGGTTTCCTCCGAGTTGTTCGATGTCGAATTCATCTCCCCAGTGGGGAAGATTTTTTGTCCGTGGCTCCTTTTTGAGCAAGTTACGAATAAAAATGGCGGGGTCTCTGGCCGCTTTGTCGGTCAAAATTTTGACGTTGTTTGCAATAGGTTTGACATCTGTTCGCAGAATCATGTTTACTTCCGACGTAATTTGTTCGACATTATCAACTGCACTCATCAATTTTTCATACAAAGCTGGGTCTCGCATGAGTCGTTTGATTGTGCCATCGGCCTCATTAGCGGCAGTGAGAATAGATGTAATTTCATCGAACAGTGTTTCAAGTTTTGCAGTGCTCCTTTTAATTGAACCTGAAATGTCGGGAATATCTCCTCGAACTTGCTCTGTAATAGCATTGATACTATCGAGTGCCTGCATTGCTTTGTCGAGTCCTTGATCGATTTTTTCAAGCGAAATTTTGCCACGATCCAGCATCGAATTTGCACTATTGACCAATCCATTTGCATTGGTAATGAATGTCTGCGACGAATCTGCAAATTGTGGCATTTTATCAAGGAAAACGCGAATGTCCTGCTGTACTTTTGGATCGTTTGTAATAGAAGCAGCACCAGACGAAAATTCACGCACCATGTGCATTGTTTGTCGCATTTCAGCAACAATGGATTCGATGCGTTCTTGTCGTTGTTTCATTTCTTCGGGAGTTCCGACGACACGATTCACTTGATTTAGGAAAACGGAAATTTCTTCTGCAACTATCGTGAATTTGTCGGCGGCACTTGAAACACTTCCGATGGCTTTGCTCATTTCGCCTTCGATGTTCCCGAAAACACTCATTGCATCACCTGAAACAGCTCCGAGAAGTGGCGGCGAATCAGGGCCAATTGGCTCAATTTTTCCGGTGTAATTCTGCTTTTTGACAAAATCGAGCGACGCATCACCTGTGAGCATCGTTTGTCGGGCACGACATTCTTCGTTTGTATAAATTTTGCGATCTTGTGGCAGCCGAATTGTGATTTCTACTTCCCGATCATTATCGACAAGTTCGACTTTCGAAACATATCCGATTTGAACACCATTTTTGAAAACCGGCGAATTTTTTGTCAGTCCCGGCGGCGTTCGCTGAAAGATAACTTTTACAGTGTATTCATTCCCGAAATGAATCATCGTATTTTTGCCAAAATAGATGGTCAATAATACGAGACTGATTATCGCAGCCAGAACCATCACTCCAATTCGAAATTCTTTGTGTTTATTGTCGTCCATGTTTTCGTGTTGTTAGTAATATCAACTAAGGTGTGCGATTCCGTGCAAAAATTGCCACACTCGTTTATCAGAACATCTCCGCAGTTCATCTGGAGTGCCATCGAATATCATTTGTGGTGCATTTTCGTCCAAACGACTCAGTGGATACAACATGATGATGCGATCTGCGACTTTGCATGCTGATTTCATGTCGTGTGTCACCATGATTCCTGTGACATTGTATTCAGTGTGTGCTTTAATTATCAGTTCATTTATGACATCGCTCATAATCGGATCGAGTCCAGTCGTCGGTTCATCGTACAAAACGATTTCTGGATCGAGTGCAAGTGATCTGGCAAATCCAACTCGTTTTCTCATTCCGCCCGAAAGCTCCGCCGGCTTTTTGTCTAAAACCGAATCGGACAGTCCGACTTGTTGCAATAATTGTTTTACAATCTCACTGATTTCTTCGCGTGATTTCTCGGAGTGCTGGTTCAGTGGAAATGCGATATTTTCACCAATAGTCATGCTGTCAAACAACGCCGCCTGCTGAAACACAAATCCAAATCTAGTTCGTACTTTTGTCATGTCGTAATATGACAAATCGTTCAAGTCGTGTTGATCAAAAAGGATGCGGCCAGTGCTCACTTTGTTGAGTGCAATTAGCGTTTTGAGTAACACTGTTTTTCCACATCCACTTTCGCCGATAATCGCAACTGTTTCACCTCGATGAACAGAAAATGTAATCTGACGCAGCACTGCAAGTGTGTCAAATTGGACGGAGACATTTTCGACCTGCAATAATACATCAGGTGTTCCAAGTTGTTTGATGATTTCGTTGTTCATTATTTCATTGTTCATTATTTATTTTGACATAATCTCTCGTCTCTCATTCTTTTTACTCATCTCTCATCTCCCGCATCTCACCTTTCATCCAGTCCACTAACAAGTTTGACGATTTTGCCAAATACACTGAAAACGGTGACAAAATGTCACTTTTTATCGCGGTAATTTTGTTAAAAATAACATGTTTTTGTTAAAAATAACATGTTTTTGTGAAACAACAGCTTTCAATGAGAGCTGGATAAACACCAATTTTGTGCTGTTTGCAGTATAACAGCGATATAAACAACACGTTTTTGCGAAATGTGTCAAAACTTGTTGGCAAACAGCCCTCTCATTTCAAGCTTTTATTATATTTGTTGTAAATCCACATAAAATATACATGCGTTCAATGATGATTCCGAGGAGCAAGTCGATGAATAAAATGGCGACAAATGAATGGACAAACGCCTGTGTCGCAGCTTTTCCGACTCCTTCTGCGCCATTTGAACAGCGAAAACCTTGATGACAACTAATCAGTGCGATGATGCCTCCAAAAAACACACTTTTGAACATGCCAATAAAAATATCGATCATTCCGACAAACGCCTGCGCGTTTTTCCAATAATGATGTGGATGAATATCCAAAATACGAATGCAGTAAAATGCACCACCAAAAACGCCCATGAAATCGGCAATTACCGTGAGTGCTGGAATCAGAATAAGACAGGCCAAAAATCGCGGCACAACGAGATAATGAATCGGATTCGTTCCCATACTTTCCAGTGCATCGATTTGTTCGGTCACACGCATTGTTCCGATTTCTGCGGCAATTGAACTGCCGACACGTCCAGCGAGCATTGTCGCCGCCAAAACCGGCCCAAGTTCTCGAACGAGAGAGAGACTGATGACCCCTCCCAAAACCGACTGCATTCCGATTGACGCGAATTGAGTATGTGTTTGAACGGCCAAAACCATTCCAATGAACATTCCTGTCAGCATGACAACTGGAAGACTGAGCACGCCAATTACATAAAACGATTGATCGAGCATCGCTCGTTGTGGGCATTTCCAGCAAATCCAGAGGAACACTTCGCAGCAAAATTCGGCAAAATTACCGAGATATATGAGACGATCAGCAATTATTTCGATGCCACTGTCCACCCAGACACGAAATTCGCCCCGAGCTTCTTCGACAAAATTTGATTCCTTTTCCGACATGACTTCTCCCTGTTCAGACTGATGGCACATTCCGCGCGGAACGACACACTGGTCACTATTGGAGAGAATCGACTCGTCCGATTGTATAATTTAGATAAAATTTGACGTTTTTTCTGATTATGCCGATTTTATCAACTAAACCAATTCATTCAGGCACTTAGAAACCGTAAATAATTGAAACCTGCCAACAACTCTGCTCCTTTCAAAGGAGCGGTGCCCGACAATGTGGGCGGTTTACAAACCAATCAACTCAAACACTTCTCTGTTTTTTGAATTTATTTTTTACTATTTATACAAAAAGGCCGCTCGCAAATTTACATCGACGAGCGGCTTGTTTGGGATGATTATTTGTTATTGCTGGCTGTGTTTACTTGCCCATATCTTTCATGGCTTTTCGACAGAGGTCAATTCTGTCGAGACTGTCTGGTGTATGTTCGTCTTCGACAACATACCACTCAGTTCCACCGACAGATTCGCAAAGTTCAAACGCTTTCTTCCAATCGACGTTTCCGAGTCCGATAATGTCGCGTCCAGTCTCTTTGCAGTGAACAGATTTTGATCGACCGGCAAATTTTTCGATCATCTTATAAGGATCGCCGCCTCCCTGAGAATAGTTTCCAAGATCCATTTGCATTATTACAGCCGGTTCGGTCGCATCAAAAAGTCGTTCCCACGCAGGAATACCATCGACAATGAAGGCATCTCCGCCGTGTGCATGATATCCGACCGCGAGATCAAATTTTGCAGCCTTTTCCGCTAATTTGTTAAATTCATCAGCCATCGCTTTGTTTCCATCGAGTGAGTGGAGTTCTTTGTCGATTCCACCGGGAACGATCATGTATTTTGTTCCGAGTTCTTTGTGCAACTCAGCTGTTGATGCGAATTTGTCGCCCCGCATCTCGCCGATGTGAGTGTGAGTTCCGCAGCAAACAAGCCCATTGTCATCGAGCATTTTTTTGAGGTCTTTCGGAGATTTTCCGTAGTAACCTGCAAATTCGACTCCGTCATATCCCATTTTAGCAATGGCGGCGAGGACGGCGGCAATGTCTTTACTGGCAGCACCGCGAACAGAATAAAGTTGGACAGCTACTTTCGGTTTTTTGGAATCGGCTCCCAATGCCATCGAAGCCAGTGCGGAAATCCCAAATGGAGCGAGAATGGCTGATTGAAGAAAAAGACGTCTTTGCATAGTAACTCCTTATCAAGTAATTTGTACAAAAGAAAAACCCACGAAAAATCCATCAAATGGGGACTCCTCGAAATATAGCCGAAAAAAAACAGCGATGCAAGTGGTGGGAGCAAATTTTTTTCAATTTCATTTTGGATTGATTGATGCGATTGATTTTTTTGGCATGAAATATGTCTTGATTTTTTTGGCAGTAAAACATAAAATTCACACTGATATTTTTCAGCACTTGATTATTAACTCTTTTTTGCGATTTTTGGTGATGATTTGGATTGGATCGAGCTTATTGACACATCACGAATTCTCGTTTTTGCACTGCTTTTGACTCGGGTCAGTGGCATCGTGATCATGGCACCTGTTTTCGGTGGTGCTGAGATTCCGCCGCAATTCCGCGCACTTCTTGCATTTTCGCTGTCGATTCTTATGATGCCATCTCAGTGGACATTGCAAATTGCAGAGCCTTCAAATTTGACGGCATTTGCGATTCTCATTTTGGCTGAGCTTTTAATTGGAATCGCACTCGGATTCGGAATCGCCATCTTTTTCACCGGAATGACTGTCGCCGGAGAACTAATTGGACAACTCGGCGGACTTTCCGCTTCGCAAATTTTCGATCCAGGTTCTGGAGACCAAGTACCACTACTTTCACGGATGTTCCACTATTTAGCTGTGGTTGTTTTCGCGTCTATTGGTGGTCTTCGTGTTCTGATTGCATCGCTTTTGGACACATGTGAAACACTTCCTTTGGGAGTCGGTGATTATCAATCGTCGATGGCTCTTTCGCTTGTATCAATTTTGTCCCTCAGTTTTTCACTCTCGATTCGTGTTGCCGCACCTGTGATGGTCGCCGTCCTCGTTTCGCTTTTGGTGATGGGACTGCTCGGCAAAACACTTCCACAGCTTAATTTGATGTCAGTCGGTTTTGGCATCAATAATATGGTGATGAGTATCGTTCTCTGTTTGTCGATTGGATCAGGAATATGGTGCTTCCAAGAACGTGTGGCAGATGTGTTTGAAATCCTATTTTATGGAATTCATGTCGGATATCCAGTCAATTCATAAACGAACACGATGTCAGCACCTTTTGTTGCCAGTCCACTTTGTTGCCAGTTAATGTATAAATGTCAGTTGCCACAAATGAGTCGCTCAATTACTTCTCGGATTGATTGTTCAACTATGTTCGGTGCCGGAGAAGCATCAATCACAATACAGCGATCTGCGTGATTCTTGGCATATTGCAAAAAACCATCTCGCACAGCACGATGATACTTTTCGCCTTTTTTTTCCATGCTGTCTGGTTCTGACCTGTGGCCAAGTCGCTCCATTGCCACTTCATACGGAATGTCCAGAATAATCGACACATTTGGCATAATTCCATCTACTGCGACCATTCCCACCCGCTCAATTGAGTCGATTGCAATTCCGCCAGCATGTCCCTGATAAACCACATTCGACGGCAAAAAACGGTCTGAAATGACGACTTTTCCTGACGCAAGTGCCGGTCGAATCACATCCTCGACAAGTTGCGCCCGCGCCGCCATGAAAAGAAGCATCTCACTTCTGGTTGAAATGTGCATTTCATCTCGATACAAGAGGATTTTTCGCACCGCCTCGCCAAGTGGCGTGCTTCCTGGATCACGACACAACATGACATCGTGTCCAGCGGCGCGAATCCATTCAGCCAGTCTTGCTTGCTGTGTACTTTTTCCACATCCATCGCCGCCATCAAATGAAATAAACATATTTTCTGAAAATGCTCCCCCGAGGAATTTGTGAGTACACGCCGTCCCCGGCTCTTTGTTTTGCGGATTGCTCGTTTCATTTTTTGCCGATCATTGATTATCTTGATCGAGCCAATTGATTAACTTGATCGAGCCAGACGAGAAGTCCTTTTTGGGCGTGCAATCGATTTTCTGCTTGCTGAACAACACGACTTTGTGGCGAATCAATGACTTCGTCAGTCACTTCCAAACCACGTCGTGCTGGGAGGCAGTGGAGAAAGATGGCGTTTTTGCGTGCATGACTCATCAATTTTGCATTTACTTGATATGAACCAAGTATTTTTTTCCGCTCCGCTTCTTCCGCTTCTTGTCCCATACTGACCCAGACATCGGTATAAACGGCATGTGCTCCTTTCACCGCTTTTTTCGGATCAGATGTCAATTCCAACTCGAAACCAAGCGCGCGTTTTTTTCCGATGAGTGTTTCAATTTTATTGGCATCAAATTGGAATTTATCGGGAGCTGCAATGGAAAAGACCATTCCAAGCTTTGCCGCCGCACGCACCAAACTCACAGCGACATTGTTGGCATCACCGACCCACGCCAATTTCAAACCATGAAAAATTGATTTTGCATCTTGTTTTGACGCACTTTTTGCATTTTTTGAAGAAATATCAGAAGAAGGAATGCCAGAAAAGACATTTCCTCCAAAAACCTCTCCGATAGTCATCACGTCGGCGAGTGCCTGACATGGATGTGCCTGATCGGTGAGTCCGTTTATTACTGGACAAGTGCTATATTTTGCAAGTTCGACAATACTTTCATGTTTTATGGCGCGAAACATGATGAAATCGACCATCGCACTTAAAACTTCGGAAAAATCTTTCGTCGATTCTCGTTTTCCGAAACCGACTTCACTTCCGAGATACATTGCACTTCCACCGAGTTGGAACATTCCGGTTTCGAAACTGATTCTGGTTCGCAGAGATTGTTTTTCAAAAATCATGGCGAGCATTTTGCCCGCCAAGTGGGGAGTCCGCACTTCTCCCACTTTGAATTGACGTTTTATTGATGTCGCCAGTTTCAAAATGTCGTGCAGCTCAGACGTTTGGATATCATGAAGAGTAATAAAGTGTCGCATTGTCGTAAAAACGCATTGTCGAAAAAGGAGAACAATGTTCAAACCACAAAAATTATGCAATTTTTCATTTTATCACTCATTCACATATCAAACAAGTAGCAAAACAGAGAAAAACAAAAGTTATCGAATTTTTTGGGAGACAACAGTTTTATTCGACAATAACTTTTTCCATGATGTCTCCCTGCTTGATTTTATCAACAACATCTTGGCCTTCCAAGACTTTTCCGAAAACGGTGTGTTTTCCATCGAGCCAGGGACATGGAACGTGAGTAATGAAGAATTGGGAGCCATTCGTTCCCGGGCCGGAATTAGCCATCGAAAGAATTCCCGGGGAGTCGTGCTTCAATGTTTCATCAAATTCATCTTCAAATTGATATCCTGGACCTCCGGTTCCTGTTCCTTTTGGACATCCTCCCTGAATCATGAAGTCTTCGATGACACGATGGAATTTAAGGCCGTCATAAAATCCAGAAGTGGCAAGTTTTTCAAAGTTTTCACATGTTTTGGGAGTTTTCTCATCAAAGAGTTCAATTTTGATGTCACCACGTTTTGTTTTGATTGTTGCTGTTTTCATTTTTTTTTAATCTCCTTGATGCGAATGTTTTGAAATTGAACGGGATCACCGTGTCCCAGAAAACCTACAAATCCCTTTTCTCGGTGCAGACCAGGGTGTTCTTTTGCATCCATTGTCGGTTTATCTTTGAAGTCTGCTAAATCTGCGTCGACGATGGTTTCTCCATTTAATACGACTTTAATCTTGGAACCGATGACTGATATTTCTTCTTCGTTCCACTGACCAAGTGGCTTCAAATAGTCATTCTTTTCAGGATTTCGTTTGGCCGGAACAACGCCATAAATGGAGCCATGAAATTGATATTCTTTCAAATCTTTGTATTGTGGTGCCATGTTGTCGAGGATTTGAATCTCCATTCCATGATATGCGGCATCTTTTTGTGCAGATGTTGCCCGAATACCAACTCCATTATTTCCTCCGGGCGGGAGTGCAAATTGAAATCGGAAAATAAAATCGCCATATTCTTTTACAGTCAAAAGGTTTCCACCTTTTCGACAAACGACAACTCCGTCTTCGACCGGATATCCATCAATCGCACTTTGCCAAATTTGCGGCGAAAGTTCTTTGCCATCGAAAAGAAGCTCGAAACCTTCGGCCTTTTCGTTCGGCGTTAATTGGTTCTGAAGCGTTTCCGCCGCCAAAAGTGGCGAAAGGCAAAAAATAAAACCAGTGATGAGAGATAAAATGTGTTTCATTTGGATTTCATAAAAGAGGGTGAAAAAAGTTTAGTTTGGATTTAAGTTTGTTGGTGGGCCGAACCACCCCGCCCTGTGTCGGGCACATCTTCTTAAAAATGAGGATTGTTCTTGATTTACCAGTCTTTTTCGACCGGCTCGGACTGCATTAACAGTGATCGAACACGATCTCGTCGTTCATTGACTTCCTGCTGCCGCCGTTTGACTTGGCGCAGCATTCGATCCGCTTTGTCTAATTCTTGCTGCTTTTCTCGCTCAGATTGCTGCTCCAGATTTTGGTTTTGCTTATCTTTGTCGTTCTGCTGCTCCTGATTTTGGTTTTGATTGTCTTTGTCGCTCTGCTGCTCTTGATTTTGGTTTTGCTTATCTTTGTCGCTCTGCTGCTCTTGATTTTGATTCTGCTTGTCTTTGTCGTTCTGCTGCTCCTGATTTTGGTTTTGCTTGTCTTTGTCGTTCTGCTGCTCCTGATTTTGGTTTTGCTTGTCTTTGTCGCTCTGCTGCTCTTGATTTTGGTTTTGCTTGTCTTTGTCGCTCTGCTGCTCCTGATTTTGGTTTTGCTTGTCTTTGTCGCTCTGCTGCTCCTGATTTTGGTTTTGCTTGTCTTTGTCGTTCTGCTGCTCCTGATTTTGATTCTGCTTGTCTTTGTCGTTCTGCTGCTCCTGATTTTGATCAGCTTCTTTCAAAATTTCTCGCAGTAATTCGAGAGCTTTTTCTTGTTTTTGGAGTGCCTCATCTGGTCTTTCTGATAATAAAATTGCGGCATTTGCGGCTAATTCTTCGATTTCAGGGCCGAGCTGAATCGCCAGTTCCATCGCTTTTTGCAGATGGTTTTCAGGAGAAATTGCTGATGCGTCTCCATTTTGTCCGACTTTCACAGGCTTCGTTTCTGGTGCGTTTGAATCGTCTTTCGTTTCCGTTTGTGATTGGAGGCCTTGTTCTGCACGAAACACCATCAGTGGAATTAGCCGCTCGACTTGCCGCTGTTCTCGCACTTGTTCGGTAATACTAGGACGATTTTCATCTTTTTGCGAATCGATTTTATTTGATTCGCTGATTAAATCAATGTCTTTGTGAGTGTCAGACGAATCAGCACTGTAATTTGTGGCATCTTGATTTGTGGCATCTTGCTTCGGCTCATTTTGTTGCAAATTGTTGTTTTCAGACCTGTTTTGCTGTCGATTTGGATTTGACTGACACAGATTTGCTTGCTTCATTTCCGCTTCTTTGACGACAGCTTCAAAAGGAAGAAGCATCGTTCTGAGGCGATTGATTCGGTCAGTCGTCTCTTTCGCCATTTTTTGGGCATCGTCTCCTTGAAATTGTCGGAGTGCAGATTCCACTTTTTCCGCTGTTTTTTCTGTTTCCGTCAATTCGCGTCGCAAAAATTCGGCTGTCTGCTGTTGCTGCTGAATCAATTCTTTTGATGCATCGGATTCACGCTTTTCTGTTTCGCTCTGATCAGTTTCACTCTTTTCTGTTTCACGCTGATCTGTCTCGCTCTGCTTTGTAATCGAATCGATTTGGCTTTCAATCGTTTCTCGAAGGAGACTGATTTCGCGTCGCATCTCACTTTGATCGCGGACTGTTTCAAAAAAAGTCTGATACTTTTTTGGTGAATCAATTTCCGCCGCCGCTTTTTCTATATTGCTTCGTACTTTTTCTTCCCAATTTTCGAGCCACTGTAATCTTTCAGGCAATTCCGTTTCTCTCCATTTGATGCGGTCGAAGTCTCGCCATTCTGACTCGATTCGTTGCTTCCATGCACGGATTTGCTCGATACTTTCGCGGCAATGCGACGATTCATTTGGGATCAATTCGATTGCTTCATTATAATACTTTTGAGCAACTTGGAGCAATTCACGGACTTCATTTCTGTCTGAATCGGGCGTTTCAACTGGATTTTCTGAGAGGATGGATTTTGCACGTTCGACTGCTATTTGTCCGAGTAGTTCCAAAGAGCGAGCGGCGACATCTCGGTTTTCGGAAATGGCCGAACGCCGCAGCACGGAAACAGCATCGTCCCATTTTTTTGCTGCTGCGAGTGCTGCTCCTCGATTGAAAGTCACGCGAAAATCATTTGGCGTTCGTTCTTCTGCTGCTGCAAAAGCCTCCGCCGATTTTTCGTACTCACCTTGTCCGAACGCCTCAGTTCCAAGACGCACGGAATCGGCCCGCACTGATGCAAACGATGCAAACAGAAAACAAAGAAAAGCTAAAAAAATAATTCGAAAACAGTTCATCTCATTCTATGTTGTGAAATGATTTTATCGCGGAGCGTTCGGCCCGACGCAAGAAATTGATCAAAATCATTGATATTACTTTCTGTCATCATTATTTGCCCTTCAAAAATCTCGTTTTTGGCAAAATCCATCGTTCGCAAATCGGTTTCTCGATTTCGATGCTGCGGAGTAAAATTAGGATTATTCTTAACTTTTTTCGAGTTGATCACCCAGTACTTGATTGCATTTCGATAAACAGCAATCCACAAAAAAACATCACAACAACTCGGTTTCAGTTGTTGAAAATTCATCAAAAAAGGTCGTTTACTTTCTGAAGACAATGCTTTGACACAAAGTGGTTCGTCATTTCTCTCACGATCTGTCGCCCTGGATGCCTTTACTTCCACTTTAATATAATGATATTCTTTGGAATTTTTCACCTCGAGAAAAAGGTCGTATTCTCCTCGGTAGTTCACATCGATTTTCTTTGATGGCCGCTTCAAACTTGGTTCTACTTCCAGTAAATGTCCGAGTGCCCATGTATCTCCAAATCCACGCGGCGACGTTATTTCAAATACGCACAAAAAAAGGTTTCGATTGATGTAATCCTCGCGTAATTGAGTGTATTCTTCATATTGAATAACATTTTTGGACAATAATGTGGCAATGATGTATTCATATCTACTGAACGGATAAATAGAATAAAGCTCATTCAACTCAGTTCGAAAATCATTCGACGATGACAGGCGGTCAATAAAAGATTCCAGTTGCTCTGTTAATTTTTCCATCAGAATAGAATCGGCTGCAAAGGTTGTTGTTTTATGGATGATTCTTCCTTTCGAGAGGCCGCATTCAGAGTAAACTCCTCAATTTCGGGAAAAGGATTTCCATATTGAAAGCCGAGTATTCCTGTTTTGCGAAAGTTTTCAAGTCGTCTGATCGTGATTTCCGCAAAAATCGGGTCCAAATCACATGTATAAACTCGCCTTTTCAGAACATCGCCAGCAATCAGAGTAGTTCCAGAATGAGAGAAAAAGTCCGCGATTATGTCTCCCACATTGCTACTTGCCCTGATGATTCGTTCTATCGCTTTGATCGGTTTTTGTGCATAACAACCGGGAACATTTTCGTGTGTCCGATAAAAAACCTGCTGAATATCGACCCAAACATTGCCAGCGCGGATATTTTCAGACTTGCCTCGCTCCAAATTACCCATTTTGACACCGCCAATTTCTTTGTAGTAGCCACGCAAAATTTTGGGGATGTCCGTGTATTCCGCTTCAATATTAAAAATCGGTTGTCCTTTTGTGTAATACAAACATTCTTGTCTGACTGCCATCCAATTTTTTTGTGTTCCATAACCACGCTGGTTTCGCATTGTGATGAAACTGCGCGAAACAATTTCTGGAAAGTTCCGCATGAGTATCATGAAATCGGGGAGCGGCTGGAAATGCTCTTTCTGATCTGCTCCCAACCAAATGTACAAACTAGCATTTTTATCGAGAATAAACAGATTATTTTCCATCCATTTCCGAGAAAAATCCAAGTAATCTCCAATAGATATTTTGAAAAGGTTGACTGTATTTTCATTTCCAACAGCGACATTGTATGGCGGGTCCTGAATTGCAAGAACCGCACGTTCTTTCTCGAAGAGTCCCGATATGTCGCACTTTCTAGTTGCATCTAAGACACCAACTTTGTGCCCGAATTTCGTGTCATGCCATATTTCTCCTGGACGCAGACGGCAAAATGGCAAAATCCGCTCTCGGGCGACAATATCTGTGTCGAGTCGGTTAAAAGGTTCGATGGACATAAATCTTGGTTATTTTATATTTCGCTGTTATTTTACACAACTGTACAAAGTGGAGTTGTGGCCGCACCAGCAAAAAAGTGTATTCAAGTAATCTATTTGATTTTAACAATTTTGCTGATCGATACAATACAGAAGCGACTCACGATCCCATTTTCAGGACTTCGGGAATTTTCGTCATCAAATCAGGAATTGGCAATTTTTGCGGACATTTTTCGAGGCACTCGCCGCACTGTGTGCAATTCGACGCTTTTTCTTCCGACGACAACATGCTGTATAATACTTTGAATACGTCGGTGTTGTTCGAAAGATCATCCAGTGCATTATTGCCATTGTACATCTCAAAAACACGGGGAATGTTGACACCAGAAGGACACGGCATGCAATAACTACATTTGGTGCATCTAATCGGATAAATTCCAGAATATGCTTTTTTCAGCTTCGTGATAAACGCCAATTCAGCCGATGTCAACTTGCCAATTCCTGATTCGGATGCAATTTGCACGTTCTGCATCATTTGATCCCATGAACTCATTCCACTCAAAACGAGTGTTACTTCCGGCAAGTTCCAGAGCCAGTCCAATGCGAGTTTCACCGGATTGTATTGGCTGCCTTCGTCTGTCTGGAACATCTCGCCCATTTTTCCTGATGGATTTGCCAAACAGCCACCAAGAAGCGGCTCCATTATGACCACAGATAATCCCTTTGAAGCCGCATAATGAAGCCCTCGTGTTCCCGCCTGCATCGTCTCTCCAACGTAATTGTATTGCAACTGGCAGAAATCCCACTGATTAGACGCATCGACCACTTTTACGAAAAAGTCATAATCGTCGTGAAAGGAAAATCCCGCATAATCGATTTCTCCTTTTTCCTTCTTCTTCAAAATCCAGTCAATGAGATTCGCCTTTTCAACACGGGGCCAAAATCCACGCTGCAAATTGTGAAGCAAGTAAACATCGATTTTGTCCGTCTTCAGATCACGTCGCTGCTGGTCAAAAATCTTGTTCGCATCTTGCTGCGTTTCAACATCCCAGATTGGAAGTTTCGTTGCCACTGAAACTTTTTCTCGATAACCGCCTTCCAAAATGCGACCAACTATCGCTTCGCATTCTGCTTTGTGATAAACTTTCGCCGTGTCAATATAATTAACACCCAAATCAATTGCATGACGAACTATCCTTTTGGCTTCGTCTTCCTGAACAACACCATCCATTTTGCCTGTGTCAGTCGGGAGACGCATGCAGCCGAAACCAAGAACCGAAACTTTGCGTTTATCTTTGCCAAATGTTCTATATTGCATTTTATATTGATAATCTAAAAAGAGTGAAAAAGAATGGAGCGGAGTCGAATACTTCTCTCCAACGACAATCTATGCCGATAAAAATGTCTCAATTTTACTAGGTTTCTGAATCGACGAGGAAGACGACGAGTCGTTTGGGACCATGCACACCAAGAATCAGAATCTTTTCAATATCAGCAGTGCGACTCGGGCCAGTAACAATAACAAACTCTCCTGTTTGTGCGGCATTTAGTCGAGGCTTCATCTCCTTCCACACGGCGGGAAGATGTTCGCGGAGCATCGAATGAGTTGCAATGATCACTGAAATTGGTGGAAGATAAACAGCTAATCGATCAAAAGCGGTGGCTGCATAAAAAAGGCAACTTCCGGTGTCTGAAAGAAGAAACTCTGGAGCGAGGAGAGCAGCGTCGTAATTTTGCAAAGAATCAGCGGAAACATTTTCGGGACAACCAGTGGATGCAAGAAATTCACATTCCGAATTATGTTCTTCGAAATAATTAGTCATTTTCATGCAAAGTGGCTGTGATGCAAGAAGAACACGGCAAATACGTTGTTCGGCAAATAACGCTTTTATCTTTTCGGCGGCATCAGAAAATGTGACGCACGAAACGACTTCCCCATGAACGGCACAAAGATTTTCGGTAAATCGTCGTGTCATATCTTCGATGGTCAAATGTTCTTCGGGCCAAACAGGAGCAGGCATCGGCAACTTACTGGTATTTTCCAGTCGATTTTGCAGAGCACTTCGTATCCGTCCCAGAATTGCATCACGAGGCGTGGAATGAGCCAGCATTTTTCATGCTCCTCTCGGAGCCGAAAAACCGATTTCGACTGCCAGTGCTCCGATGTCCGTTAGAAATGGAATAGTAATCGGCTGGCAATTTTCGGGAAATCGCAGTTCAGTGGCTTCGCCATTGATGACATTTGGCAAACTCAAACTGAGCTTGTACTCTTCCATTTGCGCTTTTGCATTTCCGGCAACTACATTAGTCAATTCGCCGACAGCATCAAATACATCGGCGTTCAACTCAGTACACTCTTCCATCAACATCGCTGATGCACATTTCAAGGCGAGTTCCCGCGACATTGTGAGGACGACAGTGCCGACTACCGAACCTGAAAGTCCAATAATTCCACTGATTGGATACAATGTCTGCGGATTTTGTTTCAGAATCGGAGTTTGACGTGTCACTTTGCATCCGACCATTGTTTCCAGCGTTTTCGTCACTGCAATGATGAATGGGTTGATATATTCGACTAAAACAGGAGATGTCATTATATTACCTCTTTGAAATTATCTCTTCCAAATCACCTCAATTAAAATCATTACCAAGACCATGGATCGGTTCTAAATAGAACAGATGCAGCACGTCCAAACGACCACACAAATAGTTTCATTAGTATACTCTCTTATAAAAAAAAATCAATCCCATGACAAATATACTGTGAATCGTCATCAATTAGATGTTTAACCCGCTTTCGTAGAAAGCGATTGTTTCGCAAAACAAAGCAAATTTCTAAAAAAATGACACTAACAAAAGTATCGTTTTATGACGGTGTGCTGTATAAAGAGAAAGATATAAAAAACAAATTTTGTTGACTCTTTTTCGTATTTTGGAAAAACACTGAATAGACATGCTGAATAGACATGCTGAATAGATACATTGAACAAATATACTGATAATTCCTAATGGAGCAATTATGCCGATGATTTTTTATCTTTTTTTGATTTTTTTGCCATTTTATTTTGCCGAATGCAAAAAAATAACCTACTTTCTCTCATCGGAACATTTTAACTAAGATAAATCTATTACAAACAGACAGTAAACGGAAGTAAAATGTCGCTTTTTGTTGTGACAAATTTGTAAAAATTTGATTACTTTTGCAAAACGACCGCTTTAAACACGACTTGCGTCGTGTTTACTGACTGGGGGCGAAACTGCCCATTTTGTTGCCGTCTAAATGTTCCACAAAACCCAACTTGTTTCAGACAAACTGCCGTGAATTGTTTCAGCCCCCACAACAACCGGAAAAATACGTCATTATTCCTGCGAAGAGAATTCTGGATGTCAGTCTGGATGATTCTTGGCAGTTGCACTTCTTGCACTTCTCTTCCACGAAGTGGATTCGATCCAAGTGGCGAACGACTTTTTGATTCTTGTCCAATCAGTGCATCAAATTGCACTCTTTTTGGAGGAAATAAAATGCCGACTGCGACGACTGGGACATCAACTGTTCCGACTCCGAGCTGGATGACACCTCCACTAAATTCGGTAACAACGCCTGGAACCACAACTGGGGCAAATGCAATTCCTCTGCAAAATCCGCCTCAAATTGCGACATCAAGCACGGCACTTCCCGGTTCACTCGGTGCAATGCAGCCGGGAACGGGAACAACTGCTGTTTCTAGTTCGACAGCGACCATTCTTGGAAGCAATGCACGCGGTGTAAATACTGCGCTTGTTACTTCGCCCGATTCTGGGCCGTCCCCTGTTTTCCAAGAAACCGGTGGATATGCACTCCCAACTCAGCCTATTTCTGGTCCTGCTCTGATTGTTACTCCGAGAGAACAACTCGCTCCAGTGGGAAGTGAAGTCGTACTCATTGCCAGTTATCTTGGAAGTGGCGACCGGCTCATCACAAATGAAAAAGTTGAATGGAACCTCGAAGGAGTTGGAGGAATCCAAAATTTCGATCCAGGTGCTTGTTGCGATCCTCTTTTCTTAGACTTTGTTAAGTCGAAGAAAATCACAGACAGATATGCAGTTACCAAAACGAGCCAAAAATATCAGACGATTGATCGTGGAACACCAGAAACGGCGGACGACATTCATATTTTGCGCGGTCAAACATGGATTTCAGTCAATTCAATGAAAGAAGGGACAACACATGTGACCGCTTTTGCACCGGGCCAAAAAGATTGGTCTCGTCGCAGTGATGTCGGTCTTATTCACTGGATTGATGCACAGTGGATATTGCCGCGTCCGGCAATTGCTCCAGTCGGCGAAACTCGAATGTTGACCACCTCGGTTTTGCGACAAACCGATGGCGCACCGCGTCCTGGCTGGATTGTGAGATATGAACTTTTGAACGGCCCGCCTGCTGGTTTTGGCCCCTCTTTCGCTCAAATCGAAGAAGTGGTCACTGATCAATCGGGACAGGCATCTGTTCAACTTTCGCAAAAAACGCCACAAAGTGGAACAAACACAATCACGATTCGCATCATTCGTCCCGCCAAAATAGAGGGAGATGGCAGTCGTGTCACTGTTGGAAACGAGACAATTCGACAATCATGGTCTGGAAATCCCGGTCTAAGAATTCAAATGTCGGGGCCACAAAATGCGTCGCTCGGACAAGATTTGCCTTATACAATGACTTTGATCAACAGCACATCTCGCCATATTACAGGAACGGTTTCACTTCCGATTTCTCCACTGACAACATACATCAGCAGCTCACCAAATGCGAACAAACAGGGAACGACACTTTATTGGAATGTCGAAGTGCCGCCATCTGCGAATGCGGTTATTAAATTCACGTTGCAACAGGCGACTTCTGGTGCGCTCAATTTAGCTCCGCAATTTCACGAAGGCACTATTCCGAATAGCTCGCCTTATTCTGTCACGACTGGTGGAACAACGCCAAGAATTGGGGGGGCAGACCCAGCTTCGATCTCTCCCACACTTCCATCAATTCCAGGAGGAAGTGGGACACCAAATTCTGCGACGATTTTCAATGCGAATGGTTCGGCAAATCCAAATCTTGGGAGCGTCAATTTGGGTGGATCGAATCCAGGAGGGATCAATTTAGGCGGCCATTCCACAGAATCGAATCTATCCCTGAATGTCGGTCAATCAATTGGAACTACCTCTCAAATTGGAGGAATTTGTGATGTCACGTTTTCTGTAACAAATCGCGGAAATAACCCACTGCAAGATGTCCAGCTTCAACTCAATTTGCCGTCCGAATACACAGACCGAACGAAAGAAGGAATCGAGGCGATTCGGTCGGACGGTCTATTGGACACAACATCACTGCAAAATATCAATCGTTCTTTTCCTGTTATTCAGCCGGGGCAAACTGTTTCGCTACGTGCTCAGATTCCCAAAACACCGCCGGGTGGATATCAATTTATCGGCAAAGTCTTCGTCGGAGGTCGATTGCTGGAACAGACAACAATGCAGCGAATTTCGCCTCGATGAAATGCTTTGGCCGATTTCGTAGAAACGTGTCGTTTGGCGAGCCGCCGACGTAAGTCGGCGGTGTATTTGTCGTTTGGCGAGCCGTCAACGTAAGTCGGCGGTGTATTTGTCGTTTGGCGAGCCGTCAACGTAATTCGGCGGTGGATTTGTCGTTTGGCGAGCCGCCGGCGTAAGTCGGCGGTGTATTTGTCGTTTGGCGAGCCACTGGTGTAAGTCGGCGGTGTATTTGTCGTTTGGCGAGCCGCCAACGTAAGTTGGCGGGTTTGTTTGCATTATTCTGTTTTTACGTTTTATCAGAGTCGATTCATGAGCGACTGTCATTTTGTACCAAGAAGTTGGAGCGTCACTTTCATCTCGACTTTGCCATCTTTCGGCGTGGTACGAATGACGAGAAGCGAACATCCTTTGTTCTGATTTTCGGTGTCGGTCGGAGGCGTTCCAGGAATCATCTCCATTTTGTCGAATTGCTCCGATTCGACTGAAACTTGCAATTCTTGGTCGCCCTGCTTCAAAACAATTTTGCGTTGATTGGGCGAATCAGATTTCACCTCCGTCGCTTTTGTCATCATGCGCCATTCAACCGGTTTTTGAACACCACTCAATTGGTCTTCGACGAGGAGTGATCCATCATTCTTCAATGTGAAACGACGATTCGCCTCGCTGACTTGGCCCAAATATGCTTCTTTCATATCAACCAGAGCACGTCCAATGAAATTCGGACTGGGATTATCAAATTTTGTTATCAGTGAAACAGCTTTTGGATTTTGGATCGCATTGTCAATCACGAGAGTATTGTGACTTCTATTATTGAGACGGAAATAATCCCATCGCTGCTTTCCGAAGTATCCGGGCAAACTATAATTATCACCACCTAAATCAATGGCCCAACGAACTCCTCCCGCTTCATAAATGAACGAACCGATGTCCAAGTGACCATGATTTGCTTTGTTATCGCCCCCTTTTAGTCCGACAAATGCCGTTTTCGGGTCTCCCCATTCTGTGCGCATCATCGCAATATCCTGAATACCAGTGAATTTTTGCGCGAGTGGTGTTTTGGCAAAATCAGCCTCCGTGCCAGCAGGATTATACCAAATGGCATGGAACACGGCAAAACGTCCAGAAGTAAACTGCCCTGTTCGATCAAGAAATTGCCGCAGCCAAACAGCATAATCAGGACGATTGTATAACTTGGAAAGAAGATACATCATCGGCGGCGCACTGGCACCTTCTCCTCCGTCTGCATAATTAAAAATTTTATTCGTCGGAGTGACAACTTCCATATAATAATCGCCAGTTTTGTCGAGACCAGAAATTTGTGTGAGATTAAAATCTGTTCCGAAAACATCATGAAGAGCGGCGAACATTATGCCGGTGAATGATGCCCCATATTCCCAGTAACCAGGACCTTCTGGATAAGCACCGGCAGGTTTATACGCACTCAGACCGTTTGGCAAACTGGCGATGGCCGCCCGCACAATTTTTTCTGCTTTTTCACGTTCTTCGTCGCCGATGGACAAAGCGGCGATTGTCAGACCTGTATTACAAACTTCATTCCAATTATTGTTGCCTTTTGTCCACCATCCTTTGCCTTCATAAAGAGGAATCGCCGTGTCAAACGCATGTTTGACGAGAGCCGCTCTGATTTCATTTTTTTGTTCCTGATTTAATTGGTCATACAACCAATCATATCCGATTCCGACTGCGGTCGCCATTTCGCCGACATCGAGATAATGTTTCGGATTCCAGTCGGAAAATCGGCAAACGGCGAGCATTTCTTCGATGGCGGCATCTGCATACTCTTTTTTTCCGGTCATCCGAAACGCAAATGCGAGTGTCGTGGTGCGATCAAGTGAGCGGCGACTTTGTCCGAGGAGGCGAAGCCCATCGGGAATTTTGTAATCGGTTACTGGTTCTTTAATTATTTTGTCGGCTTTCGAGATCAACGCAGCAACTTGTTTGGCCAAAAACGGATCACTTTTCATCTGCTCTTTAATTTCTGCCTCTCGATTGGATGTCAAAAACAAGCGAGGATGTGCCGGAAACGAATCAGGCCAAACCATCTTTACTTCTTTTGCAATAATGTTTGGCGAAAAAATGCTGCTCGTGGATAATACGGCACACATCACAGGCAACAAAAGTGGGAAAGTCAATCTAAACAACGAAAACATGAGACATCTCCAAATTAAAGGGAAATTCAATCACTCAACTGGCATTAGTGCCACCAGAATATCCAAACTTGAATTCAAGTATACATGATTTGGTTTCGATTTGCCAGTGTGGTTGTATCAAAATCGCAGAGGCACGTTCCAGCGAGCCGAGGACGACTTTTAATCAAAGAGGACTTGAATTATTACTGTTTTGCGCCGGTGCGCAGTTTACTTATCACTTGGTTTTTGGTAAAATGAAACAAGTTTGTACCAAAAATTTTTACATTCCGCACCATTTTAATGCGCACCTTTGTACAAACAAATGTGATACAATCATGCTGATTATGATGGACGGCGTGATTACAAAAAAGGCGTGATTACAAAAAAAAGGAGATGCAAATGGGAATATTGTTTGGAGAATGGAAACCACGTTCAATTGCACTTGGAATTGCTTTTGGAGTGTTGCTCGGTTTGCTTCCAAAATTGAATCTGCTTTTTTTGGTTTCTACATTGTTTCTCTTGTTTTCATTCGCCAGTATTCCTATTGCCGCAGGAGTCGCCGCATTGGTCTCGATTTGTTCTTTTGCGATCAGTCCTGTTGCTGACAAAATTGGTGGCACTATTCTTGTTTCGCCGCTCGGACAGCAACTTGGCGGCTTTTTGCATCGGATTCCAGGATTTCCCTGGCTATTTCTCGACAACACAGTCGTTCTCGGCTTTTTTTTGATCGGATTGTTCTGTTTCATCCCGATTTTTCTGGCGACGTGGATATTTGCCGCTCTCGTTTTACCTCGTCCCACACAAATCAATTCAAACTCTGATGCACCAGATAATTGATGTATGATTTCACGGTTTTTAGATTTCTTACAATGCAAAATTCGCGTCCGTGTTTGGAGAACCGTGTTTGGCGATCCGTGTTTGGCGAGCCGCCAACGTAAGTTGGCGGGTTTGTAGGACATTATTGAATCGCTCACGAGATTCGGGAAATTCAATTTCACGGCAATCAAATTTTAGCTGTATTTGTGAGAATAGAAAAAACACACAAAACCCGTGAACGCATAACAACAGAACAAAAATAAAACATCCGCGAACAAATACACTGTTTCCAATACATGCAAATTCATTTACCGCTCATATTAGCCAGTCAATCACCGCGTCGCCAACAACTACTTGCTGCGGCGGGCTATTTTTTTGAAGTCATGCCAGCAGAAGACGGAATTGAAGAGACATGGAATGGAACTGAAAAACCCGAAAATTTTGTGCAGAGACAGGCATTTCTAAAAGCGGAAAATGTCGCTAAAAATGTCGAAAAAGGAACGATTTTGGCCTGCGACACTGTTGTTTTATGTGAGAATCAAATCATCGGAAAACCTTCTAACAGAGAAGAAGCGGAACAAATGCTCCGTTTTTTGCGCGGGAAAGTTGAGTCTGTTTTGAGTGGTCTTTGCCTGTTTTTGCGTCCAGATAACACGTTCACACTTGTTGTAGAATCAACTGAATTATACTTTTCCAATATTTCTGACACTGAAATGAACGACTATTTGAACACCGATCTTTGGATGGGAAAAGCCGGTGCGTTCGGATATCAAGATCGACTTGGATGGATACAAATTAGACGAGGGAGCGAGTCGAACATTGTTGGACTCCCATTGGAGCGACTGGCAATGTTAATTCGGGAATAATAATTTTGGCACATCTACTAATTCTTTTTTCAAAACCACAGACTCCGTAAATTACGGGTTTTTTGTGTTCTCTGTTTGGCAATTGGTGAATAAATATACACAACAACGCATTTCGAGTTCAGTTTTTCGCCGCGCCGGAAACCGACGGGATTCGTTCCTGAAACCAGAGGCGTTCCATGTTCCTGAACCCCGAGGCGTTCCATGTCCCCGAACACCGGAGGTGTTCAATTATGGTAGAAACGAATTGCCCACAAACACACTCAACTCCGTCGGAGTTGAATTATGGTCACCGTTATTGAACCCCGAATGGGGTTCTGGCGTTTTTGATGTTCGTGTTTCTACCATTATTGAATCCCGACGGGATTCAGGACTTTGAAAACGTGACTTTATTCGCGGTGTTGACTATAGATGTGCCCATTTGGATAAAATGGTGTGCGATCACTCCGCAATTTTTCCCACAATTCTTCCCGCAATTCCCCCCTGTTATTTTTTGCAAAATCGTGTAGAATGAGGCCGTTTTCGGTGCATTCCCAGTTTTGCCAATTTGGTTTCTCCGATTGATTATTCGTTTTGTTTAAGACCCCAATTTTGAAGGGAGGTTTTGATGCGACAGGAACTTGATCTCAGTTCTTATGGAATCCACGTTCCCCGTGTTTTGCGAAATGCGGCTCCTGCACGACTTTATGAAGATGCCATTGTTCGGGAACAGGCGGCAGTTACATCGACCGGTGCTTTGATAAACAGCTCCGGCGAAAAAACAGGTCGAAGTCCCAAAGACAAACGAATTGTCAAATCGGCTCCAAGTGATAAGGATATTTGGTGGGGAGCCGTGAATATGCCAATGACGGAGGACGATTTCGTCGAAAGTCGCGCCCGCGCCATTGATTATTTGAACACACGCGATCTTTTATATGTCGTCGATGCGTTCGCCGGATGGGATCCAAAATATCGACTCAAAATTCGCATTATTTGTTGTCGCGCTTATCATGCCCTGTTCATGCAAAATATGCTGATTCGGCCAACTGCCGAAGAATTGCTCGATTTTGGCGATCCCGATTTCGTCATTTACAATGCCGGTCAGTTTCCAGCGAATCCGATGCAGGAAACGGTCTCCAGCAAAACAAGTGTCTCGCTTTCTTTCGAAAATAAGGAATTTGTGATTCTCGGCACACAATATGCCGGCGAGATGAAAAAGGGCGTTTTCACTATTCTAAATTATTTGATGCCCAAACAGGGAATGGTTTCGATGCACTGTTCCGCAAATGAAGGCCCCAAAAAGGACGTTTCACTCTTTTTTGGACTTTCTGGGACAGGAAAAACGACACTTTCAACGGAGCCAAATAGGCGGTTGATCGGTGACGACGAACATTTTTGGACCAGCAAAGGGATCGTCAATATAGAAGGTGGTTGTTATGCAAAATGTATCGACTTGTCGCCGCAGAGCGAACCCGAAATTTATAAAGCTATTCGATTTGGAACCGTTTTAGAAAATGTTGTGTATGACAACATGACTCGTGTCGTCGATTTCGCCGACAAATCGGTCACTGAAAATACTCGCGCTTCGTATCCGATTGACTATATTCCGAATATCAAAATGCCATGTTTGGGAGGACATCCGAAAAATATCATTTTCCTCTCTTGTGACGCATTTGGCGTGCTTCCTCCAGTAAGTGAATTGACACCCGAACAGGCCATGTATCATTTTATCAGCGGATATACCGCCAAAGTGGCCGGAACGGAAATGGGAGTCAAAGAGCCACAGGCGACCTTTTCCGCATGTTTCGGCGCGGCTTTTTTGGTGTGGCATCCAACAAAATATGCCGAAATACTCGCCGCAAATATGAAAAAACATGGCTCGAAAGCGTGGCTCGTCAATACCGGATGGAGTGGGGGACAATATGGAGTCGGCAAACGCCTCTCGATCAAACACACCCGCGCCATTATCGACGGAATTCACAGCGGAGAACTGGCTGAGAGCAAAAAAGAGACCGACCCAATTTTCGGATTGGCGATGCCATCTGCCTGCGCAGATGTTCCAAAAGACATTCTAAATCCAAAAAATGTTTGGAAGAACAAGAAGGAATATGATCGTCTTGCCATGTATCTGGCCGGTCTTTTCAAACTGAACTTCATGAAATTTGAATCTCTCTCCTCGAAAGCGATTTTAGACGCTGCTCCGCTAAAATTTGAAGACCTTTCTAAAAAAGGAATCAAACTCGATGATCTTGGAGGCTGATAAAAAGTTAAAATAAAACCACCGAACCACACATCTCTTTTTAAGGAAATGTGTGGTTTTTATACAACAAGTGAAAATTTACATCTGTTTTGCATAATTTATAATTTTGACGTTTCCGCTGGCATTTTCGGAAAGAGAATGCGGTGAGTTATTTTTATTTTTAGCAAAAAAATCGGAAAAATCCACAAGTTCGGAAGTGGAATGGAACGATAAACCAAGTAGGAATCAGTCTCTTATTATTTTGTTACGAGATTATTCCTTTTTATCGTTCCTTTTATTTCGAGGAAAGACCAGATGAAAAAGATCGTTCCTTTTAGTGTACTTGGTGTGGTTTCTCTCGCTCTTCTTAGTTCGAGTGGTTGTTTGACAGTG
>JBOFGF010000082.1:0-18666 GCA_051649005.1 Thermoguttaceae bacterium | reverse complement strand
ATCCATTATCACAATCATTCCAGTAAGACCGAGAGAACGACAGACACCGAGGAATTTGTCGAGCATCGCATATCTGTGATCAGTATTGCCACTGACAGGAAATGGCATCCCAACGAAATCTTCTTTGTCTAGTCGCATCAGAATCGAATAAATCTCCGATTTTTGGCGCGGCAAAACGCGCAAAGATCGCTGAATCGCCCATGCTTTCCAAAATCGAGTCCCCATTTTCCAAAGGAATGGTGTCCAAATAAGGAAAATCAGAATATACATCCATATATTCAAAAAGGGAGTAAACCAACTATTTTCCAGCCGCGAAAAAAGATAAATTGTACAAAGGCTTCCCAGAAATCCGAAACCACTCCCAAAATGGTTTTTGACGAGTCCACTCCATGTTCCATATCTCAATTTTTTGGCCAATTTGTGCCATCGACTGGGCGGATTTTCGCTTCGAGACGTGTCATAACAAGATGCCAATTGGAGAAGATCGCGGACTTGATATGGAGTCAATTTGTCGATTGGGAGCGGCTTCAAATCGACGGCGGCGGGGTGCATCGATCCGCCGGGTTCGAGAATACGGTCGATCAATTGAGTCACTGCGAGAGAAAGAATCGCATCGAGATGGTCCCAAATTTCCCACTTTGCCAAAACTTTGCTGATTTTGCGATGCCGCGAAAAACGATGACGAAATCGGTCGATGAATGGATTCAGATCGGAATAATCGACGACAATCGGTCTCGACTCAGGATGATCCGTATTATATTCGGAAAGAATTCGCGTCATCTGAATCCTCAGAGCAGTCTTTCCAGAGCCTTTTTCGCCGAAAACGACAGATGTGGATGGTTCGGCGGGGTCTCCATAAACCTTGTCCCACGCAGAATGAAACGACGTTTTTATGCAGCTACTTTTGAAAACGACATCATTTTGTGCATCTTCTTCAGCAAAAGGGTTTCCCATGATGCCATGGTGTTCAAAAAGGTCTCGTATTTTCATGGAATTTATTCAAATAAATGGAGTTTTTTTAGTTCTGTGGTGTCTGTGCAATTTCGTCGAACCTGAATCCGGCAATCTCGGAACATTTTCCCCATTATATCCAAATCACGCAATTGAACAAGTGAGAGAAAAAGTGGTGCGTGATTTCCGACTAATCTGTCCGCTGATCGCGTTTTGTCGAAACTCCTCAGAAAAATCACCTCGCCCGCCGGAAACCACAAGTCATCAATTAGCTGTTTAGCCCACTTTCGTAGCTGTTTAGCCCGCTTTCGTAGAAAGTGGTTGTTTCGCAAAACAACGCAAATTTCTAAAAAAATGACACTAACAAAAGTATCGTTTTATGCCCGTGTGCTGTATAAACGCAAAAAACCACTGTTTTTTCAAAAGTAGAAGAGTTTTCGAGTCAGTCTCCTGCCAAAATTGCAAAAATGTCACTTTTTTGAAAATAAAAACCTCAAAAACGAGGGGGGTTTAGTTAGCCATGCTGCCTCTCGGTCGTAAAACAGCATTTTGTGGCGACTGGCATGTTATCCCAGTCCACTAACAAGTTTTGTGAACTTCGGAATTTTTTACCACAGAAGGCACGGAGAACACGGAGAATACAAGACACTCTGTGAACTCTGTGTCTCTGTGGTGAAAACTTGTTAGCAGACTGGCATGTTATCCAAAATATCCTTCTTGCATCTTGGGATTTGATGTGATAGAATGGAGTCTTATAAATTTAATTGGGCGTTTGGCCAGATTTCGTAGAAATGTGTTGTTTTTATCGCTCATTCTGCGAAACAACCGCTTTCAGCGAAAGCAGGAAGAATAACCCGCAGACATTTGGACACATCTATTTATTCACCAATTGCCAAAAATGGAACACAAAAACCCCGTAAATTACGGAGTCTGTGTTTTTGGAAAATGAATTATTAGATGGGCCATTTCGGCGGCGACTCTTTGTGAAACAACCGTTCTGGGAAATTGATTTTTTTATCGTATTTTTTTATCGCATTTTAGTCCACCAAAATATGGCCGACATCATTGTCAAAGGAGCACGAGAGCACAATTTATGTGATGTTGATCTCATACTCCCACGAAATAAACTGATTTGCTTCACTGGAGTGAGTGGAAGCGGCAAAAGCTCACTGGCATTCGACACATTGTATGCAGAAGGACAAAGACGATATATCGAAAGTCTGTCAAGTTATGCACGGCAGTTTTTGGGCCAATTACCAAAACCCGATGTCGATCACATCACTGGTCTGAGTCCGTCAATTTCGATTTCACAAAAATCAGGGGGGCAAAATTCACGCAGTACTGTCGGAACAATCACCGAAATTTATGATTTTTTGCGTGTTCTTTTTGCACGAGTTGCGACCGGATATTGTCCGAAATGTGGCAAAGCAATCACTGCTCAGACGCGAAGCCAAATTGTCGATCAAATCGCGCATATTTCTGAAACAATTTGTGCCAGTGGCGACCGACTAATTTTTTTGGCACCACTGATTCGTGGTCAAAAGGGGGAATTTAAGGACCTTTTTTCGGATTTGTTGCGACAAGGTTATAACCGCGCTCGTGTGGATAATCGACTTGTGCGGCTCGACGAGAATCTCAAATTAGACCGACAAATGCGACATGACATCGAAGTCGTGATTGATCGTCTCACTGAAACGGCGGACCACACTCGGCTTTCCGAATCGACGGAACGAGCACTCGCAGTCGGAAATGGACATCTCGCCATTTTAATCGAATCGGACGATTTGGCAAATAGCAATGACACGAAAACACCAAATCGCCCTGCCAAACGTGGCACGAAAAAAATTGCCGACAATGTTTCAAAAAATAAATCGTCTGAAACAAATTCAGTTACAAAAAATGTTCCGATTCAATTTTCGGCTCATTATGCTTGCTCAGAATGTGGAATCAATTTCGACCCTCCGAGTCCACAGCTTTTCAGTTTCAACACGCCGCGTGGGATGTGCCCAACATGCGAAGGACTCGGCGAAATCCATTCCTTCGATCCTGACTTGCTGATTCCCGACATGACAAAATCGTTTCAACAAGGCTGCATTGTCCCCATCGGAAAATGGCGTGATCTCGGCAGATGGAAACGCCATATTTTTCATGGTGTCGCCGAATTTTTGGAACGAGAATATGGATTGCCTCCCCACACTGTCCTCGAAACAGCGTGGGAAGAACTCGATGCGAACATTCAACACGGAATTTTGTGGGGGACCGGTCATTCTCACATTACATTTACATGGAAAAATGGCCCAAATGGACACAAATGGGGAGGGCCGTATGAGGGAATCATCCCAAAAATGTTACAACAATATCGTGAAACGAAAAGCAAAATGCAGCGACTTGCAATGGAAAAATATATGCGAGTTTTGCCGTGCGGCGTTTGTCGGGGAGATCGCCTGAATGAACAGGCTCGATCTTTCAAAATTGAAACGGCTTCCTCGAATTTTTCTGAAACAAAATGTTCACTTCCCGAATTGTGTAATCTATCCATTGTTCGTTTGAAAGAATTCTTTTCTGAACTGAAACTTTCTGAATCTGGGCACAAAATTTCCGCGCTCGCTCTGAAAGAAATTCGCAGTCGCATCGGATTCCTCATCAATGTCGGACTCGATTATTTGACACTCGGACGAACTGCTCCCACTCTTTCTGGCGGCGAAATGCAGCGAATCCGGCTGGCTTCTCAAATTGGCAGTGGTCTTGTCGGTGTACTTTATATTCTCGATGAACCGTCGATTGGTCTGCATCCACGCGACAATGATCGGCTTTTGGGAACGCTCTCTCGACTGCGCGATCTCGGAAATACCGTGATTGTTGTAGAACATGACGAAGATACAATGCGCGCGGCCGATATGATCGTCGATTTCGGACCAGGTCCGGGCGTTCATGGTGGAAAAATTGTTACAAATACGAAAGACTCTCAGACATTAAAGTATTTGACTGGAGAAGAGTCAATCACTATTCCCAAAGAACGACGTTTCATTGACCCAAAACGAAAATTAGTGATTCGTGGTGCAAAACACAATAATCTCAAAAACATTGATGTGAGCATCCCACTCGGTGCTTTTGTTTGTGTAACTGGAGTGAGTGGAAGTGGCAAATCTTCTCTCATAAATGACATTTTGGTCGAAGCTCTGAATCGAGATTTGAATCGCGGTTTTGGAAATCCCGGACTGCACAAACGAATTGATGGCATCGACTTTCTCGATAAAATGATTGACATTGATCAATCTCCAATTGGACGCGGAGGACACTCAAATCCCGCCACTTATATCAAAGTCTTTGATGAAATTCGGAATCTTTTTGCTGAACTTGCCGAATCACGCGCAAAAGGATATTTGCCGGGACGTTTCAGTTTCAACGTGAAAGGGGGACGGTGCGACGCATGTGAGGGACGCGGCACACAAAAACTCGAAATGGATTTTTTGGCCGACATGTTCATTACTTGTCCCGTGTGTCAGGGCCATCGATTTAATCACGAAACACTTTCTGTGCGATACAAAGGAAAATCAATAGATCAAATTTTGAACATGAGTGTCGAAGAAGCACGCGATCACTTCGAAAACATTCCAAAAATCAATCACTATTTGACGATGCTCCAACGTGTTGGTCTCGGATACATGAAACTCGGACAACCGTCTCCTACATTATCAGGCGGAGAAGCACAACGAATCAAACTTGCCCGCGAACTCGTCAAACGCAGCACCGGAAAAACATTGTATCTCCTCGATGAACCAACAACGGGACTCCATTTTGCCGACATCAAAATGCTTCTTGGCGTGTTACAAAAATTTGTTGATGCAGGAAACACCGTTCTTGTTGTCGAACATAATCTCGATGTGATTAAAACTGCGGACTGGATAATTGATCTTGGACCCGAAGGAGGCGAAGCAGGCGGGGAATTGATTGTTGCTGGAACTCCCGAAGATGTTATCAAAAATAAAAAATCTCACACAGGAGTCGCTCTAAAAAAACATTTGGAGCGGGTTCTTGCAGTAATCGATACAAAAACCAAAAAAACGAATCACAAAACGTCAAAGACATCGCCGATTCTCGAAAATATTGTTGTAACAGGAGCCGAGGAACACAACTTAAACAAAGTTTCCGTCTCGATTCCACGCGATCAAATGATTATTTGCTGTGGTCCGAGTGGAAGTGGAAAATCCTCTTTTGCTATCGACACCATTTATGCAGAAGGTCAGAGACGATATGTTGAAAGTTTATCGAGCTATGCCAGACAATTTATCGGACAATTACAAAAACCAAAAGTCGAAAATATCGAAGGCCTCTCGCCTGCAATCGCTATTGAACAAAAAGCAGCATCTCATTCACCACGCAGCACTGTCGGGACCGCAACTGAAATACAAGATTATCTCCGAGTCCTTTTTGCACGACTGGGAGTTCCGCATTGTCCAGAATGTGCCATTCCAATTGGAACACAAACGCTCGATGAAATTATCTCAAAAATTACTTCAATGCAGAACGTGAATCGTATTCTTGTTACAGCACCACTGCAAATTGATGTCGGACAACAATATGAGCAAGTGTGGCAAAGACTGCAACAAGAAGGCTTCGTTCGCATCCGAATTGATGGAATCACTTACTCACTTGAATCCCCACCAGAAATTGATCGACGCCGAAAACATGATGTTGAATTGGTCGTGGACCGACTAATTTTGCGAGACGACCAAACGAGCCGAATGCGCATCGCAGACAGTGTGGAAACGGCACTGGCAATCGGTGCTGGAATCGTACATGTTATCGAAGTCGATGACTCCGTTCCTGAAACAAAATGGAAACGTGTCCGATATAACCAACATTTATCGTGCGAAAAATGTGGTCGCAGCTTTGAACGACTGACACCGCACCATTTTTCAGCCAATTCGCCACTCGGCTGGTGTCCTCACTGCGAAGGACTCGGTGTGCAACAAGGTGCAAATCCAACTCTTTTCTTGCACGATCCAAAACAAACATTGCTGCGCGGAGCGGTGAATCTTTTTCCTAATGTTAACTCTCAATTAGGAAAACGGATGATCGAAGTTTTCGCCTCACAAAACGGAATTCCAATCGATTTACCATTCGATCAACTAGATGCACGACATCGCCGCATTCTCTTTCATGGAACTGGCGACACTTGGTATTCGGTCATTAATAATCAGTCAAAACCAGCCACGAATTCATCGGCCAAAACGGAAACGAAATCGGCAAAAGTTGAAGACAAAACAGACGTTTCACATTCTTCATTATCGTTTCAATTTCAATACAAAGGAATTTATCCAACTGTCGAAGAGGCGACCCGACTTGTGCCTTCTTTGCGATTGCCAATGAATTTCGTGCTCGAAGATGTGGAATGTGGTGAGTGCATGGGAAGTCGCCTCAGAGACGATGCTGCGGCTGTACAATTTGCTGGAAAAACAATGGACCAACTTGGTCGAATGCCACTCGGAAAATTAAATGCCTTTTTCGCATCATGGAATCCAAATGTAACAGAAAAACGAATTGCAGGAGACATTTTGACTGAGGTTCAGAATCGACTTCGATTTCTAAATGATGTCGGTCTCAATTATTTGACTCTTTCTCGTGGTGCGCCGACATTGTCGGGAGGCGAATCACAGCGAATCCGTTTGGCAGCACAAATCGGGAGCGGCCTCGTCGGCGTTTTATATGTGCTCGATGAACCAACAATCGGCCTGCATCCACGCGATAATTTCAGGCTGATCGGTGCGATGCAAAAGTTGCGAGATTTGGGAAATACTCTCCTTGTTGTAGAACACGACCGTGATGTGATTGCAGCAGCTGACCAGATTCTCGATTTCGGTCCACATTCTGGCAAGTTTGGAGGCGACATTGTGGCACAGGGCACAACCGACAGCATTTCTCGCAACAAAAATTCCGTCACTGGGCACTATTTAAGTGGCAAAAAAGCAATCCCTGTTCCTGTAAATCGACGAATCACCGCCGAAGAAGCCGCAAATTGTCCGATCCGAAATGCTCCCAAAAAACATTAAATTTTTGTATGCGTTCACTGATTTTCTGTTGTTTTCATCTGTTATGAATTTTGACTCAATTTGTCGTAAACACTTACTTTTTTTCGGAGGCGGTTCTCACACGCCAGATGAAACTCAAAACCACTTTTTTTTATTCCACTAAATCCGATAATTACAATGAAACAATTTAATTTATTGAACCAATTTTCAGTTGTGATTTTTCTTTTCATTCTCTTTTTTGATTTGGCGAGCACCCCAAATTTGATTTTTTGCGATGAAATACAATCGTCAATTGACAAAGCGACAAATTATTTGCGTTCTACACAGGCTCCGTCTGGTGCATGGATCGAACCGAAAGTCGGCACAACTCCGACTGCTGATGTCGGACCGACCGCAGTCATTTTAACTGGATTGCTGCGATCCGGTGCATCACTCGATGATGAAATGATCGTCAAATCACTTGCATATCTAAAACATTCTGCTTGTGAAGATGGCGGCGTTTATACAAAAGATGGTTTCTTTCAGAATTACGAGACTTGTTTGGCGATTCTCGCTTTCACAACTGCGAACACGCTTTTCCAAAATGCGAATCCAGGTCAAATTGGTCCGTATAACGAATTGCTCACAAAAGCTCAAAAATATATCACCAATGAACAATTTACTGAAGAAAAAGGGGTCAAACCGGACGAACCTTTTTATGGAGGGACGGGATATGGACGGCATCAGCGACCAGATTTGTCGAACACGCAATTTTTCATTGAGGCACTTCGTGCGGCAGGAAAATCGGAAGATGATCCCGCGATTCAAAAGGCTCTCGTCTTTGTTTCACGCTGTCAAAATCGAGAATCGGAACATAACACGCTCTCATTTGCGTCAAAAAATCCAGACGGTGGATTCGTATATTCCGCGGCCACACAAGAAAGCATGGCCGGCGAAACCCCAGACGGCGGTCTGCGGAGTTATGCGTCCATGACTTATGCAGGTTTGAAAAGCATGATTTATGCCGGTGTTACAAAAGAGGACAAACGAGTTCAGGCAGCTTTCGATTGGATCACAAAACATTATAGTCTCGATGAAAATCCTGGTGTTGGACAAGAGGGACTTTTTTATTATTATCAAGTCATGTCAAAAGCACTGTCTGTGATGGACATCAAACAGATAAAAACAGAGAGTGGAATCACTCATGATTGGCGCAAAGAATTGGCCACAAAACTAATAGAAAACCAGCGAGAAAACGGATCATGGATCAACACCGGATCGAAACGCTGGATGGAAGACAATGCCGACTTAGTGACCGGATATGTTCTGATGGTTTTGTCCGAATGTCGTAAGTGACAAAGTTCAGTGACTAAGGAGCCACTGAACTGTTACTCATCAGGAATGATTTGACCAAAATCTTATGTGAAAAAGGGCGAGTACGACAAAAATTTCTAAACGTCCTAAAAGCATGATCCACGAAAGAATGAATTTGGAAATTTCTGTGAGATCACCAAAATTTTGTCTGGCACCAAAAACACCGAAACCGGGGCCAACATTGCTGATACAACTGAGAACTGCACTCCAAATATCAAAAAGTTGTCGGTCACTTTCGGTCCCGCCCGAAACCGAAACAACGGCGGGTTCTAAAACAGAAAGAATAAAAGTCCCGGCTGCAAAAATGAAAACGGCCATCATCAGATGAATCAAAATTCGATGGGCGGTTTCTTTTTCGATGGCGGTTCCATTTATCGATAATTGTCGGACGACATTGGGTCGATATGTCCACTCGATTTCGTTTGGAGCCATCTTTGTCAGAGCGACGATGCGAACGACTTTGATTCCACCGGAAGTTGCCCCGGCACATCCTCCGACGAACATCAAAATAATAATCACGCATCCTGCCAAAGTGGGCCATTTTTCGAATTCGTCTGTGCAAAGACCAGTTGTAGTTATAAGTGAAACAACTTGAAAAGTGACAACACGGAAAGAAAGCCACGCTGGAATTTCTTCTCTTACAAAACGTACTTCTTTTTCAGAAGTTTCAGATTTGACATTCAAACCAGTGTGGTCGTGTTGAAGCAGTCCATTTTGTGCATGTTCATTTTCGGGAAAACTTCGTTTTTCAACATTTACTGCGGAGCGTTTTGATGACGAACCAATTGATTCAGAAATTTTGGTTGCAGATGATGATTTTTCATAAGAAATTTTTTCAAAAGAATTTTTTTCGGCGGTCGCTTTTGAAGTGTAAAAAGGTAAATCGTCAGTACCAATATTGTCGAAGCTGTGATGCAGGAGGCCGACGCACCAAATAATTATTATCGCCATCACAATAATTCCAAGATAAGTGCGCCATTCCGTGTCATTAAACAGTCGCTCCGGCTTTCCTTGAAAGAGCCAATAAAGCAAAATGAAATTTGTCCCGCCAAAAAACATGAACAAAATTAGAACCCACTCAATTTCTGCCGCATGAATATATCCATGTGATGCAAAATGTCCGGCACTTGAATTGTATGAACTGAATCCTCCGGTCGACATTGTGCTCACTGAATGATAAATGGAATCAAAAACATTCAAACCGAGTCCCCAAAGAATTGTTGCCAAAACAGCAATCAATCCGAGATAGATTCCAAATACTATCATGGCAAGTTGTTTGGCGCGTTCTTTCGGGCTTGATTTTGAAAGCCCTGACATTTCAGAGCGAATGATACTTTTTGTTCCGGCTCCATAACCAAGAAGAGCAACAAAAAGCACGACGATCCCCATTCCCCCGAGAAAGTGGGTCATACATCGCCAAAAAAGAATTGATCGTGGGAGCAAGTCAGGACGTTCTAGCTCACCAAAAACAGTCGAACCAGTCGTGGTAAATCCAGATTGTGCTTCAAAAAAAGCATCACAAACGGACATTGGAATCCCTTCTTTCCGATGCACTTCTCCAATTAAATAAGGAAGTCCACCGAGAATGGCGGCAAGAACCCAGCTGAGTCCGACGACCGCGACTGCTTCCCGCTTTGAAAAATAGTCGAGATCAATTCCTTCCTTTTTGAAAAATTTGGACGCATACCAAAGAACGAATGCGGCTGAAATGGCAATCATAACAGAAACGAGAAGTCCAAAAACTCCGCGCGACTCATGTTCCCAAATTCCTCCAAAAATGGGAAACGACCATGGAATGCCGACGAGCATACAACATCCGATCATGATGCAGACGGCACTCAATTGACGTAAAACAAAAGGATAATTCATTTAGCAAAAACACAGACTCCGCAATTTGCGGGGTTTTTGTGTTCAAAATTTGGCAATCGGTGAATAAATAGATGTGCCCGAAATTTTATATGGACCGTCGGACGCATCCTCTGGAGCAATGAATCACAAACCAAAGTCGTCGAAATAAATACTTTCACGTTCTACTCCGAGATTGTCGAGCATTTTCAGCACGGCACTGGTCATCATTGGAGGCCCGCACATATAATACTCACAATCTTCTGGAGCTGGATGTTTGGAGAGATAATCATCAAGAAGTACTTGGTGAATGAATCCGACCGCACCAGTCCATTTGTCTTCTGGAGCCGGTTCTGAGAGGGCCAAATGCCACGAAAAATTGGGAAATTCTTTGGCAAGATTTTCAAATTCATCAGTATAAAATGCTTCTCTGAGACTTCTGGCTCCATACCAATATGAAATTTTTTGGGTGAATCGCTGGTGTTTCAACATTTCAAAAATATGAGAACGGAGTGGTGCCATTCCAGCCCCGCCTCCAATATAAATTTTTTCAGCAGGAGTATTTCTGATGAAAAATTCTCCATAAGGACCACTGATTGTTACTTTGTCACCTGGTTTTCGTGAGAAAATATATGAAGACATGATTCCCGGCGGAAGATGATCTTGTCGCGGAGGTGGTGTGGCAATGCGGATATTTAGTTTTATCATCCCTTTTTCTTCGGGATAATTTGCCATCGAATAGGCACGCATCGTCTCATCTTTGATGACACTTTTGTATTGCCAAACATTGTATCGATCCCAATCACCCTGATACTCCTTCGGAATGTCGATGTCTTTGCTATAATCGACTTCGTGCGGCGGACACTCGATCTGAATGTATCCACCTGCTTTGAATGCGACTTCCTCACCAGCAGGAAGATTCAGCACAAATTCCTTAATAAATGTGGCCACATTGTTGTTTGAAGCAACTTCGCACTCCCATTTTTTGACGGAAAAAACTTCTGGCGGAATTTCGATCTGCATGTCCTGTTTCACTGGAACTTGGCAACTAAGACGAACATGTTCTCGAATTTCACGCCGAGACATTTGGCCTCGCTCTGTCGGAAGAATGTCTCCGCCGCCTGTTTTAACGACACACTTGCACTGGCCGCATGTCCCGCCGCCGCCGCAGGCAGAAGGGATGAAAATGCCCTGAGCGGAAAGTGTTCCAAGTAGTTTTCCGCCAGAAGGAACTAGAAATGACTTATCTTTGTCATCGTTGATCAAAATTGTGATTTTGCCAGAAGGAATCAAAATTGCTTTGGCTCCGATAATTATCAAAGCAAGAGCGACGACGATTCCAGTAAAAGCCAAAACACCTGCAATAATTAGAATAATGGACATCGGCGTTCCCATAAGCGGCGTTCCAATAAAAGATTCTATTCAAAATAAACGAAAGACAAAATCAGAATGGCATCAAAGACAATTCTAAACTCCGGTCTGCACTAAATTGTATATTTTTGTGTTAAAAAGTTACATTTTGTGAACGGCGACAGGGCGACAGTTTGAACAGTGACAGCATTGGTCACAATGTTTCAAACACAAGTGCCATCAAATGTTTTGCACGAAAAATTTGTTAAATTTTTGTTAAATTGTAAAAAACTTGCATCACACCAATTATATCACCAAAAACACAATATGGGAACCGCGCCCACAGACAATATCACAAAATTCCGTGTACGTTTGATGCGTGCAAACATCTTTCGTGCCGCATATTTCTCGTCTGATCGAGCCATCCGCCAGTATCCGACCACTGTCAGCAATATAACTCCGAACATAATGCGACAGTCTGCTAACAAGTTTTCACCACAGAGACACAGAGTTCACAGAGTGTCTTGTGTTCTCCGTGTTCTCTGTGGTAAAAAATTCCGAAGTTCACAAAACTTGTTAGTGGACTGCATAATGCGACCGAATTTGCCCTCCCTCTTGTTTTTACGTTCAGATGTGTATGATATTGTTGTGTGTCTCTCATTCAGTTGTGCCAACAACATACACGTCAAAAAGTTGAGTCAATGAATATACCTAATTTTCTAACATCACTGCGTGTTGTTTTTGCCATCGTCGTTTTCATTTGCATTGGAACGAATCAATATGAAGCGGCTCTTTTCTTTTTTATACTCGCCTCGCTGACCGACTTTTTAGACGGCTGGTGGGCCCGAAAATTCAATCAAATCACTATTTTCGGACGAGTTATGGACCCGTTTGCCGATAAACTCCTCATTTGCGGAACTTTTATTTGCCTTTTGACGAAGCCAGAATTGCCGCTGTTGCAATCGTGGATGGTCGTCGTGATTGTGGCACGAGAACTTTTGGTCACTTCACTTCGTGCTTTGATCGAATCAGAAGGAGGAGATTTTTCCGCCAAATGGATCGGAAAATGGAAAATGTTTTTTCAGTGTTTCACGGCAATGATGGCACTTTTGTTACTGATTTGTGTGCTAAATGGCAATGCACAACTGCACCAATTTTTAGATGCCCATTTGCCATCAGATACATGGCCTATTTATGCGTTATTGATTTTTGGCGTGCTTCTCTGGGGAACTTTACTCATCACAATTTATTCTGGCGTGACTTATTGCATCAACGCGATCAAAATCATTTCGAAAAAAGAGCGAAAATAAAAAAAGCAAATGCGGCGAATTTTCTCGACTGACGGAGTTTTGGTTTGAATCCCCTCCATTTTAACGAGTGGCATGGGAGTTTGTGTCATGCGCCCCCTTTTCAATCATTCAAAAATAGATAAAATTATCGACGTGGTTTTTGTTGCGTCGTTTAATACCCGGTGGTGTAATTGGCAACATAAGGGATTTTGATTCCCTCGTCCAAGGTTCGAGTCCTTGCCGGGTAATTTGAGGCTATTTCGCCTTGTTCTTGCTTGCACGCAAAGCAGACCGGAAAAACACACTTCTGCGCCGCCTGATTGTATCGGCTTTTCGTGTTACTCGGTCGCTGGATGAAATACTAAAGCACCTGTCCGATCCCGCCGATGAAAAGTTGGGGCGTTCCATGAGGGCGGAATCAAACGAACAACAGGAAAGGAAGCATGATGGACAGGGACTGGTATCTTGTCACGTTGGCCGATGGGGCGGTCATTGAAACAATCGACAGATCAATGGTCAAAAAGGCGATTCAAGAGGGACAAACGGTATCAAAAAACACTCGCGTTATTTTTGATTCAGGGCCTTCGACCATTACTCTGACAGTGACCACGATCATTGATCGCATCAAAGACATTTAAGAAAGGAGCAGGTATGAAAACGCAAGTACCACAAGGAGAGAGGGAATTGCAGTGGCAGCGGATGCGACAGTATGCAATCGAGTCGCATGATCGATGGGTTCGAGAGGAGACGGAGAAGCGGATGAAAGCCCATTGGACGGCGAGAGTGGCGGCGAATTCCGCTAAATCGCCAGCGAAAGGATGAAAAATGGTGGCAATGACATTTTTTTGACCGATCTATCTTGACATTTCAGGGCGGCTCACCAAACAAAAACCGCCGACTTACGCCGGCGGCTCGCCAAACATGGTTCGCCGAACATGGCTCGCCAAACGTGGACGCGCATTTTGCATTGCCAAAAATCTTACGAACTTGGTGTTTCGCTTTTCCGAATCATTCGCCCGCCGAAAAATTCTTACGTCGGAAAATAGACTGTAAATTCGACCCATTCGTGGGAAAAATGCAAAATATCATGAACTCGCACCAAAATCTTAATCAAATCTTAATAGAACGCTCATAATGACTTAATAAAACGAAAATAGAATTTGCGTGTTGGATCACACTTGCTCAGCTCAGAATTTTGACGATGACAAAAAAACGTATACTCATTATCGAAGATGAAGTTGATATCGCGGACATGGTCGCCATGCGATTTCGCAAAGAAGGTTTCATCGTCGAAATTGAGACCGATGGCATTCGTGGACTGCAAACTGCATTGCATCGTCCTTATGACGTATTGATTCTCGATTTGATGTTGCATGGATTGTCCGGCATCGAAATTTTGAAACAAATTCGCGCCGATAAACGTCTGACAACATTGCCGATAATCATTTTGAGCGCGAAAGGAGGAGAAGGTGACATCGTTCTTGGACTCGAATTTGGAGCAGATGACTATTTGCCAAAACCTTTCCAAATGTCGATACTTGTTGCCAGAATCAATGCACTCCTTCGCAGAACGGCTCTGACAACATCCACCGACTCCAATACTCTGGAAGTCGATAACATTGTGATTGATCTGGAGCGACATCAAGTCGAAGTTGCCGGTGAATCGGTTTCACTTACAAAAACAGAATTTCAAATTCTCGTTTCACTGGTATTGGCGAAAGGACGTGTGCTTACTCGAAATCAACTGATCGAACAAGCTATTGGCGAAGATGCTCTTGTCACTGATCGCACAATAGATGTCCACTTGAATGCTCTCCGCAATAAACTCGGTGAATCGAGGTCGATCATTCAGACCGTTCGCGGTGTCGGTTATAAAATTGATTATTAGTCGATTCGCACACAGGCCTTTTGCAAAATCTGATAATTTTTACGTTTCAGTATCTCATGTTTCTGCATCGTTTTTACACCGGCGTTCTGATTGGGAATTTACTCCTTGTTTCGACATCACTCGTACTGGGTGGGTTTCTGACGTTTTTGTGTATTGAAGCACAAATTAGGAGAGACAATGAAACGATGCAAATGGAGCTTCTCAAGTCGCAAACAGATTTTTTGCAACAAATATGGTCGAAAGACGAAACGACTCGGAGTATTATTATTCGTGAATTTTGCGGATCGTTCAATAACCGTCACACGCAATTTCGTGTTACAATTATTGACACATCTGGAAAAGTGCTCGGAGATTCTGAAGAAAATCCAAATACGATGACTCTTCATAATACGATGGATCGTCCTGAAATGATGGCAGCACTTGCTGGACATTTCGGCGCAGACACTCGGAAGAGTGCCACAACCAAAATTGATTATCGATACTTCGCTCTGCCAATTTACGAAACAAAAATAAGGAATGAAACAAAGAGCGAGGCACAAATCGTCGGGGCGGCGCGACTTGCGATGCCTGTTGCTGGAATTGTTTCAATGCAAAGAGCAATTGTTGTAACAATCATCGTAAATTTGATACTCGTGCTCGTTTTGACGGCGATTTTGTCGGCTGGATTTGCGTGGTTTTGGTATCGACCACTCAAAAACATCCATGCCGCTTCGAGAAACTTGGCACGAGGTGATCTGGAAACACCGATTCTTGTGGAAGGTCCAATGGAACTTGCACATCTTTCCGCTGCTCTGGAACAAATGAGAAATAAACTCATCGGAAATATGCAAATAGTCAAAAAACAATACGAAAGTCTCCAAACAATTTTTGACGATATTGACGAAGCAATTATTGCGATGAATCAAGAAGACCAAATAATTTATTGTAACAGCTCGGCAAAATCTATTTTTGACTTAGACGATTTTCCAGAAGGCAAATCATTTTGGAGTATTCTGCGTTCTGGCCCAGTATTATCAATTTATGAACAGATGAAAACCAGCCGCGAAGAAATCAAGCGGCAAACAGAAATTGCTGCGGGACGAAAACGTGTGGTATTGGAAGTGCAGGCATTTCCTATTTCAGTACAACATCCAGATTCAGAAATTGCCGCACTCCTGATCGCGCGAGATCAAACTGAAGCAGTACGAACAAGTCGCATGAAAACCGATTTCGTGGCAAACGCCTCTCATGAATTACGAACTCCACTGGCGACTATTCGTGCTTCTCTCGATAATTTGCTTGATGAAATTGCGGATGACCCTGAAACGATGCGGCATCTTCTCTCACTGCTCGACAGAAATGTCAGTCGCCTCGAAGCAATGGTGCGTGATCTGCTTGATCTGCACATTGTCGAAAACGAAGAAATTCCAAATAAAATCAAAATAGTCTCAGGAGACGAGCTAAAAGCGTGGTTGTTAGAACTTTTCAGTACGAAAATTACCGAAAAAAAAATATCGTTCGATGTCAATTGCCTTTTTAGTGCAATGAAAACCGACCCACAAAGACTACAACTTATTTTGCAAAACCTTGTTGATAATGCGATAAAATTTTCTGAGCACGGCGGAAACGTCTCTCTCAAATTATCCTTGTCTGACACTGAAAATACCGCGAATAAACAACTTGTAATCGAATGTCGAGACGCTGGATGTGGAATTCCACAATCAGACCAAGTGAAGGTCTTTGACCGATTTTATCAAGCAAACGGCTCAAAATCTGGCGACAATCGGATTCGCGGCACTGGACTGGGACTCTCGATAATCAAGCACGCTGTTGATCGACTCGGAGGTGTAATTCATCTAAATAGTATACCAGGAGTTGGCACAACTGTCGTTGTTGAAATTCCATGCGAATCTTGTTGAAATTTTGGTGATTTCTTAATAATTCCTTAATAATTATAGGAGATAATACACATTATAACGCGAAGTGAATGTCTCTTTGCACGAAAATCACCACATGAAAAGGAGCATGAAAATGAAAATGATGATTGCCTGTTTGTTTGTTTGTGCCGGAATGACTTTCGGAATTGTCGCAGGACTTTCCGCGCAGGAAATCCGAATTGATGGCTCGACAACTGTCGGCCCAATCTGCGATGCTTTCGTCGAAGCATTTGCAAAAAAGTTTCCGAATCAAAAATTCTCCGTCAAAAAAACGGGAAGTGGTGATGGTGCTGCTGCACTTATCGAAGGACGATGCGACATTGCCGCGATGAGTCGTGCCATGAAACCGGATGAGTTCAAAAAAGCCGTCGAAGCTGGAAAAATGCCGACTTTGTTCGCTGTTGCAATGGACGGTGTATGCATCGTCGTGAATCCAGAAAATCCAGTGCGACAACTTAGTGACACACAGGTCCACGATATTTTCAGTGGTAAAATCACTAACTGGAAAGAAGTTGGAGGACCTGATTTGCCGATAGTCGCCATCAGTCGTGATACGTCATCTGGAACGTATGAAGTTTTCTTTGAATTAGTAATGAAAAAAGAAAAACTCGGAGAAAAAATTGAATACTCAAATGCAAATCCGGCAATTTTCAATCGAATTTCTTCAACGAAGGGAGCCATCGGATACATTGGTCTCGGTTTTGTGAAAGATGGAGTCGTCGCCGTGAAATATAATGGAGTAACACCAACACGCGAAAGTATTGCTTCGGGAAAGTATCCACTCACTCGCCCATTATTTTTGTACACAAATGGATATCCGACACTCGGTTCTGTCATCCTCGAATTTTGTAACTACTCATTGACCGAACAGGGATCAGAAGTGATTCTATCAAAAGGTTTCGTGCCATTGACGAATTATTAAATAATGTGTATGCGTTCACGGGTTTTGTTTATCGAGCCGGTGCGCTTCGAGCCGGTGCGTGAGCACAGGCATTGAATCAACTTTTTACGATAAAATTCAATTACCATGAAATTGCATTTCCGAATCCCGTCGGGATTCAATAATGGTAGAAACACGAACATCAACAACGTCAGAACCCCATTCGGGGTTCAATAATGCGGACCATAATTCAACTCCGACGGAGTTGTGTGGTTTTTGTGGGCAATTCGTTTCTACCATAATTGAACACCTTCCGGTGTTCAGGGACAACAAACCCGCCGAATAAACCCGCCAACTTACGTTGGCGGAGCGCTGAACAAAACCGTGAATGGATACGATAAAACTTATCAGCGTAATTTTAATTTACTGACAACACGAACAGATGATGATGCCACGAGAATCCACGAATGATGATCGATTGATCATGTCTGACCGCGAACATCGTCGCCAGACTTTTCGACGGTTTATCGGTTATCAGATAATGGCAAGAACCGCCCAATTGACGATCCTCGTCGTCGCATCAATTTTTCTGTTTATCTTTTACAAAAGCATACTTTTCTTCTTTTCGAGTGGCGGAGATTCTGAAGCAATTGATGTTTCAGAAAATGTTTCGACTTGGTTTGAACTGATTAGATTCTTTTTTGTACGAATACAAGAGGCATTCGGAAATGCTGCGTGGCATCCAACTGCGCCCCATCCTGAATATGGAATGCTCTCGATGATTTACGGCTCAATACAAGTTACTATCGGGGCAATTCTGATTGCCGTGCCCGTCGGAATCACAGCGGCAGTTGTGCTGAGTGATGTCGTTCCATTTCGTGTACGACAAATTATCAAACCGATTATCGAGCTGCTCGTGGCTGTTCCATCTGTCGCTTTCGGATTTTTTGCGCTCGTCATTTTGGCTCCCTGGCTCCAAGACAATCTTGGATTTCGCACTGGAACAAATGCACTGAATGCGTCGCTGATTTTGGCGATCATGTCGATTCCGCTGATTATTAGTGTCGCCGACGACGCACTGACAAGTTTGGGTCGTGAACTGCGCGAAGGGTCTCTCGCATGTGGAGCAACGAGATTTGAAACGATTTTTTTCGTCGTGGTT
>JBOFGF010000081.1:0-18942 GCA_051649005.1 Thermoguttaceae bacterium | reverse complement strand
CAATGCGTGACCGATTTCGTGTAAAATTTTATCTTCCTCAATCTCGGAGAGGTTGTTGTGTTTTTTGCGACACGTTCCCCCGTGTTTCGGCGAGTACGCCTCACACGGGGCCACCATTATTCAATCCCGACGGGATTGTGTGTTTTTTTGACGATTGTTGACGAACACACCGCCGACTTACGCCGACGGCTCGCCAAACAAAACCCGCCGACTTACGTCGGCGGCTCGCCACTCGCCAAAAACCAACAAAACCCGCCAACTTACGTTGGCGGCTCGCCAAAGAACACCCGCCGAACAAATGCCGGTGCTCACGCACCGGCTCGAAACGCTGGTGGCTCGAAATGTACCGGAAAAAAGAGCAACAAAATTTTATTACACCACGTTCCCCCGCTGTTGCTTTTTCTTTTGTCGTGTTATAATCGGGTTGTTGAGCTTTGATAGTATGTCGTTCTGTTTTTATCACCTAGATTATGGAGGAACGCTTGATGCAAGTCATAATATCTACTCGGCACGGCGAAATTGCCGAACCGACAAAGGAAAAAATCACTCAGAAAGTCGAAAAATTGGGACGATTTGATGATCGATTGCAATCGATTGATGTCACCGTCGATCTCAAAAAGGCTGATGAACCGATTATTGAAGTGCGCGTCGTCACTCCGCCAAAACATGAATTCGTGGCCAGTTGCACGTCGACAGATATGTTTGGTGCTCTTGATAGTGCCGTTTCTAAGTTGGAACATCAGATCAAAAAACACAAAGAAAAAAATCAGGAACACGGCAAATCAGGTGATTGATCGTTGATTTGTTTTATTCCTTTTTGTTTAGTCAAAAGTATTTCCAGTTTTCCAGTTATTCAAAAGTTACTTAGAATTAAGGAGTTGGTGAATGAAGTTTGCCGATTTTATCTTGCCGGATGCTGTCACTTCAGTTGTCGAGGCAACCAATAAACAAAATGTTATCCGCGAGATGATCCAGTTGCTCTTCGAAGCAGGTGGTGTCAAAAAAGAAGAACTTGATGGAATCGTAAAAGCGATTTTGAAACGCGAAGAACTTGGTTCGACCGGTATTGGTCGTGGAATTGCTGTTCCGCATACAAAACATCCAAGCGTTGACCGACTCGTCGGCTGTGTTGCTGTTAGTCCCGAAGGAATTGATTTTGACAGTCTCGATTGTGAGAAAGTCCATCTTCTTTTCCTTTTAATTTCCCCACCAGATCGACCGGGAGAGCATCTGCGTGCTCTCGAACACATCACTCGTCAGTTGAAAGATGATACTTTTTGCCGCTTTCTGAAACAATCGAAGACAAAAGAGGACATCTTGACTCTTCTTGAAGAAGCAGACAGCAATGTTTTTGGAAAATAAATCGAGACTACTTTGTTGTTGCATGCTACTCCCACCACCGACGTGAATTGTCATTCTAACACGTCAAAATCCGAAAAACCACAGAAATTATTGCGTGAGTTTCGGATTTTGAATCGTGCCGGTCTTCATTTGCGCGTGGGTAGTATGATTGCCAAAAAAGCACTCGAATTTTCTTCTGAAATCCGTCTCCGAAAAGGAACCGTCTCGGCAAATTGCCGGAGTGTGATGGACCTACTCGCTCTCGGTGCTTTTCATGGCGATGACGTTGTTCTTGAAGTTGAAGGAACGGACACTCATCAAGCGATGAATTCGATGGCCACTTTGTTTGAAGCCCGATTTTATGAGGACGAAATGACATGAAAACCATTTCAGGAATTCCTGCATCACCTGGAATTGGATTTGGAAAAGCCTTCATCCAAAATTCAGAACGATTTCGTGTCCTAAAACATCTGATTGATCCCAATACTGTTGTGGTCGAAGTGGAGCGATTCTTTGCGTCAGTCCAATTGGCCAAAGAAGAAATCGAACATAATCGAGATTCGGCACGAAATGCACTTGGGACAAGTTTTGGTGATATTTTCGAAGCGCAGCTGCAAGTATTGCACGACACGAAGCTCCAAGATGACATGGCCAATTTGATTCGTGTCGAGTTTTTTTCTGCGGAGCGAGCTGTCAAAACAGTCATGGCTCGTCATGCTGATATTCTTCGTAAAATTCCGAATTCATACATATCAGAAAAAGTCAATGACCTCGTTGACATCGAAAAACGCCTTTTGAGGCATCTGCTCGGCGTGCAAAAAGATGTTTTTGCCGCATCATCTGAGCCGATTATTCTCCTCGCGGCTAATTTGACACCAAGTGAAACGGCGGCCCTCGACCGAAAGGTGGTGCGTGGAATTGTCACAGAAGAAGGTGGACTCGGCGGACACACCGCCATTCTCGCTTCTGCGCTCGAAATACCATGTGTAGTCGGAGCAGGTCGGTTTTTGGAACATGCTCATTCTGGGGAAATGGTCTTTATTGACGGTGAAAGTGGACAAGTTGTCTTTTCACCTGACGAGAAGACACAAAAGCGATTCCACACGCTCCGCGATTCCAATAAAGTACGCACCGCAAATCTCCAATCGCTGCAATTTATTGAACCCATCACAAAAGATGGCGTGCGAATCTCGATTCACGCCAACATTGAATTTCCACACGAGGCCGCCGGTGCGCTCGAACGCGGCGCAGATGGCATCGGACTCTTTCGTACTGAATTCCTTTATTTGACGCAAAAAGATGTTTCGTCCGAAGAAGAGCATTTTGAGGCATATAAGTCGGCGATTGATGCGATGCAGGGAAAGCCGGTCGTCATTCGGACATTCGATTTTGGAGGCGACAAAGTTTCTGACCAATTTGGCGACTGGGTGAATGCGGAGCACAATCCAGCTCTCGGTTTGCGCGGGATTCGGCTGGCTCTCAAACAATTGCCACTATTTCAGTGCCAACTGAGGGCCATTCTTCGGGCCAGTGCATTCGGTGATGTCCGCATCATGTTTCCACTTATCTCGACTGTCAAAGAGTTTCGACAAGCAAAAAGGACAATTTTACGAGATGTCATGGAAGAATTGCGGGAAAAAAATACGCCATTCAACGAAAACATTCCGGTCGGAATGATGGTCGAAGTCCCATCTGCCGTGATTCTATTACATCGTTTTGTTTCGGATGCTGATTTTTTCAGTATTGGAACGAATGACTTGATTCAGTATACAATGGCAGTGGATCGTGGCAATCGAAATGTGAATCATCTTTTTCATGCAGAAGACCCAGCAGTTCTCCGTTTAATTTATCGCACTGTGACTGTCGCTGGACACCACTCAATTCCAGTTTCTTTGTGTGGGCAAATGGGGGCAAGTCCGCTGCATGTGGTACTTCTTTTGGGGCTCGGTCTGCGCAGTGTCAGTTGTGCTCCAAATGCGATTCCGCGTGTCAAACAGGTTTGTAATGCCGTCTCAATTGACGATTGCCGCGAAATTGCAAAAAGAGCACTTGCACTGGTCAACGCGAAAGATGTGCAAGATTATGTCCATAATCGGCTGAAAAAAATTGCACCCGATTTGTTCAAGTCATAAATCCTGGATATTTTATTTGAAATTTGTTCCGAAAATAAAAGTAATCGTTTCTCACGAATTTTCTGCCATGACAAACTCAGTTTCGCCCCCATTTGATGTTGAAATCTCTGATAATCATCAGTTGCAGTCCGAAAATTTGCCTCAAAAGGAGGAGAAATTTTCGTACATTTCGAGAGAGATCGAATTTACGGAGTCGCGGTCATTTGATGTTTCTGATCGGCTGAGTGGTCATTTTGAGACAATCGAAGGCAAATACGTCGAATCAGATATTGCCGAAGAAGATTCTCTGTGTCTAAATTCACCACAAGTTGATTCAATATCAACACCGTTTGTTGGCAATTGGAATGCAGTCGTCAGTCAAACAAACTGGGAAAAAGGTGCAATTATTTGTCGTTGGAGAAGCGAATTGATCGGCAAAAACATGTCGCGTGGTGCGTATTCTGACGAGGCATGGTCTCGCCGAGTCGGGAATGTGACTGCGCAGCATGTCGGACGTCTTCGGAGAGTTGCGGAGCGATTTGGAGAGAAAAAAAATGAATATCCGAACTTATTTTGGTCTCATTTTCAGGTCGCACTTGACTGGGAAGATGCGGAACTTTGGCTCGAAGGTGCCACGCAGAGCAGTTGGTCTGTCGCACAAATGCGTATTCAGAGATGGGAGGCAATTGGAGCACCGGAAGATTTGAAACCGAAACCGGAAGACATCATCGAAGGCGAAATTGAATCTGGTGGACACGCAGAAATCACATTCGGTTCTGATTCGCAAAATCATTCTCCGTCTAAAAATAAGGAACTCGGCAAAGAAACTAAAACTCGTACTGCCGATATTGGCAGTGCTGATTTGGTCGAAGGATTTGATCCCAATTCTGCTCCATTCGACATTGATCAGGAGAATATCACACCGCGAAAACGATCTGACAGCAAACAATTCACAGAAGCGACCGATCTGCCATCAACAGGTCAGTTATTGGAATCGCTCCGAGCTTGTTCCGAGCTGCCATCTGACTTGGCCGAAGCTCTCGAAGCACTGAAAGTTGCCATTCTGAGTCACAAATTGGCCGGATGGAAAGACGTGCCTCGACAAAAAGTTGCACAGTGTGTTGAATGGATGCAGGGACTCATCAATTCAGTCGAAGATAAATAAATCGTTGTTTTTTGCTATACTCACAACGTCTTTCGAGCCGGGGCGTGAACACCGGAATTTTCGCCGCGCCGGAAACCGACGGGATTCGTTCCTGAAACCAAAGTCGTTCCATGTTCCCGAACATTATTGAATCCCGACGGGATTCAGGACTTTGAAAACGTGGCTTTATTCGCGGTGGTGAGTATATTCCAAAAAAATGAGGGAATCCAAACCAAATCTTTCCTGAAAGCATTTGGAATTTCAATCAAAAATCCAATTAGCTGAATCTATTGTTTCACTTGAACTGCCTCTTTAACGCGAAACACCTGATTGGATTATATTATCCATTTTTCACAATTTTCTCATTTTTCGTTTCGGGAAATTTTCTTGAGTCTTTTTCAAAAAAAAATAGGAAACATGATTCAATGGAGCGACAAATTCCGATGAATACATTTGTGTATATCGACGGAGCCTGCTGCCAGCTTTTTGGCTTTTTTGTGCCAATTGCCATGTCCTTCATTTCCGATGCAACAACTTACATCAGAACGAATCAATCATTTTGTACTGACTCATTATTCGGAAGAATATCGAGCTGAAAGAGCAATTTTGCTCTCTCCAAATCGTGGTCTGAGCGGCTGCATGTACTGGCGCATCGAAACGGAAAACGAAACATATTGTCTGCGGAGATGGACACGAAAAAAGCCAGATATACATCGACTCCAGTTTTTGCAGGCAGTTATTTGGCACACAACTTATGAAGGAATTGACTTTTTGCCTCTCCCAATTGAAACGCAAAATCATCAGGGATTTGTGTGTTTTGAAGGCGATTACTGGGAATTACTCCCATGGATCGAAGGACAACTCGGTTTTTCCGATTCTTTTTTTGTTCCTGCGTCGTTTCCTATTTTATCATCAGAGGAGTTCGATTTTGCATCCAGCGATTTGTCGGTTCCCATTTTGGATTCATTGAAAAAGAACGAGATTTTTGCAGAGCACGATTCCACTGAAATAGATTCATGCGGAACATCGGACACTAAAATCTTCCGAATCGCGGCAATGTGTATGACTCTCGCGCAAATTCACGAGGCAATGTCTAGTTTTCCGCTCCCCGATTTTCCGACCAGTCTCTCGAAGGCAATTTTCGACAAGAAATCTCGCTGGGAAAACTATTCGGCATTCGGAATGCGAAAACTCGAAGATGCCATTTCATCCATCGCATTGCCATTTCGCGGAAATGCACTGGGACGACTGATCAAAGTCGGAATACAACTCGTAAGAGAAGCACGAGAATGGTCGAAGCACTGCCTCAATCGACTCGAATCTATGCAAAACAGTGAGGTTCCTGTTCAAACGATTTTGGGAAACGTCTCACTCCGCCACTTTCGATTCGATGAAAATGGTGTCTGTGGTCTTATCGACTGCAAGGAAATGCAAGTCGATTCAGTGGCACTCGATCTCGCCATTCTTCTCGGTTCGGTCGCGGAACCGAGCGATCCGCTCTGGGCATTTGGGTTGAAAGCATATCAAACGATTCGACCTCTTTCGACTCTGGAAATAGCTCTCGTCTCGATTTTTGACCGGTCCATTCCAATTTTGGAGGGACTCGAATATCTGAATAATATATTTATTGATCGGATTCCTTTCACGTCAATGCAGATTGAAGAAATGACATGTCGTATTTCCAACACACTTTCTCGATTCGAACGCGAAAATCCTAATAGAAAAATCGCGTGAATTTTTTGCAAATGATTTTTTGCAAATGATCTGTTGTACCACGCCGTCAATTGCCCGGATAAATATATTGAGCTGGAATGTCCGCCATTTTTGCAGAACCTCCATTAACTCGATCTGAAAATGGTTGCTCTGAAAATGGTTGCTCTGAGGATGGTCGCTCTGGAAAAGGAAAAATTTGTGGCCTCTTTTCGATTTCTGCGTGCATCATGGTTTTCTGGCTCTCTGGCTGGCTCTCTGGCGACGTACTTTCTTTGATGGATTGGGGAAAAATGATCATGTGATCGGCAAAAGAGCTGCGATATGACTCGTCGTCTCGTTTGACAAAGCTCGGAACATCATGGCCTGCGAAGGTCGTTTTTGGATAAATTGTTCCATAAGCAAGTGGCCCGCTCCCAGCAAACCAGAGATTTCGAGCAGAACTGTCACTCTGTTTATTTCCAGAAGCTAAAATGGGAGTACCACTTTCACGATCATAAACAAAAATTGCCAGTTTGACGACTCCTTTTTGACGTGTTCGTTTGACAATCGGAATTTCAGGAATCGTCGCGCCGGATGCAGCAATGCCTGTAATTGATGGAAATGTGATCGCCGGAACTCCAAGAAGTAGTGAGTCATCGCGGTCTGTCCCGACTGCGCCGGCACGAACTTCGACAATAAATTCGGCATTTTCACGCTGATCACAAAGACGACCTCCACTGGCAGAAAGATGTTGCCGAACTGCCATCGCCAAGTATTTATTGTCGGTGACTTCGCCAATTGCACTGCTCTCTAAAAACACTCGTCGTTCTTTTAATGGAGAAAAATCTATTTTTCCCACTGCATTATCAATCGCATTACTGATGAGGAGCTGCTCCGTTCCCGTTCGGGACGTGTCACTCCACTTGGTCGTGCCACATCCAGCAAAACCAACAGACAAAAAAACGCCAATTCCCACGCATACAAGCATTTTCAGAGCGCGCACTTTTTGTGGACAACTCGAATAAAATACTGAATGATCTGAGGCAAAAAATAGCATAACTGGGGCATAATATCAATTGTCATTTCCAAAATGCACGATCTCATCGAGATATTTTGGTCTGACAAAAACACGACACAACAAGTATACTGCGAATGTTTCGCAAAACAAAGCAAATTTCTAAAAAAATGACACTAACAAAAGTATCGTTTTATGCCGGTGCGCAGTATAGCTCGTCCCTTATTAATAATTGTTCTTGGAGTTTATAGATTTTTCGCATCGCTGTCAATCCTTAAAATTGCATTTCCGAATCCCGTCGGGATTCAGGACTTTGAAAATGTGCTTTATTGACGGAAACATAACGAAAAACCGTCAATACGGTGCTGCGCACCTTCTTTCCGGCTGCTATGAAAATTTTATTTCGACCCACTTTCACAAAACTTGTTACCGGACTGAAGCACAATAAAACACAATAGTTTTCTATTTTGCCCCATGTTTTCTATCTTGCCCTATTAGTGATTCGTGATATAATGGTGTGATGAATTCCTAATAATTATGGGTTCCAATATCGTAAAAGGTTTCACTGGCTGAACGTGACTATGTCTTCTTTGTCTCCGCAACAATCTCGGCTCCGCGACGACATTCGGGGACTCATCAAAGGCGAAATATGCTGTGAGGCGATAACAACGCAGCTTTATTCGACAGACGGAGGCCTTTTGCAAGTTCGTCCACAGGGAGTTGTGATGCCCCGCGATGTCGATGATGTCATCGCACTGGTCAAATATGCCGCTGAACGTGGAATTTCTATTCACTCGCGCGGTGCTGGAACTGGCACCAGTGGAGAGTCTCTCGGAAGCGGTCTGGTCATTGACTGGACACGATTCATGCGACGCATTTTAGATCGGAAATCCGATTCCGTCGTAATACAGCCAGGACTCTTTGTGCATCGTCTAAATTCGATTCTAAATGAAACGCAAAAACGCATTTTTGGGCCTGTTTGTGGTCTTTGGCAGACGACGACATTCGGAAGTGTGCTGGCTCGAAATGGGGCCGGTCGCAATTGGCTTCGATATCGATTTCCAAGTGACCATTTATCGCGTCTGAAAGTCGTTTTAGCAGACGGCGAAGTATTAACATTAGATCGATCTCAGTTGCCGCAGGCGATTCCGATTCCGATGGAGTCGCGTCAAAGACATAATTCGTCTGGTTTTTCCAAATCGTTTGATAGTGTGGCTCGTGGTTTGGCACTTGCACGAGGCATTGTGATGGGGAGAGAACACACTTTCGCCGACGAAGTTTATCGCATTTTGAACAATGAAATGCCGCTTGTTTTGTCGCTTGCTAAGTCGCCTCCAATCAATCGAGCAGGATATGCGTGCCACGACGTGCTGCGGGGACTCGAAGGGAATGAAATTGATTTGGCTCGCCTTTTTTGCGGAAGTGAAGGCTCACTTGGACTCATTGTGGAAGCAGAAGTCAAAACCGTTTCACCACCGATTCGCGGCGCAGGTGCTGTTTTATTTTTTGATGGAATTGAAAAAGCAATTCAGGCGGTCGAATCAATTCTCCGTTTCCGGCCTGTTTTGTGCGAACTGGCTGATCGACGAAGACTTAGAATGGTTCAGGAGCGAGATGGCAATTTTCACTCTCTCATTCCTTATGAAGCAGAGGCCGTTATTTTTGTCGAGATTGATGCGGGAACACATGATTCGATGCGCGGATTTCATGAGGTTCGATTGGAACTCGATGAATTGATTGATACTGTTTGGCACAAAAAAAATCTTACAACACATGTTGAACGTATTGATTCAACTGAAGTTTTTGCCGTACTCGATTTATTGTTGCATCAATTGGACATGACTCTTTTTGGAATGCAGCGATCATTGCAGCCGCTTTCTCTTTTTGATGATTTTGGCATTCCTGTCGCCGGTTTGTGGGCATTTATATCTGAACTGCTGGATGTACTCCGAAACAACGGAGTTACTGCATCAATTTCCGGTCATGTTGGACAGGGGCATCTCCGCATTCAGCCCATTCTCGATGTGAGACATCCCGATTTGGAAGTGATTTTAGACCGACTCATGCAAGATGTTTCGGCTCTTGTGTTTCGTCACAAAGGAACGATCAATACAGAAACCGGAACTGGATTATTGAAATCGTGGCTCCTTCCCCAACAATTTCCGAAGCAATTTCACATTTTTCGAAATATCAAAGAGATTTTTGACCCAAATGATTTGTTTCAACCAGGAAAAGTTATTCCAAATCAAACCCAGTGGACTCACTGGCTGCGTCATGATTTGCCACTGAGAGGAAATGAAACACTTCCAGAATCGCATCCTCTGACAAATAATTCCAATGATTCCACTTCTAGTGTTTTTTCTAATACTTTTGCTGATACTTTTTCCAGCACTTCAAATCTTTTGCCATCAAACGCTGCTTTCAAAAATGAAACAGAAATAGATGCCTCGATAGAAAGGAAAGAAAAATCCACGCAAAAAGTTTCAAAATATCACGGCACTTGGTCTGCGCAATTGGAACACCAACTCAAATGGGACCCACTTTCAATTGTTGATGCTGCTCATATTTGTAATGGATGCGGCGATTGTCGAAGAAGTGATAATCAGTCGCGTGCGTGTCCTGTTTTCCGTGTTTCAACAGACGAAAGTATTTCTCCCAGAGCAAAAGTCAATTTGATGCGAGGTGTGCTTTCGGGGAATATCGACTTGGAATCGCTCACTCTGGATGCGGCAAAGCACATTTCAGAGGCGTGTCTTCAATGCAAAATGTGCGAAATTGAATGTGCCGCAAATGTCGAAATCACCAAACTGGCTTTTCATGGTAAAAGTGCATATATCGCCGCACACGGGCTTTCTCCGAATGATTTCTTTTTTTCTCGCCTTGATACAATTTTGAATGTAGTACATTCATTGCACTTGCCATTAAATAAACTCCTGAAATATCCTTTTATTCGCTGGATTCTCGAAAAAGCGTTTCAAATTCCACAGGGACGTCGTTTGCCATCTCTGGCTTCTGTCCCATTTTTGAAACGAAAGCATCTCGTTTCTAATCGCTCGAATGTCGCAGATCGAAATGTTAAACGTCGTTTGGAATCATCAGATTTTATTAAATTACCAGCCAAGAAAGTCGCTCTCTTCATTGATACATTTGCAAATCATTTTGAAACCCAAATTGCGGAGTGGGCAATTCGCATTCTTGAACACAATAATATCGAAGTGTTTGTGCCACTTCAACAACGAGCTTCTGGAATCCTTTCATTTGCCACTGGACATCGAGACAGAGCCGAGCAGCTCACTCGGCACAATGCACTTTTACTCGCTGATTTGATTCGACAAGGTTTTCAAGTGATCACACTCGAATCATCGTCTGCTTCGTGTCTCTCAAAAAATTATCGCTTTTTAAGTGAAGACATTGATGTTGATGTGCTCAGTTCACACGTTCTCGATTTCCATCAGTTTTTATGGAAATTACATGATGAAAAAAACTTGCGGACTGATTTGTTGCCGATAAAAAAACAAGTCGCATATCATGCACCATGTCACAGTTTGGTTCGGACTGCACATTTTGTTACAGAATCAACACCTGCACAAAAACTCTTAGAACTCATACCACAATTACACGTCCATCGTATTGAATGTGGCTGCTGCGGACTGGGCGGGATTTATGGACTGAAAACAACCAATCATAATCGTTCAATTCGGATGGGAGTCGCACTGTTCGGTGCTCTGCGTCAATCGAGTATTGATTTTGGGACAAGTGATTGTTCGTCTTGTCTGATGCAAATGCGACATGGAGTCGCAGAAAAAAACTCACTTCATACAATCCAAATGATTGCTTGTGCTTTTGGACTTTGCGACATAAATGAATGAGAAATACGCATTGTCTAAACGGCACAAAATTGGATGTTTAGCCAGCTTTCTGTTTAGCCCGCTTTCGCAGAAAGCGGTTGTTTTCCAAAACTACCACAACAAAAAGCGACATTTTGGCCCCATTTATCATATTATTCAGGTGTTTATTTCGCAGAATGTTTTTGAGGCAAAGCATTCCTCGCCGCATCCAAAATTTGCAGAATCAGCAAGTCGGAAGTGGCAAATTGAATGTCATAAAGACGACGCAAATACTCACTGGCCGCAGTCTGATCTAAATTACTTGCAGCACACCATGCCAAACCGGCCAGTCCGAGAGCCTGGTCATCTGGCTCCCAGTCGCCATAATCGGCAAATTCTTGAAAAATTGAGAGCGAATCTATCGTGTTTCCACTCTGAAAAAAACAGCGAATCTGTTGACGTTTTGCTTTGCGCCCCCAAAAATACTCCTCATCAGGAAAAAAATCAATCACACTTTGCCACGCATCAACATCGTCCAGCAAACACGCATAAACCCACTGTTCTGCGACAGTTTCACGTTTTGTCATCGTGTTTGTCGGAATATGCAGCAAATTTGGCTGTGTACTGACATGCCAGAAGCCGACTCCAAAACTGAGAAAAGTAACTAGAAAAACGATCAAAACTATCGGCCATGAAATTCGTGTTTGCCGTAATTTTTTTTCCTCACTCAAAAGGGTTCTCAGTCTGTCGGCGTGATTTTTTAACAAATATCGAGACTTGTCCGAATAGAATTGATGCAAATCAATCATTCGTTTGTTCGATTCCAAACCGGCGAAAAATTGTGCATAAATGGGATGCAATGTCACCAATAATTCGTGAAATGATTGAAAACGTGAATCGGGCGTTTTTTCGATCATGCGGTGAATCACAGCCGCAAACTCTTTTGAAATTTTCAATCCGCTCTGTTCGAGCCGTTTTGGCGTTTCATTGATATGTTGTAGTGCGACTGCCAGAGCGGTTTGACCACAAAATGGTGGCTGTCCTGTTAGTGCGTGATAACAAGTGATTCCAAGTGAATAAATGTCACTGCGATGATCGACTGGTTTTCCCTGTGTCTGTTCTGGACTCATATACAAAGGTGTTCCCAGTGTCATTCCGACTTGTGTGATTCGGAGTGATTCTGTTTCATCTTGTCCCTGTCCAGTGGGGAGCATTCGAGCGAGGCCGAAATCGGTGAGTTTGACCTCACCACTGTCGCTGATTAATATATTGTCCGGTTTCACATCGCGGTGAATAATTCCGACAGAGGAGGCTTTTTCCAGTGCAGCAGCACATCCCCAAAGAACTTCGGCAACTTGCTGTGCTGGCAGTGCCCCATCTTTGTGAATTAATTGCTGAAGTGTTTGACCGGGCACATATTCTTGTGCGATAAACCAATGATCATCAATGCGATCTACTTGAATAACCTGAACGAGATTCGGATGAATCACTTTTGCGATTGCCCGGGCTTCTTGCTGGAAACGCCGCAGAAAAGTCTCCTCATTCGACAGTTCTTGTTTCAAAATTTTCAGAGCGACAAAACGTCCCAAAGAACGCTGCTCAGCCAAATAAACATCCGCAGTTGCTCCGCCGCCGATTCGACGAAGAAGCAAAAAATCACCAAATTCCTTATTTGATAGATTCGATGACATAAAAAATATCGAGAAAGGAATCTACTATCTTGTAAACGTCAGCAAAATGGGCTGTTCATACCAATTTTGTATTATATCACTGTCGTTGAAAGCAGTTGTTTCGTGAAAACAATCTCAAAATCCGTCAGTAAATTCAGAATCGAGCACTATGTCAACATTATCCGATTGACGTTCGCGGACATTGCCATCCATGTCCAGATAGATTTTGTCCTGCAAAATCTCTTGAATAACAACATGCAGTTTATCTTTTGATGCCGATCTATCTGCCTCGACAAACGATCTGGCCCCTTTGTTCAAATAAACGAGTCGCTTTTGAATCAGAGCAGAGAGTTTGAAGCGTCCACCTACTTTGGTAATGAGTCGTTCGTCTTTCAATTCTTCAATCATGTCGTTTTGTGAAAAAAAAGTTGTTGTGCAATCAAAGAGCCACCAATGTCAATTGGCGGATTATTTTAATTATTACTGTCGCAAACTGGCGAGGATTAGTATCCGTCGCACGCTGTTTCCAAAAAGATATACCAAGTATTTACAAAAATTTAGCTGTTTACTGTCTAAACTGTTTACTGTCTAAACACTGTTTAAGTAGTCGATCATTTTTTGCACGGCGACATCCAAGTCGTCATTGACGATTCGGCACTCAAATTCATGGGCGCGACTCAATTCACCAAGTGCAACAGACAAACGTCGCTGCATCGCTTCTTCTGTTTCCGTGCCACGTCCGAGAAGCCGAGATTTCAATACTTCCACATTTTTCGGTTCAATGAAAATCATCACCGCATCAGGAAATTCTGCTTTTACACACATCGCTCCCTGAACATCAATTTCGAGGACGACCCACTTTCCGGCGGCGAGTCCCTTTTCGACATCTTCGCGCAGTGTTCCATACCAAAAACCTTTCCCGAAAACCTCAAAACATTCGAGAAAGTCGCCGTTTTGACGATGCTGTTCAAATTGAGATGCCGATAAAAAACGATAATGAATACCATCAATCTCGCCCGGTCTGGCTTCTCTTGTAGTCGCCGAAACACTCATTTGCAGAGGAAGTTGGCTCTCAGCAAAAACACGTCGCAGCAAGGTTCCTTTTCCGACTCCAGATGGCCCCGAAATGACGAGAACTCGCCCCGAATTGCTTTCTTGTTTCGTTTTCTCTTGATAGTTCATTGGTCCAGCTTGTTTTCAAGAAACAACTACTTTCCACGCCGTGTTTGCTGAAAGTGGGAAACAAAGAAGCAACGCAAAAATAACATGGTTCAATTTTTCAAAGAAATTCCCCAAAAAGGACTTTGTGAGAAAAAAAGGTTCAAATTGTTTATGCGCGACTCCTAAACAGCCTGTTTTGTTGCCAGTTTAATAGTATAAACGTCCATTTACATCATTCAATATTTTGCACCATTTCGCGGATTCGTTCTATGTGTGTTTTTATTTCGACGACATGACGAGTTATTTCAGCATCATTTGCTTTTGAACCGATTGTATTTGTTTCTCGCAGCAATTCCTGCGTCAGAAAATCGAGTTTTCGACCGACCTGCTCGGGAGATTGCATCGTCTGTGCAAATTGTTCCAAGTGCGAACGAAATCGAACTGTTTCCTCACTTACATCGACACGATCAGCAAAAAGAGCGACTTCCCGAATCAAATCGGCTTCTTGAATCGCCATTCCCTGCTCGGTCAACAATCCTCCGACTCGTTCTAATAATTTGTCTCGATAACTAGCCGCGACTTTCGGCGCACATCGTTCAATTGCTGCAATCAGCGTCTCCATTTTCTCGATATTTGTCGCCAAATCAATGCGCATCGACTCTCCTTCTGCGCGGCGCATTTCTAGTAAACGCTCCAGTGCTTGTTTCACCGCTTTTTCAAGTACTTTCCAAAGTAGTTCGCTTTCAGTGTTCGGTTCTGCTGTCTTAATTTCGACGACTCCGGGCAACATCACGAGCCGATCCAGTCGAGGCCGAGTGTCAAAAACAAACCGAGATTCCAATCCAAGTTCTTGATTAACATTAACCAATTGCTGAAAATATGATTTTATCACATCTGGATTGATGCGGTAATCCGATTCTTTTCGCTCTCGTCGAATACGAATCGTCGCATTGACAGTGCCACGTTCAATAGCCGAGCGAATGAGCGTTTCAATGCGTGCTTCGAGCAGCGGAAACCCCTCTGTCATTCGGAGAGCTAATTTGAAATAACGATTATTGACCGATTTGATTTCGACTGTAATGGAAACTGCTTCTTCTTGGCAAGTTGCATCTCCGAAACCACTCATACTCAGGAGCATGTATGACATCCTTTCCTGTTGAAAATTTAGCGTTTTCAGAAACAGCGAAATTAGTTTTCAGGTGTTGCCGGAACATTCGAATCAGAAGAAGACGAATCACTTCCGCTCGGAACTGGACTGACAGGAGTAACAGGAGTATCTGTCGAAGTGGATGGAATCGAGACTGGAGAATTTCCTGATCCGAATCCACCGGAAAGACTGCCGTGTGTTCCACGCATTTGATTGGCGACGAAAATGCAGAGAACGAACCAAAAAATGGCAACGAAAACGGTGATTCGTGTAAACGTGTCACCGGCTCTGGCTCCAAACGCACTTTGTCCTCCCATTCCACCGAACGCGCCGGCGAGTCCGCCCCCTTTTCCTCGCTGAACCAAGATCAGCAAGATCATAAATATTGAAACCGAGGACATTAAAAGGATGCAAATTGTTTGTAACATATTTCAAAGTGAATGTTAAAAGTCGCAGCAACAAGGGACAACCAAATCAACACGGGCAGTATAACTACAAAAAAAGTATTAGTTAAAATGGGGATTTTCGACTATTATCCTTTCGCCTTTTCTCCTCCCTGAATGATTCCGAGGAATGATTCGACTTTCAGAGAGGCACCTCCGACCAGCGCACCATCGACATTCGGTTTGGCCAAAATCTCCGCCGCATTTTTGTCAGTGACACTTCCGCCATATTGAATCCGCACAACATCGGCGACTCCATTGTCGTAATTTTTTTCGATCATTTTGCGAATTGCCAAATGAACTTCCTCCGCTTGATCAGGAGTGGCGACTTTGCCTGTTCCAATTGCCCAGACTGGTTCATAAGCGATGACACATTTTTTCATGTCGGATGCTGAAACACCGGAAAATGAGCCATCAAACTGGCGGCGGACGACTTGTTCTGTCAATCCGGCTTCTCGTTCTTTGAGGAGTTCACCGACACAGACAATTGGAACAATACCAGCGGCGAGTGCGGCATGAACTTTCAAATTGACTTCTTCACTCGATTCGTGCAAAATATGTCGCCGTTCACTGTGTCCCAAGATGACATATTGACATCCGACATCTTTGAGCATTCCCATACTCGATTCGCCAGTGAAAGCACCCTCTTTTTCAAAATAGGCATTTTGGGCTCCGACTGCGATAGTAGAACCTGCCAAAATGGCGGAAACAGATTGTATATAAAGACTCGGTGGACAAACGGCGACATCGACTTTCGTCACATTAGCGACGCACTGTTTCAAACCTTCTGCGAGTTGTTTGGCAGAAGCGAGTCCGAGATTCATTTTCCAGTTGCCAGCAATCAAAAGTTTTCGGGTCATTGCAATCGAATGTTTGATGTTTTGCCGAGTTTTGCAGAAACCGGCCAGAGTGGGGAAGTGAGAATTAGACGGAACAGATTTATCATTTTACCTCATTCGATAAAAAAAGAAAGGGGACCACCTTCATTTATCACAGGCCCCGGCTTTCTAGTCATGTATTCATCAAATAATCCGACTTATTCCAACACAAAATAGGGAGTAACTTCAGTTTTTGGAAGTGTTTTGCGAATGGCATCAGAATAAATCCCCATAAACTCCACTGGAAGCGGCATGATTCCGAGCAGCTCATATATTGGAGAGTCGAATGGAATCGAAAGCTTTTGGCGGACTTTTCTTGCATCAGAAGGAACTCGTGCTTCCCCTTTTTTGCTCATTCCTTTGGTTTCCAAGAAGAGTTCTGGCATCCATGGGAGCATCACATTATCAAGCAGAACATTTGCACGATTATTTCTTGCAAACGCATCGCATCCAATTGCAGCATTTCGTGTAATGAAATTCCTGTCGGCATTATTGATAATGTCCGCATAATCAGAGTATTTGCTTCGATAAACGTCATTTTCGGGGCCGAATCCCGATTCTCGTGCCTTTTTACCGAAATATCCTTCGAGCATTTCCGTCCAGCGTTTTGGCCCCCATGGACTGAAACTGACCGCATATTTGCAATCAATCATCAAATTCGAATCGACAATTGTGTCCTTTCCACCATGAATTTGAACGCCGCCGAATTGACCACCACTTGAACGGAAAAAGACATTTCCATAAATCAAAACACTGCTGATCATGTCATCGAGTCTGATTCCAGACTGTCCAGCTACATCACGACCACTTCCGATGTGATGCCAGTAATTGTATCGATAAACCATTCCACGAATATACGGATTTCCCCAAATGTCGATGCCTGCTTGGTCGTCCGATTCATAAACGACACTGTGAATCTCGCAAAATTCGACGAGATGCTCCATTCCTTCGATGCGAATTGCATGTCCAGGTGAATCACAGAAAAGATTATGCGTCAGTTTATTTCCGACACCACACAGTTCAACTGCCGGTGCATACGCAAAATCGACTTGTGTAAAACCATCGACAAGTGTATTGTCGATCTGATTGTTTCCTGGAACAAGCGTTTTTATGTCGCCGCCGTCCAATTTGACACCGCCGCCGCCGAGAGAACGAAAATCGCAGCTCAAAACGAGATTTTCCGTTCCATGCAGTCCGATTCCCCAGTTTCCAAAGCGATTGAATTGGCATCCGACAAACCGAATTTGTGTCCCATTTTGGACAATTCCAGCATTTCCGCTCCCCTCTTCAAAAGTGAGTCCCAAAAAGGTCGTAAAACCGACTTTTTGAAGCGAGAAAAAGTTTTTGGGGAAAACACAAAGACGAATCTCGGAAGATTGCAGATCGACTCCATTTGGTGCAAACAGATATAATTTGGAATTTGCGCGGTCCAAATACCATTCACCTGGCATGTCTATTTCTTCGAGAAGATTGAATGCGTAATATGGCATATTTTCTCTGTATCCATAAGGATTATTCGTCGAAAGAATGATTTGTTTCGTGCCTGCATCAATTTTTTCAACTTTGCAACTGGTACTTCCCCAAAGATGTCCCCAATAACCAAAAACCATCGCATCAGGAGCGGATGTCCATCGTTCTACTCGTGGATCGGAATAGTCGAAAATGCCTGGTTTTCCTGATTCCGGTGTGTCAAAATGACCACGATGAACTTTTCCGGTTTTTAGAAACGACTTCTCTGATGCCACGAGTGGATCATCGGCAACTGGCGGGGCGGCATTCGGATATCTTGCAATTTGTTGTGGAATGTTGTCGATGAAAAGACGAACAGCGGGGGCTGTTCCGAGTCCATTTCGCCCATATCCACGCGGTTCGACTGATGGAAATACGACATCTTTGGGAATATCCGCGACCAAAACATGACTGTGAGATTCACTCGGCAAACGAGATAATATCTCCGAATCTGTCACTTTGTTAAATGGTGATGAAACAGCTATTCCGCCCGTGAAAATCGGATTTTCATCATCTGCGGCGCGATAAACTATCGGCGATTCGGCTGTTCCCGAATCATTTTCTTCTAATGTGAATGTTTCAGTTACTGGATATTTTCCCCCTCGAATTACAACTTCGATTCCACCTTTCGGAAGTTTTCCGTCATTTTTAGCACGAAATTGGCGAATTGCATCTCGTGCTTGCTGCAAAGTGGCAAATGGCGATTCTTTGGAGCCATCATTATTCGCATTTCCATCTGGGGCAATGTAATATGTTCGGGTCGGTTCAAACGAGGCGGGGAATGGATCAATTTGTTTTGGCGGAGACCAAAGTGTTTCACGCTTTTTGGCAGCTGCATAAAACGATTCTTGCTCAGCGCGATACTGCTTGTAAAAATCGGTCATTTCCCCTGAAACGCCCATTTTGTCGAGATTTTCGTTCAATAATTTGATCTCGTCATTTCTAATGAAAGCGAGCCCTTTTTGAGCACGAGCTGTGTCTCCTTCTGCAAAAAACATCTCAGC
>JBOFGF010000080.1:0-5888 GCA_051649005.1 Thermoguttaceae bacterium | reverse complement strand
AAGGAGATAGACACATGTTAGTCCTTTCACGATATTGCGATGAGAGCATCTATATTGGAGATGACGTTGTTGTTACGATTGTCGATGTTCGTGGTGACCGTGTTCGTTTGGGTATTCAGGCTCCATCGAATGTCTCGGTTCATCGACAGGAAGTATACAATGCGATTGTCCGAGATAAAAAAGGGGGCGAATATAATTCGGACCATGTTGATGCGCCAAAACAAGATTCCGATTTTTCTAAGTCAGAACGATCAGAATTGCCACGAAGTCGGGTTCCTCGTAGTTCCGCACATCTGACTAATCAGGAGTCCGAAGAAGTAAAGCCGCCACTGGCGAAAAAAGTGGCCAGTCACCGCAGTAAGATACTTCCGGTTTCTATCGAATCGGCTGGCTTCGGACTCGGCGGTGTCCCTGATATGGTTCGATGAGATTTATTTGTTGCGCGAAACAACCGCTTTCTACGAAAGTAGGTTTAATTAAACATCTAATTGATGATGATTCGCAGTATACTCATTGTGTAAACGTCTAATCACTTGCACGTTTAGCTCGCTTTCATAGAAAAACGATTGTTTCATAAAATGGATGCAGTGATATTATTTACAGATGGAGCTTGCAGCGGCAATCCTGGTCCCGGTGGATGGGGATTCATCCTTCGACATCCGAAAAGTTGCCAAGAAATTGAGCGATCAGGCGGAAAATCTCACACGACTAACAATCAAATGGAGATGCAGGCGGTGATTGAAGGACTTAAATCACTGAAACGTCCCTGCTCGGTCGAAATTGTCAGCGATTCCAAATACGTCTTACAAGGACTCCAAGAGTGGATGCCAAAATGGAAAAAAAATAATTGGATGCGTCGTGAAAAAGGAAAACTCGCCCCAGTAAAAAATCAGGAATTGTGGCAAGAACTTGATGAATTGATTCAGCAACACGAAGTCCGTTTTCAATACGTTCCAGGACACGCCGGCCATCCCGAAAACGAACGCTGCGACGAACTTGCAGTTGCCGCCATTCGGCAATTCCGCTCTGCAAATTGCTCTTGACTAGATTTGCGTCAATTGATATTCTTCGTGTATCGCCTCTTTTTGATAGACAGGGAAGGTCTTTTTGACCAATTGAGGTGTATTTGCCACTCTTTTTAGTCAATTTGAAGGGATTCACGATGTCACGAATTCGTTTTGCTTCGATTTCAGCTGTTTTTGTCTTGCTATTCATGGTATTTGCGACTGATTTTTTTGCAAATTCCGTCGTTTCTGCACAGTCAGTTGCAGCAAAGCCCAATCAGAGTCAGATTCTGAATCCGAATCCAAATCCGAATCAAAATTCACCATCCGCATCAAATTCGACCGTTTCACAAGAACCCCAAACGGCTTCGAGTGGGACGGCGACAGTAACATCGCCGGAAGTCATGGCGGATGTGAATGGCGAAAAAATCATGAAAAGCGATTTGGCGGCGGAATGTCTGCGGATTTATGGCGACGAAGTTCTGAAAGATCAAATCAAAAAATTTCTCATTCAGCTTGAATGTTCGAAGCAGAAAATAACCATTTCGCAGCAGGAAATCAATGACGAAGTGGTGAAAATGGCAAAACCATTTAATTTTTCGAGTCAAGAATGGTTCGATCTTTTGCAGCGAGAACGAAACATTTCACCGACCCAGTACATGCGGGATATTGTGTGGCCAATTTTGGCGATCCGTAAATTGGCAGGAAACCAAACACTGGTTTCTGAAGCAGAAATAGAACAGGAATATCAGGCAAAATTTGGACCAGCTGTGCAAGTTCGCCAGATCGTTCTTAAATCACGACAAGATGCAGAAAAAGTTCTTACCGAAGTGAAAGCGAATCCTGAAACATTCGCATCAGTCGCCAAAATTAAATCACTCGATCCGGCAAGTCAGCCATTTGGCGGCCTTCTCCATCCGATTCGTCGCAATTCGATGAAAGAAGCGAAAAATATCGAAGACACTGTATTTGCATTGCAGCCGGGCGAAATATCTGGAATCGTGGAATTTACTCACGGAGAATTTATAATTTTCCGATGTGAGCAGCATCTCGAATCGCAGCAAGTTGATCGGGCAAAAGTTCAAGACCAAATTGTGATGAAAATACGGGATGAAAAAACGCGAATTGTCGCCGAGCAAATTTTCCGTAGTTTAATGGAGCGTGCTCAAATTGAAGTGATTCTGGGCAATCCGACTCGTTCTGCGCAGCTTCCAGGAGTCGCCGCAATTGTGAATGGACAAACACTCGGCAAAAATTACATTTCGGATGTATGTGTCGAAAAATATGGCCAAGAAATTTTGACCGACATGATAAATAAACGGATTGTCATGCAGGCGTGCAAAAAATACAACATTGAAATTACAGAATCCGACATCGAAAAGGAAATTCGTGAAATGGCGATCAAACATCTTCCACTGAAAGGAGATGGCACTCCGAACGTGGAACGCTGGATCGCACTGGCCACAGAAGAAAGTGGACTTTCTCCCTCTGTTTATCGCACAAACACCGTCTGGCCGGTTCTCGCACTCAAACGAATTGCTCGAATAATGATGCCCGAAATACTACAAGTGACCGAAGACGACCTAAATCGAAGTTTCGAAGCGACTTTCGGCAAAAAAGTGCAGTGTTTGGCAATTACGTTTGAATTAAAAGATCAACGCCGCGCTCTCGATGTATGGAATATGGCCAATCGCGACAAAAGTCGCAAAAATTTTGAGGATTTGGCTGAACAATACTCGATGGATTTTGAATCACGTCAGTCGCGTGGCATCATTCCGCCAATTAGTCGATATAGTGGCGCGCCGACAATGGAAAACGCCGCATTCAAATTGCTTCCGGGTGAGATGTCCGAAATTTTGCAAGTGGATGAAAGTCTCGTTATTCTCCATTGTCTCGGTTTCGAAGAGCCACAAGTCATCGATATTAACGATGTCAAATCAGACCTTGTTGCCGACATTTTTGAGAAGCGGCAAAAACTTGCGGTCACTCGCTGCTATGAAACTTTGTACAGTCAGGCCGCTTTCGACAATTATCTGACAAATGAATCGCAAAATCCGTCGGTTGAAAAAGCAATTCAGGCGGCGGGGACAAATCCAGATATTTCAAAATAAAACCATCTGAGTGCCGCCGAAATGACGGCATTTTCCGCAGTTTTTCGAGATGATACTAATTCGATTCAACTCTTTCTGCAAGAAGCCGCATGACCGATTGACGGAGCTATACTCAACACCGCGCCGGAAACCGACGGGATTCGTCCCTGAAACCAAAGGCGTTCAATGTTCCCGAACGCCATCGGCGTTCAATAATGGTAGAAACGAATTTCCCACAAAACCACACAACTCCGTCGGAGTTGAATTATGGTTTTGAGGCAAAGCTAATAATTGACCATAATTCAATGCCGACGGCATTGGATGTAGTTTTTGTTGCGAATCTACCATAATTGAAACCCGACGGGTTTCAGTACTTTGAAAACGTGACTTTATTCGCGGTGTACTCGATAAGACGAAAATCTGCCGCGCAGTAATTTTGCTCGCATCTGAAACAGGTTCTCTTGTTCTTGCTGTGCTGGGTGTCTCTCTTGACAAAATCGTTGTATGATGCGAAAATAGTCCCACTTTATTCTCCCGCACACTTCATTTTTTGAGCAACAAATTACCATGCCCGTTCATCAGACATTCATCGCTGGAATGACTCCCAAAAGAGGCAAAGTACGAGATATTTATGATTTTGGCGATTCTCTCCTTCTTGTCAGCACTGATCGAATAAGTGCTTTTGACTGGGTTTTGCCGACGGCTATTCCCGACAAAGGAAAAATACTAAACCAGCTTTCTGAATTTTGGTTTGAACGACTAAATGTCCCGCATCACATCATCACCACCGATGTCGATCAAATGCCGTTTCCGTATGGAACGAATCGAGACGATTTTCGGGGTCGTTCTACTTTGGTCAAAAAATGTCGCGTGGTCCCCATCGAATGTGTCGTTCGTGGATACTTGAGTGGTTCTGGATGGAAGGAATATCGGAAATCTGAGACAGTCTGTGGCATTTCTCTGCCGAAAGGACTGCGTGAGAGCGACAAATTTCCAGAACCGATTTTCACCCCTTCAACAAAAGCTGAAACGGGACACGACGAAAATATTACTTTTGATCAAGCGGCAGACATCGTCGGTTTGGACGTTATTTCCGCACTGCGAGACAAATCGCTCGAAGTTTTCACAAAAGGGGCACAACATGCAACAAAATGCGACATAATCATCGCAGATACGAAATTTGAGTTCGGCTTCTTAAACGACGAATTGATTCTCATTGACGAGGTTTTGACTCCTGACAGCTCTCGATTTTGGCCACTAAACCAATTTGAACCAGGAAAAGGACAGCCATCTTTCGACAAACAAATTGTGCGGGACTGGCTCTCTGAAAGTGGATGGGATAAAAACAGTCCGCCGCCGGCCCTTCCCGAACATGTCGTCGCCAAAACTCGTGAAAAATACATCGAAGCATTCGAAATTTTGACCGGAAAAAAATTGCAATAAAATCGCAGTGAATTTGTTGTAAATTCGAACATTATTCTCTTAAACGCACTCATTTTCATTGATTGGGTGTCTGCGGACTGAGTGGTTTTGGTAAAACACCCCCCAAATAATACCACATGCGGACCGACATAGAACGAATGTCCCGCTTTTTTGTGTACTGAACGAATAGGAAAAGCCGATAAACTGGAATCGTATCAGCAAATTTCCAATATCAAATAGTTTCACAGTACACAACAAAATGCAATTAGCAAAATCCTTTCTTCTATTTGCACTCCTGACTTTCAGCGGCTCTTTTTGCGTCGCCAATACAACAAGTTGGAGCGAATCCGAATATATTGTCTCGCCATTTGATGAGTGTGAATCCTTGGAATCCTCACAGGTTTCGGAAATAATTCTCGCTCAGACATGCAGTCCACACGAATCAGGAGCATCCACTCTCCTCGGACAGTGGCAGAAAGGTGCGCTGACAGTCGTTCCTTATGGATTTTTGAATATCAACTGCATTTACGAGACATCACCAACTTTTTTTGGTGATTATGCGCTTTTCGTGCAACAACCGTCTTATGGAAGCTATCTCGGCAATTCGGCATCTCGTTTTTTCATTGATGCCAAAACGACTCGACTCGGTGTAAAAGTCGATGGTCCTGGTCTCGGTTCTGGCTCTTATTTCAACAAAGCGACCGGCGTGGTCGAATGTGATTTTCAGTCATCCAGTGGTTTCACAATGCGAAATCGCGGCGGCGTTCAGTTGCGACGCGCTCTCATCTCACTGGAAGGTCGGAACACAAAGTTGCTTCTCGGACAAGACTGGGAAGTCATTTCGCCGCTAAATCCATTCATGGTCAATTACGTTCCTGCAATTGGCGCAGGAAATATCGGTTATCGACGAGCACAGGCCCGCATCGATCAGACTTTCAAATGTTCTGGCGACTCCCAGTACTTGTTGCAAGTTGCCCTGTGCGACAGCAATCCACGCGGAATGTTTGACACAGCAAACGTGCCAAATGGTGCATCGGGTTCATGGCCGATGTTGCAAGCAAGACTTGCTTATCGTTTTGGCGAAAAGACGTTCAGACATCGAAAACCGATCACTATTGGTGTTTCCAGTCATGTTGGCGAAGAACGATTTTCTTTTGCCGCTCTGACACGTCAAAATGGGGCGGTTGTTTTGCGGGAGAAAATGGTTGACAAAGGGATTTTAACTTGGTCAATCAATGGCGACTTTGAAATTCCATTGACTAATCGTACTAAATTCATGTCCGAAGTATTCATGGGAGACAATTTGTCTTCTGTCGAAGGGGGAATTTTGCAGGGAGTCGATTATTATTCGGCAAAAGGAATCCGCAGTTGT
>JBOFGF010000079.1:0-10212 GCA_051649005.1 Thermoguttaceae bacterium | reverse complement strand
GATTTGTCGTGTTGCCGCACTCCGTTTGACAATTGACGAATCAGAATCGTGCAGACAAATGCGCACTTTTTTGAAGAAACGGGTACTCTCGTTTTTCAGTTCGATACTTATTATTCTCGTCGGAGTCGGAGTTTGTGTCTTTCCCGTCTATTTGGCATCGCTCCTTTTTTCGGTGTCAGGAATCCGCGAAGTAATTGCATCCTGCTTTCCGATCTGCCTGCTTTTCGGATTTTTTGCCGCGATTTTACTGGTCGGCCTTCTTTTCGGTTTTCCCCTTCTTCTTTCAGCAGTGGCAGTGGACGGCGCGGATGGATTTGATGCCGTCAGTCGCACTTTTTCCTATTTGTACCAGAGACCTTTCCACTACATTTTCTATTGGTTTATTGCCGCAGTGTTTGGAGTTTTTGGGGGGATGATTCTCGGGATTTTCATTGATTTGACTATTCTATTGGTCCAATTTGCCCCATTTCAGATTGCCGAGTCGATGCGGCTGGGCGGGCCGCCATTCCAGACGGCGGCATTTGAGGAAGTGATGCGACAAGTCTTTCAAGAACATGGACATGAGCGCGGACTTATATGGCCGACTGCTCCGAGCAATCTCTATTTCTGGGTTCAAACCTTTTATCTTCTTCTTCCATCTTATGGATTTGCGTGGTTTTGGACGAGCAGCGTCGCCATTTATATTATTTTGCGGCGCAGTGTAGATGCAACTCCGTTTGTCGAAGTTTTCCGAAGCAATCCAGTAACTCCAAAACCGCTCCCGAAAATCGTTCTCGATGAAAAAGGAGCACCTGTAAAAGCCGATGTCGAAAAAGTCGAAGCTCCAAAAACGGAGACTATTTAGATTGATTTCACAAAATTCGTAGATCAATTCCACAAAATTCGATTCTGTGAAACCATATTTATTTGTGTCCGTTCACGGTTTTAGATTTTTTGCGATGCAAAATTCGTGTCCGCGTTTGACGAGCCACCCACGTTAGTCGGGGGGGGGTGTTTGACGAGCCGCCCTGTGTTATTGTTTCAATAATAATTATTGCAAATGAAATGTCGCCAATTTCCGTCCCCATCGGGATTCGGAATTACCTTTTAATGGCAATCAATTTTCATCTTTTATGACACATCTATTTATTCATGTTTTTGCGATTCTTGAACGCAAAAACCCCGCAAATTACAGTGTCAGTGTTTTTGAAAAAGGTATTATTAGAGGTGCCATTTAGTTGAGTGTCCCTTTTGTACTCGGGATTCCCTTCTGAGATGGATCGAATTCTACTGCCATTCGCATAGATCGAGCCATACTTTTGAAAAGTGCCTCGGAAATATGATGACTATTCGTTCCATAATGCAAAAGCAAGTGAAGATTGACCGACGAAGCGGTGCAAAGTCCGAGCCAGAATTCACGGACAAGTTCTGTGTCAAAAGAGCCGATTTTAGGACTTCCAAATTCGACTCGATAAACAAAAGCAGGCCGTCCACAGAAATCAACCGCCGTGGTGACCAGAGTTTCATCCATCGGAAGTGTGAAATGTCCATATCTTCGAATGCCGCGTTTGTCGCCAATTGCCGTCAGTATTCCTTGTCCGATTGCAATACCAACATCTTCGACAGTGTGATGGCCATCAATGTGTAAGTCGCCATTCGCCTGCAATTTCAAATCGAAATGAGAATGTGCGGCCCAAAGTGTGAGCATGTGATCGAAAAATCCGATTCCGGTCGAAATCTCAGACTCACCTGTTCCATCAATGTTGATGAAACAGGAAATCTGCGTCTCATTCGTATTCCTGCTAATAGTCGCTGTTCTCATTGTCAAAAAAGTAAAAATAAAATGCAGCAAATTGAAATACAAATGCACTCACATGTCATCTTTGGACATATTTTGCTGTGATTAGACGACGTTTCACAAAACCGCGATGAATTTAATGTCCTATTTTTTCTTCGCCGCTGCTTGAAGACGTTCATCTTGTTCGGCTGCCTGTTCAATAGAACCGACGTACATAAACGATTGCTCCGAAAGATGGTCCCACTTACCAGATGCAATTTCCTCGAAAGACCGAATTGTATCTTCGAGTGGTGTGATTTCGCCTGGCTTTCCAGTGAAAACTTCGGCCACGAGAAACGGCTGCGACAAAAATCGTTCCATTCGACGAGCTCGATGAACGACAAGTTTATCTTCTTCTGCCAGTTCATCGACACCGAGAATCGCAATAATGTCCTGCAATTCTCGATAACGCTGCAAAGTTCGTTGAACAACTCGCGCACATTCATAATGACGTTCGCCGACATACTGCGGATCGAGAATTCGGCTCGATGAAGCAAGTGGATCGACTGCTGGATAAATTCCCTTTTCGGAAATTGCACGTTCCAAGTACAAAAACGCATCGAGCTGGCCAAATGCGGTCGCCGGAGCCGGATCGGTTGGATCGTCCGCCGGAACATAAACTGCTTGTACGGAAGTGATCGCACCACGATTTGTCGATGCAATTCGTTCTTGTAGTGCGCCCATTTCTGATGCCAAAGTCGGCTGATATCCGACCGCAGATGGCATTCGACCAAGAAGTGCAGATACCTCAGAACCGGCCTGTGAAAAACGGAAAATGTTGTCGATAAAAAGAAGCACGTCCGTTCCAGTGACATCGCGGAAGTATTCCGCCATTGTCAGAGCTGAAAGGGCGACGCGGAGACGAGCACCGGGCGGCTCATTCATCTGACCGAACACCATCGTCGTTTGGTCGATGACACTTCGTCCCGTTGTTCCAATTTTGGCTTCAGACATTTCGAGCCAGAGATCGTTTCCTTCTCGAGTTCGTTCGCCGACACCAGCAAATACTGAATTTCCGCCGTGTGCTGATGCAATTCGAGCAATCAATTCTTGCAAAATGACCGTTTTACCGAGTCCAGCTCCTCCAAACAACCCAGCTTTTCCACCGCGTACAAATGGAGTCAACAAGTCGATGACTTTAATACCAGTGGGGAAAATTTCCGTTTTCGTGGCAAGATCAGAAATTGGCGGTGCTTCGCGGTGAATCGGACGAAATTCCTTTGCACCGACTGGACCTTTTTTATCTATTGGTTCACCGAGCAGATTGAAAACACGTCCGAGTGTTTCATGTCCGACTGGCACCGAGACTGGTTTTCCTGTATCAACGCACTCCATTCCGCGCACGAGTCCATCGGTCGAACCGAGAGCGACGCAGCGAACTTTTCCGCCGCCGAGATGCTGCTGCACTTCGCCGACGAGATGGATGTCTCGTCCTTTTTGCGTCGAATCGACTTTTAGAGCATTGTAAATTTCCGGCAATCGGTCTTCAGCGAATTGGGCATCGAAGGTCGAACCGATCACTTGGGAGATTTTCCCGATGTTTTCTGTTGCTGTTACCATATTTTTCTGGTGGGTTAATGGAATTGATTATTATTTGTATCAATCGAGTCGCACGTTTTTTCGCGCATCGATAATTGTGATGATTTCAATATGTGTATTCGTTGCTCTATAAAACAGAGCGGAATTTTCAAAAATTTGCCGCCGTGTCACTTTTCGATTCGTATCTTTTCCCGTTTCAGGATTCTTTTTTTGTTAATTATTTTTCTGCATCTTTTACATTCAAACTTTGCTGAAACCGCCGGAATACTCCGGCGGTCTCTGTACAAAAGGCGGGGACAAACCCCGCCGCTGACAACAAACGACTAGAACCAGCCGAGAGCTTCAAGACTGAATCGAACAATGAAACCAGCCGCGACAACACTCACCATGTTCATCAGTTTGATGAGAATGTTGAGACTCGGCCCCGACGTGTCTTTGAACGGGTCGCCGACAGTGTCACCGACAACAGCAGCTTTGTGAGCTTCGCTCCGTTTGCCGCCATAGTTTCCAGCTTCAATGTACTTTTTCGCATTGTCCCATGAACCACCGGCATTTGCCATGAAAACGGCCATGCAAAATCCACTGGTCAAAGTACCAATCAAAAGACCAATGACTCCGGCGACTCCGAGTACCAATCCGACAATAACTGGCAAGACAAGACCGAGAATTGATGGCAAAATCATTTCTCTTTGAGCGGCCATCGTACTCAGTCGCACCGGCTCCTTGTAATCGGGTCGAACAGATCGATCCATAATTCCTGGATTTTCACGGAATTGGCGACGCACTTCTTCGACCATTCCATACGCAGCACGACCGACTGCTTTCATCGTCATTGCCGCGAAAAGGAAGACCGCCATCGCACCGAGAAAAACACCGACAATAACTTTCGGATTCATCAAGTCGCAGTTGTAATAGATCATCCAGTCTTTCATGGAAGCCCATTTCACGTCAACGAAGTCGCCATGAACTGCTTTGAACTTCGCAGAATATGGTTCCATGTTGTGATTGACCCCCATTTTTGTCGTGTCTTCAATTTCAAGAACCGGATCGGTGATAAGTTTTGGCGATTTGATGACCATTTCATCCCACGCTTTTTTCACATCCTTTTTCAACTGATTTGTGTTGACGAGATATGGAATGTGCACAAAACCGTCTTTGGCATTGGTATCTTTCTTGAGTTGCAAAATGAACGAATTGTTCAATTTGTAGAATCCTTCTTGCGGATTTTCTTTGACGATTTCGACTCTGGCACTGTCGCCCCATCGTTCAAAACCGACTCGGACTTCTTCGACATACGCAGCCAAAAGAGCAAGCGCGGTCAAAGCGGCCGAACCAATTGCAAAACCTTTTCCAGTCGCGGCAGTTGTATTCCCGAGCGAATCGAGTGCATCGGTTCGTTTTCGGACTTCTGGATCGAGACCAGACATTTCGGCGTTTCCACCGGCATTATCGGCAATTGGTCCATACGCATCAGTTGCCAGTGTAATTCCGAGTGTGCTGAGCATTCCAACTGCGGCAATACCAATTCCGTACAAACCAATCGAGAAGTACGAAATATCGCTGAAATTCCATTTTGAGGCAAAACCGAAGGCGAGAAGAGTGGCGACGCAGACGACCAGAACTGGGAACCAGACTGATTTCATTCCGTCGGCAATACCACCGATAATGACAGTGGCCGGACCGGTTTGTGCCTGTCCTGCGATGTCTTTTGTCGGCTGATATTCGTCACTTGTGGAGTATTCGGTCCACTTTCCGATGAGCCATCCAGCACCAAGACCAACAACGACGCTGAAACCGACTGATCCATATCCGGGCAGAAGGACATACGCCAAAATGATGGCCAAAATTGCGATGAGAATGCTGGAATTATCAACACCACGAGCGAGAGCTTTCAGGAGTGTTCCCTGAGTGGCATTTTCTTCAGTTTTGACCATGAAAACGCCCATGATCGAAAGGAGAATACCAGCCCCAGCAAGAACGATGGGAAGGAAAAGTGCATTTAATTGCATAATGTGTCCCGTCAGACCTTCTGGCAGCGGCAAAGACGATCCTGAAAATGCAGCAACACCAAGAGCCGCAGTGGCGAGGATTGATCCGCAGTACGACTCATACAAGTCTGCTCCCATTCCAGCAACGTCGCCGACATTGTCGCCGACATTATCTGCGATTGTGGCAGGATTTCGTTCGTCATCTTCTGGAATACCGGCTTCGACTTTTCCGACGAGGTCAGCACCGACATCAGCGGCCTTCGTGAAAATACCACCACCGACGCGGGCAAAAAGGGCCTGACTGGAAGCACCCATTCCGAAGCAGAGCATCGTGACAGTGATTTCGATCAGGTTCATTTCCCAGCCGAACATTTTGAATCCCCAGTAAAGAGCACCGAACCAGAGAACAATGTCGATCAAACCGAGTCCAACGACAGTCAGTCCCATGACCGCACCACTTCGGAAAGCGACTTGAAGACCTTGATTGAGCGATTTTTGAGCAGCAGCTGCTGTTCGGTTTGAAGCCCAAGTGGCTGTTTTCATTCCGAACCAACCAGCGAGACCGGAGAAGAAACCGCCGGTCAAAAAGGCAATTGGGACAATAGGATGCTGAACATGCAAACCGAATGCGAGCCATGCAAGGAATGCACAAATCACGACAAAAAAGATGGCAACTACTTTATATTGCTGATACAAATAGGCATATGCACCTTCTCTGACGGCTTCTGCTATTTCCTGCATTTTCTTCGTTCCAGGATCAGCAGCCTTCATTTCCCAGTAAAATTTCCATGCGTAATAAAGGGCTGCTATTGAACAGAAGAGTGAAAAAAACCAGAAAACAATGAATTTAATTTCACTTTCGGGATACATCATATAAACCATTCCACGGGCCACAGGACCGAGAGTTTCTGGTTTGTGTGATGCAGTCTGAGAAGTCGTTGTGCCGGTCGAAGGGGGCAATACCATTTCTGATTCGACAACAATGTTTTCGTCCACTACAACGACGGCGGGAGTTTCAGCCGGTTTGACTTCTGGTGCGGCAACTGGTGCGACAGGTGTTTCAGCCGGTTTGACTTCTGGTGCGGCAACTGGTGCGGCGGGTGTTTCAGCCGGTTTGACTTCTGGTGCGGCAACTGGAGCGGCAGGTGTTTCAGCCGGTTTGACTTCTGGTGCGGCAACTGGTGCGGCGGGAGTTTCAGCCGGTTTGACTTCTGGCGCGGCAACTGGAGCGGCGGGAGTTTCAGCCGGTTTGACTTCTGGTGCTGCAACTGGCGCGGCGGGAGTTTCAGCCGGTTTGACTTCTGGCGCGGCAACTGGTGCGGCGACAGGAGCTGGTTCTTGGGCTGTCATTTGGTTCGCTGTTACAAAAGCGAAAAGTCCGCACATCACTCCGACGAGGAGCGGTCGAACAAATAGAGTTAGTTTCATAGATGAGGCTCTCCAAAAAAGGGGGTTTGAAAAAATGTTCGGGAATTTTACCATAAATTCATTAAATCCATTTACAATTACTGATTATCGATACTGAAAAAGGGCAAAAATATCAAATACAATGCCCGGAAAGTTGACTATTTAAGTTTATCTTGTTTTAATTTTCAAGTGCATCAGCACCACTTATAATTTCCAAAATTTCGTTTGTGATTTGTGATTGGCGTGCGCGGTTGTATGCAGTCGTCAGTAGACCGAGCATTTTGTCGGCGTTTTCAGTGGCAGCTTTCATGGCGACCATTCGTGCAATCTGCTCTCCGACTGCGGAGTCGAGGAAGCATTTGAAGAGTTTTGCCTTGAATGCTTTCGGAACCAATTCTTCCAAAATACTGGAAGCCGAAGGAACATATTCAAATTGAACAGAGGACGAATGTTTAAGACCGGCCGCTCCTTTGTCCTCACGAGTCGCAGTATGTCGATCAGCTGATGCGACCAGTGCAGCTTTTTTGAGATCAATTTGGCCTTCTTCTTTGACGGCATTCGTGTCACCGGCCTCTGTCAGTTCCGCAATTGGCAAAAGAGTCTCAATAACTGGATATTGGCGGCTCAGAGTGGCAAATTTCATATAACAAACATCGAGTCGGTCTATTTTATCGGCCAAAAAGTCATCCAAATACCTGTCCGCCAATTCGTTTACTTGTGCGAGCGAAGGTTTGTCCTGCAAATCGATATACGACTCTGAAATTTGACTTCCTCTGAATTTGAAGGCGGCAATTCCGCGTTTTCCAGAAACCTCCAAACTGACACCATTGTAATCGTTTTGCAGTAATTTGAGACGTTGCTGTGCCAGTCGCATCACGCCGGAATTGAACCCGCCGCACATGCCCCGATTCGCACTGAGAACAAGGAGAACGACATCCTTTTGGTCTTTCGGCTGATTGCGCTCGACCAAGAGAGGATGCGACTCCGATTCTCCCGAAGCAGAGAGGTCATGGACAAGATCGACCAGTCGTTTTGTATACGCATCAGCGGCAATGGCGAGGTCCATCGCTCGTTTGAACTGAGCAGTGGCGACAAGTTCCATTGTCCGCGTGATTTTGCGAATACTCCGAACCGATTTGCGACGTTTGTCAAGTGCTCGTGCTTTTGCCATAGTAATTGCATTTCAAGTATTTTAGTATATGTTGTTACGCACATACGTTTCGTGTTTCGATTATTTCAATTCCAATTCATCTGGGTTTTGCCGGGCATCCCAAAAAGCGACGATTTTAATTTCCGCCCAGTCACCGTTCTTCATTCGGCAACAAGTTGAAGGATTCTTTCTTCGATTGTATTGCGTAATTTCTGCTGAGCGTCTTCTCATCTCGTAACAATGTTCAGCGAGCCAGCATAAATATCGATTTCTTCCAAAACATCTACATCGACGAGTGGGATCGCAATTTTTTTATTGAAATGATTTATTAAATTCATTAAAAGCAGCATCCATTTGAGCCGTGATTTCGGGGTTCAGCTTCTTTTCGTCGGCCACTTTGTCCCAAAGTACCTGATACAAATCGTGCAAAAATGCCAAAAACTCATCTTGCCAGCGAAGAACATGATCAATTTTTACTTTGTCGAGGAAGCCGCGTGTTCCAGCATAAATCACGAAAATTTGATCGACGACGTGCATCGGTTTGCAGAGGCCCTGTTTCAAAAGTTCGTTGATGCGATAACCACGATCCAGGCGGGCCTGAGTCGCAGCATCCAAATCGGTTCCAAGTTGGGCAAATGCTTCTAGTTCGCGGAAAGCTGCCATGTCGAGTCGCATTCCACCGGCCACTTGTTTCATTGCTGGAATTTGAGCGGAGCCACCGACGCGACTGACTGAAATACCGACATTCATCGCAGGTCTTTGACCTCTGAAAAACAAGTCGGGCTGCAAGTAAATCTGGCCATCTGTGATCGAAATGACGTTCGTGGGAATATATGCAGAAACTTCCCCTTCCAACGTTTCCACGATTGGAAGAGCAGTGAGTGATCCACCGCCCAGTTCTTTTGACAGTTTTGACGAACGCTCCAAAAGGCGACTATGGCAGTAAAAAACGTCGCCTGGATATGCTTCGCGGCCAGGTGGACGTCGCATTAAAAGTGAGATTTGTCGATAAGCGACGGCTTGTTTCGATAAGTCGTCGTAAACGGCGAGAGTGTGTTCGCCTTTGTACATAAAATATTCGGCCATCGCACAGCCGGAATATGGGGCAATATATTGGAGCGGAGCAGGAGCACTGGCACCGGCGACAATTACAGTCGTGTAATCCATCGCACCATGTTCCCTGAGTGTTTCGATAATGGCGGCGACTGTCGAATCTTTTTGCCCGACTGCGACGTAAAAACATTTCACGCCGGTTCCTTTTTGGTTTATGATCGTGTCAATGCAGATCGCTGTTTTACCAGTTTTTCGGTCACCAATAATCAATTCTCGTTGTCCACGACCAATTGGTGTCATCGCATCAATCGCTTTGATGCCGGTTTGAAGAGCTTCTCGAACGGGCTGTCTGTCCGCGATTCCAGGTGCGAGGCTTTCTACATCACGAAATTCGGTCGTAACAATTGGTCCTTTTCCATCAAGTGGATTTCCGAGCGGATCGAGAACGCGTCCGAGGACGGCCTGTCCGACAGGAACACGAAGGAGTCGTCCGGTGGTTTTAGCTTCGTCGCCTTCTTGTAATTTGAGATAATCGCCCAGAACAATTGCTCCGACCGAGTTTTCTTCGAGGTTGAACGCCAGTCCCATGACACCATGTGGAAATTCGATCATTTCCCCTGCCATGACACCAGAAAGCCCATAAATTTGGGCAATTCCGTCGCCAACTTCGAGGACACGACCGACTTCGCGGACATCGATTTTCTGCTCGTATTGTTCAATTTCCTTCTGAATGACTGAAGCTATCTCGTCTGCGTTGAATTTCATGGGAACTCCTGTCAATAATATGTTGACATACGTTTTTAAGTTGGGTCAATATAGAAGCGTCGTAAACGGTGTCTCCGACGCGCACAACAAGTCCGCCGATCACATCGGGATCGACGAGAGCGCGGACAATCGGTTCACCGCCGACAAGTTCGCGCAATTTTTGTATTAGTGATGTTTTGGTTTCTTCGGCGAGAGGTTCGGCAGTCGTGATTATGACTGGAAAACGCTTCATTCGCTGATCGAAAAGGGTTTGTGTGGCGGCGCAAATCAATCGAATAAGATCGAGTCGGCCTCGTTTGGCGACAATGTTCAAAAAGTTCCAAAAGAGTGGCGAAGAACTCGATTGAAATGCTTTTTGCAACAGAGCGACTTTTTCATCATTGGAAATCATTGCCGAACTGAGAACAGCATTCAATCGTGGTTCTTTTTGAAGAACGGCATCAAAAGAATGAAATTCTTCGACAATTTGGGATACATTGCCTCCGGTCGCACTG
>JBOFGF010000078.1:0-10854 GCA_051649005.1 Thermoguttaceae bacterium | reverse complement strand
GGCATTTGATCTGCGTTCATCTTCGCCTCGAATTTTCCGAGCGGTATTGGCGGCGATTCAGTCGTTTGGAGTCATTCCGATTGACTGTGGCACACTCCCTTCGCCGGCACTTGCTTTGTATGGATTTTCAAACAAAATTCCGTCGATCATGATTACAGGCAGTCACATTCCGGCTGACCGAAACGGCATCAAATTTTTCTTGCCCGAAAGAGAATTATTGAAACATGATGAATCCGAAATAAAAAAAGAAATAGTTTCGGTTCCTGATACTCTTTTTGATGCGACAGGTCTTTTGAAACCGGAGAATGTCGTGTCACCATCTGATGGAAGTGGTGCTGCTCAAAAGTTGTATATTGATCGCTTTGTGCGAGCTTTTTCCCAAAAAGCGTTGGAAGGATGTCGAATCGGTTTTTATGAACATTCCGCAGTCGGACGCGATTTGCTATTTGATTTATTAGTTGCACTTGGTGCGCAAGTAACTCGATTGGGGCGCAGTAATGAGTTTATAGCGATTGACACCGAGGCCGTTCGAGACGAAGATTTATTTTTGGCAAAGAACTGGGCATCTGGGCATGATCTGCCGTCTGGTCTGAAATGGACGCAGGATCGTCCTCCGTTCGACGCAATTTTTTCGACAGATGGCGACAGTGATCGTCCGCTTTTATTTGACGAGCAGGGGGAATTGATTCGTGGAGACACGGCAGGAATTTTGACATCGCGGTTTCTACTGGCAGATTGTGTGGTTACTCCAATCAATTCCAATACGGCTTTGGAAAAATCAGGATGGTTCAAAAAGATTATCAGAACGAAAATAGGTTCGCCGTTTGTCGTAGAAGGTATGAATCTCGCAGTGAAGGAAGGATTTAAGAGAGTTTGCGGATACGAAGCAAATGGCGGATTTTTGACTGCCAATTCGATTTATCTCGATGAGGATGATCCACGATTCTCTTTGTCGCCTCTGATGACCCGAGAACCAGCTATTGTTCTGATTGCAGTGCTCTGTTTTGCACGCCGAGTCGGGGTATCTCTTTCTGAAATCACATCATATTTGCCTCGCCGCATCGCCATGAGTGACTGGCTTCACAATTTTCCAACAGACATTGCAAAACGAAAATTGGAGGAACTCGACTCGAGTGGTCCAGAATTTGTACATTTTGCATTCGCGGCATTCGGTGATGTGCAGTACATCGACCGCACTGACGGTCTTCGCATCACTTTTGGTGATGGTGACATCGTTCATTTGCGAGCAGCCGGAAACACACCTGGTCTCCGTTGTTACACCGAGTCTGATACGAAAGACCGTGCGACGCAACTTTTGTATAAAACAATGACTATTCTCGATTCATGGAGACGACGAGACCAAAATGACACATTTCCATATCAACATTGATTTGTATGTAACAAAAATTAGAGGAAGATTTTAAGACATGACACAACTACAAATTGCAGCAACGGTTTTGCCAAATGGCATACTTACCATTCCACTACCAATTCAGTGGCAGTCCCGAAACGTGAAAGTTATAGTCGAAGCAGATGACCCCGCCGAATTGCCGCTGCTGGATGAATTTAATCCAACGATGCAGGGCAAATTCAGTCAGCATCTCTTTGGGCGTATTCGCGTTCTGGGTGATATTGTCTCTCCACTTGAGGAAAAATGGGAGGCAATGCAATGATGATCGCAGATACACACGTTTTGATTTGGTTACTTTGTGAGCCAAAACGATTATCTGCAAGAGCAAATAAAGCCATTTGTGAAGCAGACCATCTTGGGTTTTCGGATATTTCTCTTTGGGAAATTGCCATGTTACACCAAAAGGGCAGAATTTATATCAATGAGCCACTCAATCAGTGGTTTGAAGATATTTGCCAAGATACTTTTTTCAAACTTATTTCCATAAGTCCAGGTATTGCATCTCGCAGCGGCAAACTGGAAATGCACGGTGATCCTGCTGACCGAATCATTGTGGCGACGGCTTTACAACATGGAATACCGCTCATCACCGCAGATAATCGAATTACGGAGACCGGATTGGTTCCAGTCGTTTGGTAAACATACAATCAATAAAAACATCATGCAAGGTGTATCTGTAATCATCCCTGTTTGGAATCGAGAAGTCTTTTTGAAAGATGCCATCGAAAGTGCTCTCTCCCAAGAATACGACGGGCCAATCGAAATCATTGTCGCAGATGATGGTTCGACTGACCGAAGCATCGAAGTTGCCGAATCATTCGGACCTCCGGTGAAAGTGATACGAAAACCAGCCGATTGCAATGTTAATGGAGTTGGGACGACTCGAAATAGAGGCATTGCTGAAAGTACAATGCCGTATATCGCCTTTCTGGATTCCGACGATATGTTTCTGCCTGGACACATCCAACGTCTCGCTGATACACTCGACAATGAGCCTGATGTGATGTTAGTAATGGATATTTGCGTTTATAAGTATGCAAATGGTGCGACATGGAAAATGAGATTTATGCCAGATGAAGGCATGAAATTTCACGAAGCTCTTTTTTTCAACAAGCATTGTCTCCCATCTACTGTGATGATTCGTAAAACTGTCTTTCAATATGTAGATGGGGTTTTTGATGAGTCTCTCATTGCCGAAGATAAGGATTTGTTTCTAAGAATAATGGAAAAATTTCCAGCAAGATCATTGGATGGTGATGGCACAATAGTCCGCGAACATGATGGCCGCTCAGTGCGAAATTTACGTCGTGCTTGTAAAATGGAAGATGCGTGCATCAACAAAGCAATTAAGCGATTTCCATATCCAAAAAGTTTGATACGAAAACAAAAATCATCCAGATATTATTACAGAGCGAGACGTGATTATGCTGAACATGCGTATTTAAGGTGCTTCTACAACACTCTTGTTGCAATATGTCTTGATCCTTATCGAGTTATAACAAAAATAAAACAGAAAATCTTGACATTTGGAAATTCATTCCTAAAAAAATAAATTAAACATGCAAGGAGTATCGATAATCATTCCTGTTTTCAATAGGGAAGTCTTTTTGAAGGAGGCCATTGAAAGTATTCTCGTCCAAGAATACGATGGGCCGATGGAAATCATTGTCGCAGATGATGGTTCGACCGACCGAAGCATTGAAGTTGCCGAATCATTTGGACATCCGGTGAAAGTGTTGCGAAAGCCATCCGATTGCACCGATCAGGGGCCGGGCCCGACGCGAAACAGGGCAATTGCCGAAAGTACAATGCCGTATATCGCATTTTTAGATTCAGACGACCTGTTTCTGCCTGGACACATCAAACGTCTCGCTTCTGCGCTCGAAGCAAATCCGAAAATTGGATGGGTGATTGATCAATTGTGCGGCGGAAATTCCGATGGAAAAAACAGGTGGAACATTTCATATCCAGAACAAAATACGATCTCTCTAAAAACCGTTTTCCTGAATCCGTATATTTTGTTGCAGGCATCAATGACAAGAAAGAGCCTTTTGCAGCAACTCCCGTATATTTTTGACAAAGATTTACTGATGGCAGAAGATATTGATTTAATACTGCGGATTCTTGAAAAGAATAATGGCGTGATTTTGCCAGAAAACGGAGCCGTTGTACGCGAACATGATGCTCGTTCGGTCAGAAATATCCGCAAAACATATATGTATGCGAATCTTGCCATGCAAAAAGCGATAATAAGGCATAATTATCGAAAAAGTCTCATTCGCCATCGAAAAGCCGTGATTCAATTTCGTTTTGCGCAGGCCGATTTGCAGGAAAAAAAATATATCAGTGGCATCTGTCGCCTCATCTGGTCGGTTTGCCTCGATCCAATCAGAGCGTGCAAGGAATTAGTAGGTATTCACGCCAAACTGCCAGTCCGCCAACAAATTTTGTGATTTTGATGCAATTGTCAAAATAGAAGCCGGAAAGGAGGTGCGAAGCACCGCATTGACGGTTTATTTTTCGCACAGAGGCACGGAGAATCGGAAACAAATCCTCCGTGAACCCTGTGCCTCAGTGATAGAAAAAAATTCCAGCCGTTCAATAAAAGCCGGAAAGGAGGTGCGAAGCACCGCATTGACGGTTTGTTTTTCACACAGAGGCACGGAGGACACGGAGAAGCGGCAACAAATCCTCCGTGAACCCTGCGCCTCCGTGAGAGAAAAAAATTCCAGCCATTCAATAACAGCCGGAAAGGAGGTGCGAAGAACCGTATTGACGGTTTATTTTCGCACAGAGGCACGGAGGACACAGAGAGGCGGGAACAAATCCTCTGTGAACACTGCGTCTCCGTGAGAGAAAAAAATTCCAACCGTTCAATAACAGCCGGAAAGGACGTGCGAAGCACCGCATTGACGGTTTATTTTTCGCACAGAGGCACGGAGGACACAGAGAAGCGGAAAAAATCCTCCGTGAACCCAGTGCCTCAGTGAGAGAAAAAAATTCCAGCCGTTCAATAACAGCCGGAAAGGAGGTGCGAAGCACCGTATTGACGGTTTATTTTTCGCACAGAGGCACGGAGGACACAGAGAAGCGGAAAAAAATCCTCCGTGAACCCTGCGTCTCCGTGCGAGAAAAAAATTCCAGCCGTTCAATGGAAACCGGAAATGACATTTCCCGAATCCCGTCGGGATTCAATATCGGTAGAAACGCGAACATCCAAAACGTCAGAACACCGCCGGTGTTCGGGAACATTGAACGCTCCGGAGTTCTGGAACGAATTCCGATGGTCAAACACACCGCCGACTTACGCCGGCGGCTCGCCCAATAAACCGCCGAACAAATACCGGTGTTCACGCACCGGCTCGAAACGCCGGCGGCTCGCCCAACATTGACGCAACTTTTGGTATTGACAAAAATCTAAAAAAATAGCACTATTGGCTACTGGCGAAATAGTGCTATTTGCGTAGTTTGGAACAATATCGTTTTTAGTTTGAGCTTTTTCATTAAAATCAATGCGATTCATTCGATTTGTTGGGATATTCGGAATACTGATGAGCGGAGCTCTCGCCGCACAAGAATTGATGTGGAATGGTTATCGCACCGCAATTCCTGATAAGGGAAATGCGTCTGTCCCCACTTCTTTTTCGGCTGATTCACCAAATTCATACGAATCTGAGGTCTTTTTTTTACTCCGCACAGGTTTAATTCTAAAAGGAACAGCCAAAGTCAATGATTCATATTATGCACTTACAACTGAATACGGAACTATCAATGTTCCACGAGAAAATGTCGAATATATCGGCGAAACAAAGGAGCAGATTCGTAAATATAAGCGCACATTTATCAACGAACAAAACATAAATGATCTCATCAAATTTGCGGAGTGGTGTCTAAACCATGAAATGCCAGATGATGCACTCTGCGAATATCAACTCGCGTTGCTCCTCTCGCCAAATGAAATTCTACAAAATTATATTCAGAATCGCATCAGAGAAACGCAAGATTTTCTCAGTGAAGCGGCGACATCCGACGAAAACACGCCAGAAAAATCGACGGACACTGAACCACTTGGCGGAAAATCTCGTTTTTCGATTTCAAAGTCGGCTCTTGATTCGTTTGCAAAAAAAATTGAGCCGGTTTTAGTTTCACGATGCGCCGCCGCTGATTGTCATGGTTCACAGTGCATGAACACGTTCAAATTGCGTATTCCACACCAAGTTGGTGGGGCCACAACAAAGCAGAACATTGAAAGAGTTCTCGAAGCGGTAAATTTCGATCATCCTTCTGAAAGTCCTGTTTTGCTTGCTCTGGTAACTTATCATGGGGGCGGAAAACCGGCTTTTAACGTCGAATCATCTCAGTATCTCTATTTGACGCAGTGGATACAAATGATGACAAAAGAGATTACACCGAAATGGCGAGATTCGCAATATCGAAATGCGAAGCAACTTTCAGAACCGGAGGAAAAAGCCGCCAATAAACCCAGTGGTCAGCTTCCACGCCAACTCAGTCGAGCAATGCCAAAAACCGTTTTTGCTCCTCCGAGTGATTCGTCTCCTTCTGCTGTCTCTCCACAAATAACGCTCTCTCCCACGAGTTTAAGCGTCCCAACAAATTTTGAGACACCCTCTGACACCAAAGTGACCGATCCACTTGATCCGAACTCATTTAACGCAAAATATCATTCGTTTGAAAGCCACACAGAAATAAAATGAATAATTCCGTGAATGATTTCGTACTGTCTTCTTTGTACAAAATTAAGGAATTGTTATTCGTGGAATTCTTTATTGATGCCGAAAATAAAGCACACCAGTGCCGTATTTCTGGCAAAACGCATCCTGAATCGTCAATGCGATCCTTTCCGAATGCTGGCATCGCTGCCAGTCCTTGAAAATCAGGCAATTTGTGATATAATATAACAACGATTTTCCTGAATCTTTGTTTAACGCCTCTTTGCGGCTGAAATACAAACATATACACAGAGTCAAAGACACTGTGTTTACGCAAAAACAACTTCGACAGTACAACTAACATATAATGCAAACAGCACGACAAACGCGGACATACTTGATGCAAAAATTTGAAACGATGGGGTTTCATCCGCAGTCAAGATTCGGGCAAAATTTTCTCATCGACTTAAATCTTTTGCAGCTTCTCCATGAATCTGCAAAAATTGATTCAAATGACGTGGTTCTTGAAGTCGGAACAGGAACAGGTTCATTGACGGCACCAATGTCAGATCGTGCGGCTGTTGTAATAACTGTCGATATTGATCCAGTAATGCAGGAGATCGCAAAGCAAGAGCTTTTCGGACGTACAAACATTCGTTTTTTGCAGATTGATGTCCTGAAAAACAAAAATCGTCTGCGTCCAGAAGTGCTCGAAGCAGTCACCGAAGAATTACATAAAACGGGACCAAATGGTGAATCGAGGCGTTTCAAGCTTGTTTCCAATTTGCCTTATAGCATTGCCACTCCGCTCATTTCTAATCTCCTTTTGACCGAAACGCCGCCAGATTTGATGTGTGTGACCATTCAAAAAGAGTTGGCCGACCGAATCACCGCGAAACCTGGATGCAAAGATTGGGGTGCTTTGTCTCTGTGGACGCAGGCACAATGTCGCACTGAACTGATACGAATCATGCCTCCGACTGTTTTCTGGCCGCGTCCCAAAGTCGATTCGGCAATTATTCGTTTGACACTCGACGAAGCGAGGCGCGGCAAAATTCCCGATCTCAAATTTTTCAATGAATTTTCTCGGGCCATCTTTTTTCATCGGCGCAAGTTTCTTCGGGCCGAATTGTGCAGCGCGTTCAAAAACACCATCTCAAAAGAGCGAATTGATGAAATCATGGACGAAATGAATTTTGGCACAACAACTCGTGCGGAAAAGCTCTCACTCAAAACGATGCAGCGACTCTGCGAATTGTGTCGCCAAGAACTTCTAAAACTCCCAGAAAAAGAGCGAAAAATTTTGGGATGATCGTTATTCAACCACCGGAGAAAATCGGCGAGCCGCCGGCGTTTCGAGCCGGTGCGTAAACACCGGCATTGAATCAACTTTTTACGCTAAAATTCCATTGCCATGAAATTGCATTTCCGAATCCCGTCGGTTTCCGACGCGGTATAAATTCCGCCGACGTAAGTTGGCGGGTTTATTCGGCGGGTTTGTTGGGTCTGAACACCGTCGGTGTTCAATTATGGTAGAAACGAATTTATGGTAGAAACGAATTGCCCACAAAACCACACAACTCCGTCGGAGTTGAATTATGGTCACCGTTATTGAACCCCGAATGGGGTTCTGACATTTTGATGTTCGTGTTTCTACCATAATTGAATCCCGACGGGATTCGGAAATGCAATTTTCGGCTTCTATTTTCGTCAGTTTCATAAAAATCGTAAACTTGTTATCGGACTGGGTTTTTGATGAAAAGTCGGATAGTAGTGATTGATTTTATTGTAATATACTGTATAATCGGACGCTGCATCTATTTTATGGTTGATACTCCTAATACCTAATACTTTTTTCGTGATGATGAATCTCAATCAAAGATTTAGTGGTGTTTTGCTTCCTCTTTCATCTCTTCCCGGCAATCCGTGCTGTGGCGGGCTCGGTGCCGGAGCGCGCCGTTTTGTCGATTTTTTGGCCAAATCAGGTCAAAAAGCATGGCAAATGCTGCCCGTCAATCCGACCGATGATTGCTTCTCGCCGTATGCCAGCATATCCACTTTTGCTGGAGACTCGATTTATATCGATTTGGACGATTTGGTCGAAGTTGGACTCCTAACTCCAAACGAAATTGCAAATTTGCCGCGTGGCCCTATTCGACACACAGCTTTTCATGTCGCCAGAGACACCCGAAAGTCATGTTTTCACAAAGCATTTGAGCGGTTCAAACAATTCAGCAAGTCGGGAACAACGACCAAATATCATGCGGCTTTTGATGCGTTCATCGACCGCGCTTCTTGGATCGGACCACATGCGATTTTTTGCGCGCTGTGTGAAAAATTTGGAACCAACGACTGGTCGCACTGGCCAGATGAGGCAATTCGCCGCGCCGACCAATCGGCTCTGCACATCGTTTACTCCGAAATGGAAGACGAAATAGCATTTCATACATTTTTGCAGCTTGTTTTCGACGTTCAGTGGAGTGAATTACGCAATTATTGCCACGAAAAGCAAATCATGCTAATTGGCGATATTCCAATTTACGTTTCAAAAAACAGCGTCGATACATGGGCAGACCCACACTTATTTCAGCTCGATTCCGAAGGCAACATGACTCGTGTTGCTGGTGTGCCCGGCGACAGTTTCAATCCTGATGGGCAAAGATGGAACGCTCCTCTTTTCAATTGGGAATCGCATCGTGCTGAGGATTATTCGTGGTGGATTCATCGACTCAGAAACGCTCTCAATCGATTTGATGCCGTGCGTCTCGATCATTTTATTGGGTTTTATAATTATTTCAGCATGTTGCCGTCGCCTGATCCAAATGATCTGGGAGAATGGATTCCCGGTCCTGCCTCAGAATTTTTTGAGACGATTTTGCGTGAATTTCCAGATGCACAGCTAATAGCAGAAGACCTCGGAGTAATGAATCCCGGAGTGCATCAATTGCGAGACCAATTTGGATTTCCTGGAATCAATGTTTTTCAGTTTCATTTTGATTTTCGCCGAAACACCGACGCAACTTCGGATTGGAAGACGAACTCACTTGTCTGTACTGGAACACATGACACGGACACACTCTCTGGTTGGTTCGATGCTGTTTTAGAAGATCGAAAACGTCCCGAACCTTTTTGGGATTTTCCATATCTTTTGAGTTTAATTAAAGAAAATATGCCGAAAGATGTTCCTGTTAATCGGAATACGATTTTGTGGGGCATTGTTCGCAAAGTTCTTGCATCTTCTGGCAATGTGGCAATTTTTCCGATGCAGGATTTGCTCGGACTTCCGACTAATGCTCGAATGAATTTTCCTGGCCGAACGGATGGAAATTGGACATGGCGACTTGACGAATCGCTCATCACCGACGAACTGGCAGATCGTTTGCGAACATGGACGCAGGAATTTGGGCGATAATTCCAACACGAACTGTCAATACGCTTCGCTCCTTTCCAGTCCACTAACAAGTTTAGTTTTGCGAAAACGGTTAGATAACAAAAACCGTCAATACGCTCCCTTTGGTCGCTCCTTTCCGGCTCCTATTTCGTCAATTTCAACAAAATAGACAACTTGTTATCGGACTTCGCTCCTTTCCGGCTTTTATTTTTGTAAATTGCATGGATTATCGCAACAAAATTTAATAATGGTCAAAAATCAGTTTTTGTGTCAAAAAACACGTTACAAAAAAATTCACTTCAAAATGAGCTTTTACTAGAGCAATTCAATATCGGTAGAATCTATTTAATTGCAGACTGTTTCATTTCGAGCCATTTATGGATTTCCGCAATTACTTTCGCTGCATCAATCGGTTTGCTACAATAGGCATCCATTCCCGCAGAAAAGCACTTTTCGACATCCTCCTTCGTCGCATTTGCGGTCAGCGCGATGATCGGAATCCGTTTGTGTCCCTGTTCGCGTTCCCAATTCCGTATCAATAATGTCGCTTCGTATCCGTCCGTTTTCGGCATTTGGCAGTCCATCAAAACCAAGTCAAAACATGATGTCGGATCGGTCGCCCTCTCAAATGCGTCTTGCCCATTATCAACGAATTCAATGTCCATTCCTGCGGTGTCTAGGATGCCTTTTACGACAATTTGGTTGATGCGATTATCTTCGGCAACAAGAATGCGAGCCGCAGTGTTTCGATGTGTCAGTATTTTCGGAGCGACAATTTTGGCGACATCATCATTGACACATTGTTTCGCATAAGTCTCGCCAAAAAGCATTTCACCAATCGTATGATACAACATCAAGTAGCTGATCGGCTTTGTCGTCGTAAAACAATTCGACGGTTTATATGCCGAATCATTTGAAACGGAATCCTCCAATCCGACCAATAGAATAGAACGCAAAGACGGAAAACGCTCCGAAAGTGACACGACCAAATCGTCGCCGGTTCCGCCAAAAATGCTCGAATCAACCAGCACAAAATCGTAAATTGTTGACGCCTGCTTTTTGGTTTCCAGCAGGCGAAAAGCTCCGTCCGCTGACTCGGTGATGTCCGTTTGAACCCCCCAATACGTCAATTGTGCTTGCAAAGCGTTTCGGTGAAATTCGTTGTCATCGACAACAAGGGCAACTTTTCCGCTCAAAAGCGACAGCGATTGTTCCGCCGGAATCGAGCTGTCAATGAGCGAAATTTCAGGCACGGCAAGGACGATATTGAAACGAAAACAGGTTCCTTCGTTTGTACGGCTTGTCACGGAGATCGCGCCTCCCATGAGTTGGACAAAATTCTTGGAAATGACAAGTCCCAAACCAGTGCCGCCATACACTCT
>JBOFGF010000077.1:0-3836 GCA_051649005.1 Thermoguttaceae bacterium | reverse complement strand
CGTCTTGCCGAATTGTGGCTCGGTGCTGAAATGCCCGATTGGTCCGCTCCATGTCCGATTCGGGTGCAAGTGGGTTCGCATCTGGGCGCAGGTGGTGCGACATCATTTGTTTTTCACGGCGGAGAAGTATATGGATGGGAAATGACGATTCAGGGGTCTGCTGAGCGCATTATCGATTCAGTATTGCCACACGAAGTGACGCACATGATTTTGGCCACGAAATTTCGACGTCCAATTCCGCGCTGGCTCGATGAAGGTGCGGCAACGAGTGTCGAATTTGATTCAGAAAAAGAAAATTATCGTCGGCTGCTCCGTGATTTTCTGCGAGAGGATGTCAAAAAAGGGATTCCGTTCAATCAAATGGTGGCTTTTTCGGAGTATCCGAGTGATGTGATGCCATTTTACGCACAGGGATTTTCTGTTGCTGAATACCTAATTCAATTGGCAGGACATCGCCGATTTGTTGAATTTGCTGAAGCGGCAATGGATTCTGGAAATTGGAACGATGCTGTCCGAATCTATTATGGATTTGATGGACTTGGAGGCCTACAAATCGAGTGGGTAAATTGGGTCGCTGCTGGTTCCCCACTCACTCCGTCTGTTCCGTTTTCGGCAAGTGGAGAATTTGCAAAAATTTCTATTCCGAGTGTGATTGAATTGGCTCGTGCCGATGTTTCCGATAAATATGCTGATTCACAAACCTCATCATTTTTAGAGGCATCTGATGTTATTCCGATTCCTAATCAGATGCCAGTAAGTTCGTCGCAGGTGATTCAGATTCCTGCGTCGTATTCGAGTCCGATAATGATTGATGCGGCGAAACTGCCGATATATCGATGATTTGATGAAGACGATTTTGAATATCCCCCCACTTGCAGAAGGGTCGTGATGTAGTAGAATAATCGTCAGAATTTGTGCCGAACTGGCGGAATGGCAGACGCAGGGGACTCAAAATCCCCCGCCCTCACGGGCATCCCGGTTCAAGTCCGGGGTTCGGTAGTAGAAACAAAACGTCGCAAGTCCCATATTTTATAGGATTTGCGACGTTTTTTCTTTATCTGAGCACGAAGCGTAAGCGAGTGTAAGTCGGCGGTGTATTTGGCGAGCCGCCGGCGTAAGTCGGCGGTTTTTGTTGGCCCCGAACGCCGTCGGCGTTCAATAATGGTAGAAACGAATTCCCAAAAACACACAACATAACTCCGTTCGGAGTTGAATAATGTTCACCGACATTGAACGCCGACGGGATTCGGGAAATGCCCTTTCCGGCTTTTATTGAACGGCTGGAATTTTTTTCTCTCACGGAGACGCAGGGTTCACGGAGGATTTGTTCCCGATTCTCTGTGTTCTCCGTGCCTCTGTGCGAAAAATAAACCGTCAATGCGGTGCTTCGCACCTCCTTTCCGGCTCCTATTTTTCGTCAATTTCATCAAAAGCGAAAACTTGTTGGCGGTCTGTGTGTGGCCCCAGCTTGTCAAAAAAATAAATTTTGCTCTAATTAGAATGGTATTGTGCCAATTTTTAGCTAATTCTGGTATTACTGATTGCAAAAGTGATGCCGCCCATTTCTCACAAAAAATGCAAATGTCAGAACATCACGACTCAAAGAGTGAACACAACGATTCTTCTCACCAACATGAACATGATTCTCACGAACATGGCGGACATGCCGCTCAGCCGAGCAAGTATCTCGGACTGGCAGCAATTGCCATTTTTATCATCATTGGTATTTATGGATTTTTGCTCTCACAGGGAATGCCGCAAAAATGGACATCCCAGTTGGTTGAAGCGGCGGCCCATCATGAAAGTGCTGAAAGTCATGGCGATGCTGCTAATGGCGAACACGCTCTTGATAACACGTCAAATCACAATGATGCCAAACCAAGTGATACATCAAATTCTAACTCTGCTCATTCCGAATCAGACAAAACAGATGCACCGGCTTCGGCGGATTCCACTGGAGTGACCGATGAAAAAAAGGCGGCCACAAGTGGAGAGGATGTTGCTCATCAGAAGAAAGAAGGTGATTCACACGGCGATGTGAAAATGTATCCGCCAGTTTTTATGATTGTACCTTTTGCTCTTTTGCTCATTTGTATCGCTGTTTTGCCACTCATTCCGGCGACCGAGCATTGGTGGGAAAATAATTTGAACCGATTTCTCGTTGCCGCCACTCTCGGTTTTATCACTCTCGCATATTATTGCTTCTTCTGCAATTTTCCAATTGCACAGCACTGGCCATGTCATGCCATCATAAATCCCAGCAGTGATGGTGGGTTTGCAATTGCCAAAACGGTCTTTTTGAATGCGATTATTGCGGAATATATTCCCTTTATTGTCCTTCTTTTCTCCCTTTTCACGATTTCTGGTGGCATTCGCATTTCGGGAAATCTGAAAGCCTCTCCATTTGTCAATTCCGTTATTTTGCTGGTCGGTGCCATTCTTGCCAGTTTTATTGGAACGACAGGAGCGGCAATGCTTTTGATTCGTCTTCTTCTTGAAACGAATAAGGAGCGAAAATATAAAGTTCATACCATCGTTTTTTTCATCTTCTGCGTGTGTAACTGTGGAGGATGTTTGACACCGCTGGGCGATCCGCCGCTTTTTCTTGGTTATTTGAAGGGAGTTGCATTTACTTGGACGCTTCATCTTTGGAAAGAGTGGGCTTTTGTGAATCTTATTCTGATTGGATTTTACTTTATTTGGGACACACTTTGGTTTTACCGACGTGAAAATAAAAGTGATATTACCGAAGACAATAATCATCAGACATCGATTTCAATTTCGGGTTGGCAATTGAATGTTCCGCTTTTGGCTGGTGTGATTTTTGCAGTTGCGCTTCTCGATCCGAGCAAGCCATTTATTGGAACCGACTGGCATCCTTGGTATTTTTTGCGAGAGACGATTCAAATGGGACTTTGCGGCATATCGCTTGCATTTGGCAGCAAACAGGTTCGTATTGACAATGTATTTAATTTTGGTGCGATAATAGAGGTTGCCGCGTTATTTTTTGGTATATTTATATGTATGCAGGCACCGCTCCAGATATTGAATCATGAGGGCAAGAATCTTGGAATCGACTCTGCGTCGAAATTTTTCTGGGCGACGGGCACGCTTTCATCGGTATTGGACAATGCGCCGACGTATGTGGTATTTTTTGAGACGGCGCGGTCGATATCACCGAACAGTAAGGAAGAATTGAAGAAGCCGGAGTGGTCGGAGGATCGGGAGAAATGGGAGAGAGCGTTTGATCATGGTGAGATGGTGCATGTAAGTGGTGGAGCACTTGAATTCCATTATTTGGTGGCGATATCGCTTGGCGCGGTGTTTATGGGTTCGATGACATATATTGGCAACGGTCCGAATTTCATGGTGAAGGCGATAGCGGAGCAATCAGGCGTGAAGATGCCGAGTTTCTTTGGATATATGATGTATAGTTGTGTAATTCTTCTTCCGATACTGGTGGCGATGGTATATCTTTTCATCATGTAGATAAAAATGGGAGGCCCTCGTAGCTCAGGGGATAGAGCGACGGTTTCCTAAACCGTAGGTCGCAGGTCCGAATCCTGCCGGGGGTACTTTACAATGAACGCCGCAAGTGCCGTAAAACACGATACCTGCGGCGTTTTTCTTGTTTAGCCCGCTTTCAGAGAAAGCGGCTCTTTGCATCAAAAAAGAGGCAAAAAGGTACGTCTAACCCGAATGGTGTCGGCACCAATCCGGTCAAACATTGTATGAGAGCATTATCGCAACACTCCAAGCTATTTTTTGAGCCATTGTTTTATTTCTTTCAGTAATTTGGCACGATCAATTGGCTTGCTGCAATAGGCATCCATTCC